>DATJYM010000128.1:0-53272 GCA_035499615.1 Candidatus Acidiferrales bacterium | reverse complement strand
GGAAGCCGCTCGAAACGGCGTTGGTGACAAGGTTGGAGGCGTTGCTCCGAAATACCACATACCGTCCGTCCGGGCTGAACACCGGCGTGTCGGAAATCGTATTGGTCGGGACACCGCTGCCGTCGGTGCTCACCAGAATGTTGGTGTCGGCCAGCGAATCCCAGACATAAACACTCGAGTTGGTGCCGCCGCCGGTCGGTTCCTGGCTCACGTAGGCAATGAATCGTCCGTCGACCGCCAACTCCGGGCCATACCGGTTTTCATCGTCCGGCAACGAATCCACCGCATTGGTCGTGACCAGCGTCGTCAGACCGAGAATCAGGTCATAAACGAGAATCGCCGTGACCCCAATCACATTGGTTCCACTGAAATTCGTCGCGCTGGATTTGAATGCCACCAATTCGCCGTCATCACTCAATCGCGGATAATAGGAAATGATATTGGAAACGGAGCCGAACGTTGATTGCAGAATCATCGCGGCATCGGCACTGGCCCAGGTCGTGGTTCCGCCCGCCAGATCGCGAACAAAAACGTCTCCGTTCCCGCTGACCCCGGCGACCATTCCAGTGGCGCTGCTGTAAAATGCCACACAACGGCCATCCGCCGTAATCTGCGGCGTGGCCGCGGTAATAAAAGGTGTGGTTCCCAGGGGCGGACCCGCCGACCCGACGCTCACGAGCGTGGTGGTGCCGGCCACCATGTCCCGAACGAAAACATCGGGAATACCGTTATTGTCTCCTGCGACCAAATTGGTTGCCATGCTGGCAAACGCAACATACCGGCCATCCGGAGTCATGACTGCATCGTAAGACCGCCCGCTGGCCTGTCCACCATTAGTCGCCACGCTGGCGGCGATGGTGGTTCCGGCCAGCATGTCGCGCACGACAATGTCGCCAATCCAATTGGTATCGGCGGTGACCAGATTGCCGGTCTGGCTTTCAAACAACACGAACTGTCCATTGGTGGAGACCCGGCCGTAGAGCGAATGCCCGTTACCGCCGCTGGTCCTGGTCAGGCTCACGCTGGCCAGCGTGGTCGTGTTGCTGGCGCGATCTCGCAAAAACACGTTCAGGTAGATTTGCCGATCGTTTTCCGGCACCAGATTGTTGGCCGCGCTGGAGAAAACCACAAACCGGCCATCGGGACTGACCACCGCGCCGCACGAATCGCCGTTGCCGCCGGCCGGCAGGGCCACGGAGGCATTGCGGGCTGTGAGCAATTGCGGCGGGAGCGAACCGGCCAGGGTAACTGTTGCTGATGGCATCAGGCTGGCGGCGGCGATGAGCGAACAAAAGAGACCCTGGCAAAATCTCAATTTCCCGTAGCAGCCCCGAAAGCCTTCGGGGCTCCATCTCTTTTGTCGGAGGATCGAAGTGAGAGCGGACGGACGTCCACGGCTCCAATTCTTCGAGTTGGTTGTCTTCATAGATTTCCTATCAGTAATCGTTCAATAAAACCAAAAAATAGCGGAGCCACCGCTGCCATTAAAGTACACGCATCGCATCTGGTTCGGGGTGTGACTGACTACATGACCGTCGGCATAAGCGAGGTTGACGCCAAGCAACGTGCCATTGACGAAATGCGCCGTGGTCGGCGAGATGTTGGTTACGTTTGGACCAACAACAGGGGATTTCAGCAACCCGGGGAAATTACCTGACCCTGCCGAATCGTTGACAATTGGCACATAAGGTACGGAGATATCATGCAACCGTTGTGGCCAACCATAAACGGCAAACGTTGGCGTCGGCTCATTCTTAAGCCAAGGTGGCCAGATAATCTGAGACTTGCTGGAATAATCTGTGGGAAAAGTGGTGGTACTGCCAGGGCTCGTGCCGCGTGGTACCCAAAAATTGTCATTTAACACGCATTCTGCCGGAAAGTTCCTGCTCAGATACAGGTGCAAGATACTGCTGTTCTGAATCGGATGGCCATAGTTGGCCAGTCCCCAAGCGTTCGCAGCGTCCCATTCGACAGGACGCATGGGGCAAAAATAATCCGGTATGTCCAGTCCAAATGGATAGAGTGCATCAACGATGTTACTTCCCACGTCCCAGGCAAAATCGCCTCCGCCGTTTGGAACGAACGCCGGCAGCCAACCGCGATTGTCATTGGCATACAAATTGGCCGAGGCCGCCCACTGCCGGAAACGTGCGGTGCAGGCGGTCGTTTTGGATTGTGCCTGCGTCCCGGCCAATGCCGGCAGCAACATCACGGCCAAAATCGCCATCGTGGTCATGACCACCAGCAATTCAATCAGGGTGAAGGCTGCCCGCCAGCAAACCGATGCTTCCCCAATGGGTGGCCTGCTTTCGTCAAAGGGTTTTGGCAAGGTCCGGACGCCGCGCCGAGCCGTCCGGACCCGACGGCGACGCGTCCCTACCCGGAAAAATGATTCACCTCCATTTTCGAAATTGTCCATTGACGCTTTCATGCCTCAATTCGGATCTGTGCTAATAAAACCAGTAAGGCCCACCGCCCGCCGGTTGATACACGCACCGCATCTGGTCCGGAGTGTGGCCGGCCACATGACCATCGGCATAGGCACAATTCACACCAATCAGAATGCCGTCGAGGAAATGCGCCGTGTTCGGCGAAATGTTGGTCACGGAGGGGGAACCGGGCCCGGGCGAGATTAACCCGCCGCCCTGACCCGACCCGGCCGAATCGCTGACTATCGGCACACAGGGCACCGCCATGTCATGCAATCGTTGCGGCCAGCCATAAATAACAGAAGTTGGCAGCGTCGGCTGGTTTTTGAGCCAAACCGGCCAAATAGGCTGAGGTCTTGTGGAATAATCTGTGGGAAAAGTGGTGGTACTGCCCGGGCTCGTGCCGCGCGGTACCCAATAATTGTCGTTTATGATACATTCTTGCGGATAGTTCCGACTAAAATACAGTCTCAAGTCAGTATCATTTTGAATCGGTTGGCCCGAATGGATCTGCCACCACTGGTTGGCGGCATCCATTTGGGTCGGCCGCATGGGGCAAAACCAGTTGGGCACATCCATCCCATACGGGTACAGCGCACTGATCATATTTGTGCCCACATCCCAGGCGTAGCCGCCTCCGCCAGCCGGAGTGAACGACGGCAACCATCCACGATTATCATTGGCGTACAGATTGGCCGAGGCCGCCCATTGCCGGTAACGCGCCGTGCAGGCGGTCGTTTTGGATTGTGCCTGCGTCCCGGCCAATGCCGGCAGCAACATCACGGCCAAAATCGCCATCGTAGTCATGACCACGAGCAATTCAACCACGGTAAAACCCTCGTGTTTGCCGCCGAAATAGTTGCGAGGCGCCGTTCCACCTTTGCTTGAGGTGTCCATAGGAAGTAAGACTAATATTAGGTACAATTCTAATTGAAGTCAAGAATTATTGATTTGCAGAACCGGGCCGCGTCCACTCCCCCGAAATAACCGGGAGGGCGGTGCGCCATCCCTTCCTCTATTTAGAATTATTCTAAATCTTGACCCGGTCAGCGGGGCGTATTATGCTGGCCGCGTGAAGAATTCCGGTCGCAAAAATGTGGAACGCCGCCTCACCGAACGGCTGGGGGCGGGCGGCTTGCGTTTCACCCCGCAGCGGGAGCACGTCTATCAGGTGTTGCTGCAAAAACGCAACCACCCCACCGCCGAGGAGGTCTTTATCCGCGCCAAAAGGCAGATGCCGGAAATTTCCCATGCCACCGTCTACAATTGCCTCGGAGCACTCGTCCGTTGCGGCCTCGTGCGCCAGGTGCAACTCGACCGCGGCGCCACCCGCTTCTGCCCCAATATGCGCGAGCACGGCCATTTTTATTGCAATGGCTGTGACGCGGTCTTTGACGTGGATTTGCCGGAAAGCCCAAAACCCCGTATCGTTCTCCCGCACGGGTTCAAGGCCGAACATTTTGAAGTCGCCATCCACGGCGTCTGCCCGGATTGCGCGAAGAAGAAAAAAGTGCGTTTTACCAACGATGAGCACCGCCACTGAAACAATTGAAGGCCTGGTCAAACAGGAATACAAGTACGGTTTCTACACCGACGTGGAGACCGAATCCGCGCCACCGGGCCTGAACGAGGACATCATCCGCCTCATCTCCGCGAAGAAAAAGGAACCAGCGTGGCTGACCGAATGGCGCCTCAAGGCCTACCGTCACTGGCTGACCATGACCGTGCCCGAATGGGCCAAGGTGCATTATCCGCCGGTCAATTTTCAGGACATCACCTATTACTCCGCGCCCAAGCAAAATACCGACGGACCGAAAAGCCTGGAGGAGGTGGACCCGAAGCTGCTGGAGACGTATGAGAAACTGGGCATTCCGTTGAAGGAGCGCGAACGGCTGGCCGGCGTGGCGGTGGATGCGGTGTTTGATTCCGTGTCCGTCGGCACCACCTTCAAAAAACAGCTCGCGGAAAAGGGCATCATCTTTTGTTCGATGAGCGAGGCGGTGCAGGAACATCCCGAGCTCGTTAAAAAATATCTCGGCACGGTCGTGCCTCACACCGACAATTTTTACGCGTCGCTGAATTCGGCGGTCTTCACCGACGGCTCGTTTTGTTACGTGCCCAAAGGCACGCGCTGTCCCATGGAGCTCTCGACCTACTTCCGCATCAATGCCGCCAAATCCGGCCAGTTCGAGCGCACGCTCATCGTGGCCGACGAGGGCGCTTATGTGAGCTATCTCGAAGGTTGCACCGCGCCGATGCGTGATGAAAACCAGTTGCACGCGGCCGTCGTCGAACTCATCGCGCTCGACCATGCGGAAATCAAGTATTCCACCGTCCAGAACTGGTATCCCGGCGACGAAAACGGCAAGGGTGGCATTTACAATTTCGTGACCAAGCGCGGATTGTGCAAAGGCCGCAATTCGAAAATTTCCTGGACGCAGGTCGAGACCGGCTCGGCCATCACCTGGAAATATCCCAGCTGCATTTTGCTCGGCGACAACTCCGTGGGCGAATTTTATTCCGTGGCTGTGGTGAACAATTACCAGCAGGCCGATACCGGCACAAAAATGACGCACATCGGCAAGAACACCCGCAGCACGATTGTGTCCAAGGGCATTTCCGCCGGGCGCGGCCAGAACAGCTATCGCGGCCTGGTGAAAATCCAGAAGAGTGCCGCCCACGCGCGCAACTTCTCGCAATGCGACTCCATGCTGATCGGTGCCAAATGCGGCGCGCACACGTTTCCGTATATCGAGGTGAAAAACACAACGGCCAGCGTCGAGCACGAGGCGACGACCTCAAAGATCGGCGAGGACCAGATTTTCTATTGCAACCAGCGCGGACTCTCGACCCAGGATGCCGTGAACATGATTGTCAACGGTTTCTGCAAGGAGGTCTTCAAGGAACTGCCGATGGAATTCGCCGTGGAAGCGCAGAAACTTCTGGGCGTAAGCCTGGAAGGCAGCGTAGGATAAATTAATCCCGGTCGTCCTCGTACTCGTTGTCGTCCTCAATTTTTCGATGGCGAGAACGAGCAGGAGGACGAGGATGAAAAATTTACATGAGCAATCAACCAATTCTGGAAATCAAAAATCTCTCGGCAGGCGTCGAGGGCAAACAAATCCTGAAGGGCGTCAACCTGACGGTTTCCGCCGGCGAAGTCCATGCCGTCATGGGCCCGAACGGCAGCGGCAAAAGCACGCTGGCGGCCGTGTTGGCCGGGCGCGACGGTTACGACGTGACTGGCGGCGAGGTTCTTTATGACGGCCACGACCTGCTCGATCTCGATCCGGAGGAACGGGCGCGCGAAGGTTTGTTCCTGGCCTTCCAGTATCCGGTCGAGATTCCCGGCGTGAACAGCACTTATTTCCTCAAGGCCGCCCTCAACGAAATCCGCAAGGCCAAAGGCGAATCGGAACTGGATGCGATGGAGTTCCTGACCCTCGTCAAGGAACGGATGAAACTGCTGGAACTGAACGATGACCTCCTGAAGCGCTCCGTGAACGAGGGCTTTTCCGGCGGCGAAAAGAAGCGCGCGGAGATTTTCCAGATGGCCGTGCTGGAGCCGAAACTCGCCATCCTGGACGAAACCGATTCGGGTCTGGACATTGACGCGCTGAAGATTGTTTCGAGCGGGGTCAACAAATTGAAGCGCCCCGACAATGCACAGCTGGTCATCACCCATTACCAGCGCCTGTTGAATTATATCGTGCCCGATTTCGTGCATGTTCTGGTGGACGGCAAAATCATGCGCACCGGCGGCAAGGAACTGGCCCTGGAACTAGAGGCCAAAGGTTATGACTGGATTTTGAAAGGCTGAACGCCTATCATGCCGTCATAACTGGTCATGTCGCAGGAACCTATTTTGGATATTGTCGGGTTGTTAAAGCAGCACGCCGGTGAAAACTACAAGCTCCAGTCGGAGCACGTCAACCCGGCGAACGTCCGCGCCCTGAAAACCATCGGCTTTGACCGGTGTTATGTCCGCGCCGAAGGGCCTTACCTCTGGGACATCAACGGCGTGAAGTATCTCGACCTGCTGTCAGGTTACGGCGTCTTCGGCCTGGGCCGCAATCATCCCGATGTCCGCCGCGTCCTGATCGATTTTCTCAACGCGGACTATCCGAGCCTGGTGAAACTGGAAGCGCCCCTGCTGTCCGGCTTGCTGGCGGCCGAACTGAAAAAGCGGATGCCGAACCAGCTCGACATGGTCTTCTTCACCAACTCCGGCGCCGAGGGGGTGGAAACAGCCATGAAATACGCGCGTTGCGCCACGGGCAAACCTACGGTGATTCATTGTGAAAAATCATTTCACGGGCTGACTTACGGCGCGCTTTCCATCAATGGCGACGAAAATTTCCGCGAGGGTTTTGAGCCCTTCCTGCCTTACTGCCGGGCCGTTCCCTTCAACGATGTCGATGCCCTGGAAGCCCAGCTCCAAAAGGGTGATGTGGCCGCATTCATCGTCGAACCGGTGCAAGGCAAGGGTGTGAATGTGGCCGCGCCCGGCTATTTGCCCGAGGCGCTGCGCCTTTGCCGCAAACACGGCGCCCTCTTCATCGCCGACGAGGTCCAGTCGGGCATGGGTCGGACGGGCAAATTCCTGGCCATCGAACACGACGGCCCGAACATGGATCCGGACATCGTCATCCTGGCCAAAACGCTTTCCGGCGGATTTGTTCCCACCGGCGCGGTGCTCTGTAAAAAATGGATTCACGACAAGGTTTTTTCTTCCATGCAACGGTCGGTCGTCCACAGCTCGACCTTCAGCCAGGGCAGCTTTGCCATGGCCGCCGGCCTCGCCGCGCTCGATGTGCTGGATCGATACCAGCTCATCACCCACGCAGCGCGCCTGGGCGATGTCTTCGGCAACGGTTTGCGCAGCCTGCAATCCCGGTTCGAACTGGTGAAGGACGTCCGCTGGCGCGGCCTGATGATCGGCATCGAGTTCGGCCCGCCCAAATCACTCGGTCTGAAAATGGCCTGGACGATGTGCCATACCATGGATAAGAGCCTGTTTCCACAGGCCGCCCTCATTCCGTTGATGGACAAGCATCACATCATCACGCAAGTCGCCGGCCACGCCATCGACGTGATCAAGCTGCTGCCGCCGCTGGTGATCAGCGAGACCGACGCACAATGGTTCCTGTCGGCGTTCGAGGACGTATTGACCCAAATGCACAAATTCCCCGGCCCCGCCTGGGATGTGCTGACCAACATCGGCAAGATGGCCCTGACCCAGCGCGCCCGGTGACGGGCAAAAGTCAGCTTGCCACTGGATTTCCCAAAGCCCGGCAAATAGAATCTCCATTATGAATTTGGACGAAAATCAACGCCAGCGCGTCACCGCCTGGATTCTGGAGGGCGCCAAGCTCTCCGAGATCCAATCGCGGCTGGCCGCGGAATTCGGTCTGCGGCTCACCTACATGGAGGTGCGGTTCCTGGTCGATGACTTGAAATTGACTCCCAAGGACCCCGAACCGCCCAAACATGTCGAGCCGCCGCCCGCGGCGCCGCCCCAGGCCGCCGCCGCTCCCGCCGAACCGCCATCCGCCGCCGGCAAGGTTTCCGTGATCGTGGACCAACTGACCCGGGCCGGTGCCATTGTCAGCGGCAAGGTGACGTTCAGTGACGGCCAGACAGCCGAGTGGTATCTGGACCAGACGGGCCGTCTCGGCGTGGTGCCCAAGCAGCAGGGCTATAAACCGTCCGCGGCGGATGTGCAGCAATTCCAGATGACTCTGGAAAAGGAAATTTCGCGGATGGGCTTTTAATTTCTGCAAAAGCACCCATTGGGCGTAGCGGCGTCCTGGCAGAACGCCGCAAACTTCAGCCATTGAAAGAGTGCGACTTTCTGCCGAAAGCCGCTACGCCAATTCTTGCCGCGCGCGTGGCGTCTTGGCACACTCGCCCGCAATGCGTGAAAGATTCCGGGACTGGATTGAAAGTCTTGAAACGTTCGCCCTCGAGGTCATTTCCGGCGAACGCCGCGACACCCGGGCGGCGTTGATGCGCGGCTTTTTGTTCGGCGGTTCCAAACTCTTTCAGGTCGGTGTCAAAATGCGCCGTTGGCTTTACAACGTCCGCATCTTTCGCGACAAAACCCTCGGCGTCCAGGTCATCGCCATCGGCAATCTCACCGTCGGCGGCACGGGCAAAACGCCCGTCGTGGAAAAATTCGCGCGCGAACTGCGCGACGCCGGCCGTAATGTCGCCATCCTGTCCCGCGGTTATCGCTCCAAACCGCCGCCGTTCCACGTCTGGTTCCTGAACAAAATTTTTCTGCGCGAAGACCAGACGCCGCCGCGCGTCGTTTCCGACGGCAAATCGCTCCTCCTGGATTCGGAAATGGCCGGCGACGAACCGTACATGCTGGCGTCCAATCTCAAGGATGTCATCGTGCTGGTGGACAAGGACCGGGTGAAGAGTGGGCGTTACGCCATTGAGAAATACGGCTGTGACACGTTGTTGCTGGACGACGGCTTTCAATACTGGGACCTGCGCGGACGTCGCCATGACGTGGTGCTGGTGGACCGACAGCAGCCGTTCGGCAATGAACATCTGCTGCCTCGCGGCACCTTGCGCGAACCGCCGTCGCACCTCGCCCGCGCCCATACCATCTTTATCACCAAAAGCGACGGCCAGACCGGCGGGCTCCGCCAGCGGCTGATGGAATTAAACCCTGACGCCGCGGTAATCGAATGCGTTCATCATCCGCTGTATCTCGAAGATGTTTTTACCGGCGAACGCATCGGCCTGGATTTTCTCAAGGGGCGCAAGGTCGCGTCGCTCAGCGGCATCGCCCAGCCGGAAAGTTTTGAGAAAAGCCTCGGCCAACTCGGTGCGGAACTGGTCTATTCCAAACGGTTTGCCGATCACCACCGGTTTACCCAGCAGGAAATCCTCAACGTCATCAACCGCGGCAAAAAGCGCCAGGCCAGCACCATCATCACCACCCAAAAAGACGCCGTGCGCTTCCCCAAAATCGACCGGCGCGATCTGCCGATTTATTTCATGCGCGTCGAAATCCAGATCGTCAGCGGCGCTAACGACTTTCAGGATTGCGTCCGTAAAATCTGCTTCCGCTAAAATGAACACATTGATTTATTGGTTCGGCAGTGCGCTGGTCGCACTCCTGCAGGCACTGCCGTTGACCTGGGTCGCGCGCCTCGGCCGCGCCGGCGGCACGCTGGCGTATTGGCTCGACGCGCGGCATCGGCAGGTGGCGCTGAATAATCTGACGATGTGTTTCGGCCGTGAAATGTCACCGGACGGGATCCGCGCCCTGGCGAAAGAAAATTTCCGGCGCCTGGGTGAAAATTACGCCGGCGCCGTCAAAACCATGGGCATGAGCTTTGATCAGTTGCGCCCGCACCTGGAATATGTCGGCCTGGAACGTCTCTCGCCACCGCGTCGCGTGATCAATGCTTGCGGGCATTTCGGCAATTTTGAATTGTACGCGCGGGTCAGCGACGTGGTCCGCGGTTATCAAAGCGCCACGACTTACCGGGCCCTGAACCAGCCCGCGCTCAATCACCTGATGGAAAAATTACGCAATCGCTCCGGCTGCCTGTTTTTTGAGCGTCGCACCGACGGGCCGCTGTTGCGGGCCGCCATGAACCGCCCCGATATTATCCTGGGTTTATTGAGCGACCATCATGGAGGCGACAAGGGGTTGCGTCTGCCGTTTCTGGGACATGACTGTTCCACCAATCCGGCGCCGGCGATTTTTGCCCTGCGCTACCATTGTGAACTTTATGCCGGGGTCTGCTTCCGCATTGGCCTGGCCCAATGGCGGGTGGAACTGGGTGAACAAATTCCCACGCACGAAAATGGCCACCCCCGGTCGGTCGAAAATATTATGCGGGATGTGCTCCGGCTGCATGAAGCCGCCGTGCGCCGCGATCCGGCCAACTGGTTCTGGGTCCACAAACGATGGAAACCCGCGCCGACTAAAGTTGCCAGCCCACAGTCCGCAGTCCACAGTCTGCAGTCGAACGTTGAAAAAGCCGGTCCCGATGAATGAACTCTCCATCCGCGACCTCCCATCCGCCATCTGCTCCCCGAATTTTGATTCGCGGCGTCAACTGGCTGGGCGACGCGGTGATGACCATACCTGCCTTGATGCGATTGCGCGAAACATTTCCCGATTCGCATGTCGCGTTGCTGACACCGGAAAAATTGAAAGATTTATGGATAAGCCATCCGGCGGTGAATGAGACGATTCCGTTTGTTCCGGGGGAAAGCATTTTTGCAGTCGGACGAAAACTGCGCAGGTGGGGCGAGGCTACTGACGAGCCGGTCTTGGCGCGTCAAAGCATAGCGACGACGGCTCGCGAAGATCACCGCAGGGCGGGACAGGCTGCTCACCCCACCCGCTTTGACCTTGCGCTGGTATTGCCCAATTCGCCGCGCTCAGCCATGGAAATGTGGCTCGCCGGAATTCCCCGACGAATCGGTTACGCCCGTCCCTGGCGGAATTTCTTCCTGACCCAGGCCATTCCGCCGCGCGCCGAAGCCATGAGGATGCGGAAATTGTCCGTCGCCGAGATCAAGAACCTGATTTCCCAGACCCAAGACCCAAGACCCAAGACCCCATCTACAGCGCATCAAATCCATGAGTATTTAAATCTCGCCGCCGCGCTGGACGCGAAACCGGAACCACTGCCACCGCAATTGTTCGTTTCGCCGGAGGAAGTCGAAAACGTGAAGAAAAAATTTGGCCTGGATAAAATCACACAGCCCATTTTCGGCCTGAACCCCGGCGCAGAATATGGCCCGGCCAAGCGCTGGCCGGCTGAACGGTTCATCGCCGTCGCGAAGGAAATCCAGAAGCGGACAAATTGCATCTGGCTGATTTTTGGCGGCAAGAACGACACTGACATTGCCAACCAAATTGAATACGCAATCCGCAATCCGCAATTCGCAATCCGTAACTTGTCCGGCCAAACCAGCCTCCGCGAATTGATGTCTTTGGTAAAACTTAGCCGCGTGCTGCTGACGAACGACTCGGGGCCGATGCACGTGGCCGCTGCGCTCGGCACGCCGGTCGTCGTGCCCTTCGGCAGTACGTCGCCCGAACTGACCGGACCCGGCCTGCCGGGCGACTCGCGGCATCACCTGTTGAAATCCGACGCGCCCTGCTCGCCATGTTTCCGGCGAGAATGCCCCATTGATTTCCGTTGCCTGAACGGCATTTCCGTCGAACGCGTCGTGGAAGCCGCGCTTGCCATCCACCCCCGGTAGCTCTGCGTTGCCGCGCGCCTCACTTCAAAACCCGGCGGACCAGCAGGTCGGCCCTACCAATGCCGCCCATTCCCAAAATTCCTTGACACCCATCACCAACTGTCATACAGTCATATGACACACAATTCAGCCATGCTGTTTCAGATTGATTTCAAGTCCGGCAAGCCGGTTTACCTGCAACTGGTGGATCAGGTCCGCTACGCGGCGGCGTCCGGTTCTTTGCGACCTGGCGACCCGCTGCCGTCCATCCGCCCGCTGGCCGAGGAACTTCGCGTCAACCGGAATACCATCGCCAAGGCCTATACTGAGCTCGAAAGCCAGGGCGTCATCGAGACCCTCCCCGGCAAGGGCTGTTTTTTGAAGGAGAACAATTCGCCGTTCACCTGGCAGGTCAAAAACAAGCTGTTGCTCACGGAAATTGATGAGGCGGTGGTGATGGCGCATCACCTGCAGGTGGACCGCGAAAAGTTTCTCGCCCTGGTCAAGGAACGGCTCGATTACTTCGAGCGCAAAGCGAAGGAGGAAAAATGAATTCAACTGATTGCTCAAACCTCACCTCAACCCGGCCCTCTCCCCTCCCGCCGAGGGTGCGGAGAGGGAGAAGCTTTCGCGGTCTCGGTGAAAGCTCTGTGGCCGACTTGAGCACCACAATGCATTGGAAGGATGCGCATGAATACTGAAATTCCCGTCATCGAAATCAGAGACCTCCACCGTCGTTACGGCAGGCTGGACGCGGTGAATGGATTGAGCCTGACCGTGCACACTGGGAAATGTTATGGCTTTTTCGGCCGCAACGGCGCCGGCAAGACCACAACCATCAAGTGCCTGCTCAATCTGCTCCGGCCCGACTCCGGTACGGTGCGCGTATTTGGTCTCGACCCGCAAAAGCATGAAGTGGCCGTGAAATCGCGGCTGGCCTACGTCCCCGACGCCGTCGCGTTTTATCCCTGGATGACGGTGCGCGGCACGCTGGAATACCTTGCCTCCTTCCGACGACATTGGAACCAGGATATTGAGGCCGACCTGCTGAAGCGTTTTCAACTGGATCCCAATCAAAAAGCCAGCCACCTCTCCAAAGGACAGAAAACCCAGCTCGCCTTGATTGGGGCGATTTGTCCGGAGCCGGAATTGCTCGTGCTCGATGAACCGACCAGCGGCCTCGACCCCATTGTTCGCCGCGAGTTCATCGAGACCGTCATCGGCGCCTACCAATCCGGTGATCCCGCGGGCCGCACCGTGTTCGTCTCCACGCATTTGATTTCCGAATTCGAGGGATTGATTGACGAATTCACCATCATCGAGCAAGGCCATGAACTGCTGACGATGGAAGCCGACGCCGCGCGCGACCGGTTCCGGAAAATCCGCGCGCGATTTGGCCAACCGCCGGCGCCGCTTGATTTGCCCGGCGCGCTGAAGGTGAAACAAAATGGTCGCGAAGTGGAAATCTTTGCCAACGGCAACAGCGGGCCGTTGTTGGAAAAGCTCAAGTCGCTTTCGCCGGAGGAACTACACTGCGAATCGTTTTCGCTCGAAGAGATTTTTGTGGCCTCGGGCCTTCTGAAAAAAGCCAGCGCATGAGTCCGCTCGTCAAAAAGGAAATCCGCCTGCTGCTGCCGGCGTGGATTGCGGCAATGCTGCTGGCCGTTGCCTCCTTTTTATTAACGATTGGCAATGCTGGAGACGTCGTTTCAGACGTACCAATCGATTTACATATATTGTTCCTTCTGCTCGGAGCAACCCTCCTGAGCATTGCTTCGTTCGGTCAAGAGTTCAGTTCTGGAACTTTTACGCTTTCTCTGTCGCAGCCGATTGAACGTCACCGGATCTGGACGATTAAAACCACTCTACTTGCTTTGGCATACGCCTCTGTTTTTTTGACACTGCTCGTTTCCTGGGAACTTCATTTGTTCCATCTTCACTGTAATTGGCGGGTGCTCTGGACGATTTCGAAATACGTTGGACTCTCAGCACTGTGTGCCTTTGTGTTCTTCAGCGGCGGACTTTGCACGACGCTGTTGCTGCGCCGAATCTCAGAAGCATTCTGGCTCACGCTTTTGACGCCGGTCATCCTCATGGCCATGGTTTTTGCAATTTCGGAATATTTCCATTGGCCCGATCAGGTCAACGACTACTTTGTGCCCGCCGTATTCCTGGTGTATTCGCTGGCCGGGTTTTTCTGGGCCCGGCGATTGTTTCTTCGTGCGCAAGACCTCCAATGGACCGGTGGCGAAATTATCTTCCCATCACGCAGAGCAATTTCGGGGCGAATAACGTTTTCCGACCGCCGGCGCCACTGGCTTTCCGCGCTAGTCAGGAAAGAATTGCAGCTACAGCAAGTGAATATTCTGATTGCCACGGTTGTATTCATCCTACATCTGACATCGGTTCTTATCCGCAGATTTCATCCCAATTTTTCCGCTTGGAACGTCTCGGGCTTGCTTGAACTTTTTTGGGCATTTTGGCTCGCGATGCCGTTACTAATCGGCAGTGCGGCCGTCGCCGAGGAACACCGGATCGGTATCATCGATTCGCAGTTTTGCCTGCCGGTTTCACGGCGCACTCAATTCTTCGTAAAATTCTTCCTTGGACTGATTTTGAGCCTGGTTCTCGGCGGATTAATGCCGTTCGTTGTTGAAAGAGGGCATGGCCTTAATTTTTACGTATTTATTGTCGCTGCTGGGATTTTCTTTATTTCGTTTTACGCGTCGACGCTCATGCGCACGACCTTACAGGCCATCGGTCTGGCCATGGTGGCCGCCTTCGCGATCTATTTTTTCGAAGTCGCGAAGGCCTCCAACTTTTTGGCGTTTCACCAGTACCAGCCAAACAGACCCATCGGGCTTGAATTACTCAAACTTTTTCTGGGCATTCCAATTTTATTCTTCGTTCTGGCCAGGCTGATGTATTGGAATTTCAAGTGGTTGCATGAAAACTGGAAATCTCGGCGGCGTAATTTAATCGTGATATTGACCGCGTTCGTGACGATCTTCATATTGACGAACTCAATTTATTTTCGCGCCTGGGAGTTCGTGACACCAACCCGTCCACCGCATGGTCCGGCGCGATTGCACAGTGCAAACGAAGTCAAGTTTGCGGCTTACGGGAACACTCTTTATGCCACCCTGCCTGACGGCCGGTTGTGGGTGGGAACGCTTGCGATAGGCCGCGCAACGCACCAGCTTGAACCCAAATGGGACCAGGCGGAGTTCGTCGGCGGCTCCAATTGGGTCACCGTTGCTACAGACGGTTATCAAACACTCGGCATTCAATCCAATGGAAGTCTATGGCACCTGCAAAGACAGTGGAATCCCTCGAATGATTGGCGCTTACAGACTGGTGCTTTTCAACTAACTCGAATGGGTTCAGATACCAATTGGTCGCAAGCTGCAGGCGGTATGCTTGGATTTTTGCTTCTACAGAAGGACGGCACTTTATGGGTTTGGGGAACGAATGCATACGCCTGGCGCGAAGCTTCAAATACAATTCCGCAAAAGCTAGAATTGGATTTGGTAACACCGCCTGCGCGGATCGGCACAGAATCCAACTGGGCGGAGATCTTTGTATCCGGTGATCGAAGAGGTGTTTGCGCAAGAAATAATACCGGAAGCATTTTGGAGTTGTCAGCTGAATGGAAACGGAATTTTGAATATCCCCTTCTCCAGTCTACAAACATAAGTGGTAGATGGTTGCGCTTTACGTCGCAGGGATGGGCGGATGTTGGCATTAAGACAAACGGAGAACTTTGGCTCCTCTTGAATGATTGGACCAACAATACATTTATACCGACGGGAAGAATTCAACTGGGTCAGGGTTCAAAATGGCAAGCCGTTGCGTTTGACTACATTGGTTTCTGGTCAATTACAGCACTCCGTAACGATGGCACGCTTTGGGAGTGGCCAGTGGCTTTCGCAACTCAAAATCGTCCTGTGTCTGTGGGCCCGGTCCGGTTGGGAAATCATTCGGACTGGGTTGCACTTTATCGGTGCTGGGGACTCACGTTCACGCTTGCAGCTGACGGGAGTCTTTGGAGTTGGGACGAACCCAGTCGACATGTGTGGCTCGCGCCGCCGCGCAAACCGGTTTATCTCGGTAACATTTTTAATGCGTCCTGAACGATAATCCTCCTGCACGTTATTCTCGTCCCAGTAATCGAACACAAATCGAGGACGAGAACGAGGAGAAGGATGACGATTCAACTAAAACCCTTTCGTGCTTTAACGAAATGTGGTAAATGATTCCCCGTGGATACTGTCACCCAATTGACGAATGAGCTGGTCGCGTCGTATGCGCGCGTCGGCGGTATCAATCATTTGGATGGCAAGAACCTGCCGTCCAACCACGCCATCACCGCCATTACCCAGAATCTGTTGCGGCTGCTGTTCCCCGGATTCTTCGACGAAAAGCCGATTCATTCCTCGGAAATCAAGGTGACAACGGCAGAATTGCTCGATTCGGTGCTGGGCGCACTAGAGGACGAAATTTACAAGGCCCTCGAATACAATCCGCCGCCGGAATTGCCGAAGAAAGGCCTGCGATCGGCGGCGCACAGTCTCACGGTGGAATTTCTCAACAGCCTGCCGCGCCTGCGCGAAGTGCTCCAGACCGATATGGAGGCGGCCTACGACGGCGACCCGGCGGCCAAAAGCAAGGAAGAGGTGCTGGTGTCGTATCCGTTCGTCGAAGCCATCGCCGTACAGCGCCTGGCGCATGAGCTGTACTTGAAAAATGTTACGTTGATTCCACGCATCATGACCGAGTGGGCGCATTCGCGCACCGGCATGGATTTGCACCCGGGCGCGCAAATCGGCACGCATTTCTTCGTGGACCATTGCACCGGGACAGTCGTCGGCGAGACAGCCATCATCGGCGACCACGTGAAACTTTATCACGGCGTCACGCTCGGCGCGAAGTCCACGTCGGACGTGGAACAATTGCGCGGCAAGAAACGGCACCCCACGATCGAAGACCGCGTGACGATTTATCCCGGCGCCACCATTCTGGGCGGCGACACCGTCATCGGCGCGGGCAGCACGATTGGCGGCAACGTGTTCATGATGGAAAGCGTCGCGCCGAATTCCGTCGTCCTTTACGACGCGCCGAAGGCGCGCGTGTTGAGCAAGGCGGAGCGCAAAGGGAAATCCCTGGCGGATTTTCAGATTTGAGCCTCCCGAGCTTAATTTTAATCTTAATCTTGTTCTTAATCATCATCGCCCGAGAAAGATTAAGAGCATGATCAAAATTAAGATTTTTACGGGACGGTAACGTGGTAAATCCCGCCGCCCTGGGTGAGCGCGTAAATCTCGCCATCCAAATCCTCGGCAAAGCTTGTGATGTTTTTCGGTTGCCGAAGCAGTGTGCCTTCGGCGGTCACCTTGTGCGCGTCGTAATCGTACCGGAAACCCCAAATGGTGCCGACATTGTAGTCGGCATAGACATAAACACCGTCAAGCGCCGGATATTTCTTCCCGCGATATACGTAACCTCCAATCACGCACAATCCGATGCTGTGGTCGGGAAACATTCCTTCCGGCTGAAGATTCGTGCGGTGGGCGTATTCCATGACGGGGTCAATCAGTTGCGCCCCGGCCGGGCCGGGTTTGAAGTGATGCGCGCCCTCGCGGATGCTCCAGCCGTAATCGCCTCCCTTGGTAACCAAATCCACTTCCTCCCACAAATCCTGGCCGACGTCACCCACCCACAACGCGCCGGTTTTGGAATCCCAACTGTAGCGCCACGGATTGCGCAGGCCGTAGGCGTAAATTTCCTTGCGCGCGCCGTAGGCCATGTTGAGTTCCTTGGCAAACGGATTGTCTGATGGAATTCCGTAAGGCAGTTGTTGTTCACGCCAGCCCGCCCGGATCGTGCTGCGCGTGTTCACGTCAATTCGCAACATCTTGGCCAGTAGAACAGCGGTGTTCTGACCGCTGCCAAACGGATCGTCCGCCGCGCCGCCGTCGCCGAGGCCGAGATAAAGGAAGCCGTCCGGCCCGAAAGCCAGTTCACCGCCCTTGTGATTCCAGAACGGCTCCGGGACGGTCAAAAGAATACGTTCGGAACTCAGGTCGGCCTTATCCGGATCCGTGGCGGACACTTTCAGCTCGCTGACAATGCTGCGATAAGGAAAACTCGTCGGGCGCCCGTTCTGGAATTGTCTCATCTGTTCGGGCGTATTCTTTTGCGTGTAATAAATGTAAAACAGGCCATTGGTCTTGAACCCGGGATGAAACGCGATGCTCAACAGGCCGTCTTCGTTTTCAAAATAAGGGTGGCGATCTTCGATATTCAGGAATTCTTTGGCATCGCCGCCGTCCGACCCTTTTTTAACGACGAGAATTTTGCCTGCTTGATAAACGACAAAGCAACGGCCTGAACCATCCGGCGCTTCGCTCATCCAAACCGGGCGTTCGCCCTTCAAACCGGGGAAAACGGGCTTGAGTTCAACATTCGGAAGTGGTTGCGCCACAACCAACGACAACCACAGCATATGGGCCAGGAATAAGGCGGTCTTTTTCATAAATTCAGGAACCGGAAAAGAGCGGAAGTGAGGCAAAAAGTAAAGCGCCGTGTTCACCAAAATTTCAAATGCACCGTGCCCCAGTTGTGGTAGAATGTTTTTCGCGACCGTTGAAAGCATTAATTGAGACCAGAAACACGCGGCCCGAACGGGTCTTCCTCGTGGGTGCCGCATTCAAATCGCGCAATCCCGCAAACGCGGGACACGACTCACTGGCCGAACTGGGTGAACTGGCCGCCACCGCCGGCGGGGAAGTGGTCGGCGACGGACGGCAAAAACTGGACGCACCCACACCCGCCACGTTCATCGGCAAGGGCAAGGCCGAGGAATTCGCCGCGTTCTGCCGGCGTAACGACGTGGATACGGTCATCTTCGATGACGAACTGTCGCCCGCCCAAAGCCGCACGCTGGAAAACATCTTCAACTGCAAGATTCTCGACCGGACGTCGCTGATTCTTGACATCTTTGCCCAGCGCGCCCGGACGCGGGAAGGCAAGCTGCAAATCGAGCTGGCCCAGCTTCAGCATCTGCTCCCGCGGTTGACCCGATTCTGGGGCCACCTGTCGCGGCAGGCGGGCGGCATCGGGATGCGCGGCGGCGAAGGCGAATCACAGCTCGAAGCCGACCGCCGCAAGGTGCAGGAACGCATTGACAAACTCAGCCGTGACCTTGAGCTCGTCCGCCGGCAGCGCGCCACGCAGCGCGCCGGCCGCCAGCGCAGTCTCTGGCCGCTGGCCTCCATTGTCGGTTACACCAACGCCGGCAAGTCCACTTTGCTCAACGCGCTTACCGGCGCGGACGTTTTGGCCAAGGACATTCTGTTCGCCACGCTCGATCCGACGACCCGCCGGTTGCGGCTGCCGACGAACCAGAATGTTTTGTTGACGGACACGGTCGGTTTCATTCGCAAACTGCCCCACGGGCTGGTCGAGGCTTTCAAAGCGACCCTGGAAGAGGTCGTGCAGGCGGATTTGCTGCTGCACATTGTGGACGTCAGCCATCCGAAGGCCGAGGAACAAATCCAGGCGGTGAATGCCGTGCTGGGGGAAATCGGCGCCGGCGAAAAGCCGACGATCATGGTGCTCAACAAGGTGGACCGGCTGAACGGCAATGGAACCGGGACGGTTGGCGTGTTGAACCGGCTCCAGGAAAAATTTCCCCACGCCGTGGCCATTTCTGCGGTGACGGGCGAAGGGGTGGCGACCTTGCTCGCGGAAATCGGGACGCAATTGCGGCCCAAGCGCGAATTTCTGGAACTGCGCGTGCCGCACGAACAGGCGGCAGTGATTGCGCGCCTGCATGCCGTCGGCCAGATCATCTCCCGCAATTATCGCGGTCGGGCGGCCCGGTTCAAGGCACGCATCCCGCCGCATCATCACGACGAATTTGCGCCCTACATCGTGCGCGACGGCCCGAAGGCTTGAAGTTCAAGAAACTTCTTCCGTGGTGAACTCAACTCCGCCGGTCCATTTGGCAACCAAGTTGTAAATGAAGGCCATGATTACTCCGGCAATGAATCCGATGACGGCATAAACGAAGGGCAGAAATATAATGAACACGCCCGAAAAAAGCGCGGGAAATGCCGGGCCACCGCCTTTGGTCGCACTGGCGGCGCCAATTAAAGAAAAGACAAGAAAAAGCGGAACGGCAACGATGAGCGACAAGACGCCATAAATCACCCCGAGCGTGATTCCAAGTTTGAGCGGGCTGACACTCCTAAGTCTTCGTTTCATAGTTTCTTCAGGTTGAGGTTGGTTGAGGGGTTCCCTGAGAAGCTTTCCGATTCCAATGATCCAGTCAATTCACAAATCCGTGGCTTGCCCTGAGGCGGCAACTGGCAATATATTGCCGGTGCCATCCGGTTTATGTTGCATAGCAGCCGCCAGACCATCAACGTCAGCAACGTTCTCTCCGTCATCATGGGCGGTGGACAAGGCACGCGGCTGTTCCCGCTCACCAAGGAGCGCGCGAAGCCGGCAGTGCCCCTGGCCGGCAAATATAGGCTGGTGGACATCCCCATTTCCAATTGCATCAACTCCGGCTTCCGGCGCATTTACATCCTGACGCAATTCAATTCCACTTCGCTCCACAGTCACATTTCCGGAACGTATAAATTCGACTTTTTCCACAGCGGTTTCGTCGATATCCTGGCCGCACAACCAACGCTCACCGATACCTCCTGGTACCAGGGCACCGCGGACGCGGTTCGCAAAAACCTGATTCACTTCCTCAGCCACGATTTCGATTACCTCCTGATCCTCAGCGGCGACCAGTTGTACCGGATGGATTACCGCAAAGTGATGGCGCAGCATGCCGAGGCCGGCGCCGACATCACCGTGGCCACGATTCCAGTCGTCCGCAACGACGCACGTTCACTTGGCATCATGCAAATCGGCGAGGACCGGCGGATTACGCGTTTTGTGGAAAAGCCGAACGACCCCGCCGTACAGGATACCCTGCGGCTGCCGCCCGAGTGGTATCCCAAATTGGGCATCGAAGGGGAACGCGAGTTGTTCCTCGCCTCGATGGGCATCTACGTCTTCAACCGCCAGCTCGTCCGCGAATTGCTGGATAATCCCCTGCCCGACTTCGGCAAGCATATCATTCCGCATGCCATCAACACCCGTCGGGTCTTCTCCTATATCTTCCAGGGATATTGGGAGGACATCGGGACCATCCGCTCGTTTTTTGAGGCCAACCTCGACCTCGTCACCGAACTGCCGCGCTTTAACTTCTTTGACATGAGCGCGCCGATTTACAGCCGCCCGCGCTACCTGCCCGGCTCCAAAATCAATGGCGCGCAGATTGATCACGCGGTGATTTCCGACGGTTGCATCATCAATCAGGCGCGTATCAACAGCAGCATCGTCGGCCTGCGCACCGTCGTCGGCAGCGGTACGGACTTGAACCGCGTGGTCATCCTTGGCAGTGATTATTACGAATCCCAGGAATCCGTGCTGATGCACGAGTGCGAGGGCAAACCGCGGATCGGCATCGGCACCAACTGCAAAATCGAGAACGCCATCATTGATAAGAATGCGCGCATCGGCAACAACGTGACCATTTCGCCCGCCGGCAAAGCCGACAAATTGGATCACGACCTTTACTTCATCCGCGACGGCATCGTCATCATCCCCAAAAACGCCGTCATCCCGCACGGAACGGTGATTTAGAATTGGCGATTTACGATTTGCGATTGACACGCGGGACGGAAAAAGGAAAGCGCGGCTGAATTCAGCCAGAAACAAAACACGGGTTTAATGCGGGTGCTCTTGACATGGATTCCAGGCCCGTCGCGGCTGGCATGGATGGAGAAAGCCGGACTTAAAAAATCCCAAGCCCCGCCAGGAGCGACGTATTCGGTGGGGCGCTAAGCTGAGTCGTTGAAAGGGTTAACGGAGCCACAATGTTGTGGCCTTTGCTCAAACCGGAGAACTGCCACTTTAACAGCCCGTTAATGAAGCCGGAGACGATGTGAGGAGTCTCTAGTTTCGGTTTCAGAACCGGAAAAAATTGAGACTCGTCACTTCGCCTCCTCCAGGAAAACAAGGTTTTAAACGGGCAGTCCAGACGGAATCGCTGCAGACAAAATACCAACGCACGAATAAGGTCGTTTTCATAAACAGGATAGACTGCAATACCAGCCGGCCATATTCTGTCAGGCCACATCGAACGTTTGCATGAAAAAGAGAGCACTTATTCTTGTTGCTCTGGTTTTGGCGGTGCTCGGCGTCCTCGCCAGCAGACCGCCACGGGCTTGGAGCGATGTTACTACTGGCATGAGCCGGCAGGATGTTTACGCAAGACTTGGACAGCCGGCGTTTTCAAGCGAGAAGGGTTTCGCTTTTTGGCGGAAGGATTTGCTGGTTGGCAAGTGGGAGTTTTCAGCGGCATTTCACGCCGATGATTCGGTCGAAGTTTTTGGTTATCGTTGGAGATGGAATTTTTAGATATGAAGCCGTGGCCTGATTTGAGGACAGGCTGCAAGGGATGATTCTCCTGTTGGTGCCGGGCTGGCATGTGCCATTTACTTTCCTTCGGTTCGTTGTTACAACTTCCGGGTGCTCAACGATGCTGCCATCTGGAAAAACCTCAATTCGCCGCGCCGACTTTTTCTGATTGCCGGGCCGTGCGTAATTGAAAGCGAAAAGTTGTGCCTGCAGGTGGCCGCCGCTCTCAAGAAAACCTGCGCCGCGCTCGGCATTTTCTACGTTTTCAAGGCCAGCTTCGACAAGGCCAACCGCACGTCCGCCAAATCCTTTCGCGGAGTCGGCATGGAATCCGGTCTGGAAATCCTGGCCCAAGTCCGCGCCCGGGTCGGCGTGCCGGTTTTGACCGATATTCATACGGAAGCCCAGGCCACCGTGGCCGGTGAAGTCGTTGATATTTTGCAAATTCCCGCGTTTCTCTGCCGCCAGACGGACCTGATTGAAGCCGCCGCCCTGACCGGCCAGATTGTGAATTTGAAAAAAGGCCAGTTCCTGTCCCCGGCGGAAATGGGCCAGGTCGTTCAGAAAGCCCGGCGGGCCGGTGCGGACAAAATCCTGGTTACCGAGCGCGGCACCACCTTCGGTTACAACAACCTGGTCGCCGACCTGCGTTCGATTCCCATCCTGCAAAAGTTCCGTTGCCCGGTGGTTTTCGATGCGACCCATTCGGTGCAACTGCCGGGCGGCGGCGGCGACAAATCGTCCGGCCAGCGGGAATTTGCGCCGGTGCTGGCCCGCGCCGCGCTGGCCGCCGGCGCCAACGGCCTGTTCGTCGAGACCCACCCGAATCCGGACCGTGCGTTGAGCGACGGGCCGAATATGATTCCGCTGGCCGAGATGCCCGCGCTCCTGCGGAACTGCCTGAAGGTTTTCAACGCGGTGGTGAAGTGACAGGTGACGTGTGACAAGTGACAAGAAAGTCGAGGGCCGAGCGTCGAGCGTCGAGCGCAAGAAAAGCTCTCGTCGCTCGTCTCTCGTCTCCCGACTGAAAGCCGTCCGGCTTTTCCTGTGCGACGTTGACGGAGTATTGACCGACGGCGCGGTCTACCTTGGCGGCGCGCGGGAAATCAAGCGGTTCAACATCCGTGACGGCCTGGGGCTGATTTTTTTACGTCGGGCCGGCCTCAGGGTCGGCTGGGTTTCGGCCCGGCCCTCGCCGGTCACAAAGGCGCGGGCCGCTGAACTGGGAATTGATTTTCTCGTTCAGCAAGGCGATCGCGTGGGCAAAACCGGTGCCGTGGAAGGACTGTTGCGCCGGACGAAACTGGACTGGGGCGCCGTCTGCTTCGTCGGCGACGATGTGGTGGATTTGGGGCCGTTGACGCGGGCCGGCCTGGCCGTGGCAGTGTCCGACGCGCGTCCGGAGGTGAAGGCCGCGGCGCATCATGTCACCCGCGCGGCCGGCGGCCACGGCGCGATCCGGGAAGTAGCGGAAATGATTTTACAGGCGCAGGGAAAATGGGATGCCATTATTACACATTATCGAATGTGACAGGTGACAAGAAAAAAAACTCCGTGCGGCGCGTGATGATTTGGGTTAAGTGTCACATGTCATTGGCCACGGTGTCATTGAGTGCCGGCATGGTTTTATTCTCTGCCGCTGCGGAAAGTCGTGCGCAGACGAATTTATTGGGTCACGCGAGTGATTTCACGTCAGTGGAGTATTATCCGGCGCCGAACCAGCAGCAAATCAAGTCGCGTTTGTCCGGCGCCGAAGCCCAGCCGATGCCGGGCGGTTTGCTCGCCATCAAACAGCTCAAGCTCGAAACGTTCGGGCCCGACGGCAAACCGGAAATCGTCGTCAGCGCCCCGGAATGCATTTATGATCAGTTGGGCGGCACCGCAAGTTCCGCCGGACCGTTGCAGGTGCAATACCACGAAGGGCAAATCCGCGTGGCCGGCGAAGGTTTTTTGTGGCGGCAAAGTGATTCCGCCCTCACCATCTCGAACCGGGTTTCGACCGTGCTGAAATTCGGACCGGAGAGAAAGACCGATCTGTGAAAATATTTTATTACATTGCCTTGTCCGCCCTCGCGGGTGCGGGAACGCTGTGCGCGCAGACGAACACCAACACCAACACAAATGCCATCGACCAAATCCTGGCGCTGGTCACGACCAACGCCCCCGCCGCCAAACCGCCTGCCAGTTCGGAGACGGTGATTGAAGCCGATGGCCCCGCCGATTTTCAGCAGACCGAGCACGGGGCGACGGTGATTTATCGCGAGCACGTGCGCGTGGACTCCGCGAACCTGAAATTGCGGTGTGAATGGCTGGTCGCCAACCTGGCGCAAGCCGGCGGGCGCGTCACCAACATCGTGGCGCAAACCAACGTGGTGATTGATGCCACCGATGACAAAGGCGAGAAGATGCATGCGACGGGCGACAAGACCGTCTACGTTTATGCCGTCCAGGACGGTGTCACCAACGAGACTGTCACGCTCACGGGCGATGCCAAGGCGGAATACAAAGGAATCACGCTGACCGGCCCGGTCATCATTTGGGACCGCGCACACAACAGTTTAACGGTGCCGACCAATCCGAAAATGGTTTTCAATCAAACCCACGAAGGCGCGGTGGCCGGTACCAATGCGGCGGCGGTACAAACCAATTTGCCGCCGTTGGCGACCAATGCGGTGGCGGGGCAGATCCATTTACCTCCGCCCGCGACCAATACGCCGGCCTTGGACACGAATCTCCCGCCGGGAAAACCGGATCTCACCCACAAATCGACCGGGCCGCCAAAAACTTTCTAAGTGCGAATGGAATCCACCCCGCCACCCGCAAACGGCCGGCTGCTGGCCACGGAGAAGCTGATGAAGGCGTACCGTGGCCGGCGGGTGGTTGACGGCGTTTCGGTGAATGTGCAGGCGGGTGAAATCGTCGGCTTGCTCGGCCCGAACGGCGCGGGCAAGACCACGACCTTCAACATGGTCGTGGGGGTCCTGAAACCGGACGCCGGCGCGGTTAAATTTCAGGCGCGCGACATCACCCGTCTGCCCATGCACAAGCGCGCCCGGCTGGGCATCGGTTACCTGACGCAGGAACCCTCCGTGTTCCGGAAACTGACGGTCGAGGAAAACATCCTGGCGATTCTGGAAACGTGCAAAATGTCGCGTGACGAACGCGCCGTGCGGCTGAAGTACCTGTTGCAGGAACTGGATTTGACACCGGTGGCCCGGAGCCGCGCCTACCAGATCAGCGGCGGCGAGAAGCGGCGGCTGGAAATAACGCGGGCGCTGGTGACGAGCCCCAAACTGATGTTGCTGGATGAACCCTTCAGCGGTATTGACCCGATTGCGGTTTACGAAGTCCAGAAAATCGTGCGCCGACTCAAGGAACGCGGGCTGGGCATTTTGATCACCGACCACAATGTGCGGGAAACCTTGAAATTAATTGACCGCGGCTACATTATCCACAAGGGTCAAGTGCTGGTGGAGGGCAGTTCGGAATTTTTGACGAATGACCCCAAGGCCCGGGAGATTTACCTGGGACCGGAATTTAACCTGTAAAATGAGATTAAGATTAAGCGCAGGATTATGATTAAGATAATGAGCACAATGCTGTCGGGTGCGCCCGCGGTTTTTCTTAATCGTAATCACGGTTGAAAAAATATGGCACACGAACCCGTCACGGTTGCACGGTTTTTTGAAGAGCATGCGGAGGCGCTGCAATTGCGCCTGCTGTCCGGTAAGACCGGCTTCAAACGCATCATCCGCGAGCCAACGGTCAATCGTCCCGGCCTGGCGTTGAGCGGATTTACGCGCTACTTCGCTTACAAACGCATCCAGATCTTTGGCAATGCCGAAACCTATTACCTGCGGTCACTCTCCCGCGCGGAACGCGAGGCCCGTTACGCGGACCTGTTCACCTACCGGATTCCCGGGATTGTGTTCAGCCGCAACCTCCGGCCGGACCACGAACTGCTGGTGGCGGCGGACAAGGCGGGCGTGCCGATTTTTCATACGACGCTGGTCACAATGCGGTTCATCAACTTTGCCACGTTTGCGCTGGAAATGATGTTCGCGCCGCGGGGCACGGAAATGGGCAGCACGGTGGACATCCTGGGCGTGGGCGTGCTGATTCGGGGCGAAAGCGGCATTGGCAAGAGCGAGGCGGTCCTCGCGCTGATTGAACGCGGTTACAGCCTGGTGGCGGACGATGTGACCAAGGTGACGTTGTTGGACGGCCGCCAGGTCATGTGCACCAGCGCCGAGTTGACCCGCGATCACATGGAAATCCGCGGCATTGGCATCATCAATGTGGCCGCCATGTTCGGCGTCAAAAGTGTTCGCAAGGAAAAGAACCTCGACCTGGTCATCACCCTCAAATTGTGGCAGGAGGTCGGCGAGGTGGACCGCATCGGCATGGAACAGGAATACGTCAAGGTGCTGGGCGTGGACATTCCCCACATCGTGATCCCGGTGCGGCCGGGACGCGATCTGGCACGGCTGATCGAGGTCGCCGCCTTCCAGACCAAATTGAAAATGTCCGGCTACAATGCCGCCGAGGACCTGAACCAGCGGCTGATCGCCCACATGGTCCCTGGCCATGCCTTGCCGCCGCCGGCGCAAAAATAGCTGGAAATTTAACTTATTTCATCTAGTGTAGCATGAGCAAACCGATGAGTGCGAAGAAAACGGCAGATCTGCAGTTCCTCACCAAGGAGCTCACCATCGCCAACAAACTGGGCATTCACGCCCGGCCTGCGGCCGTGTTCGTGAAAACCGCCAACCGGTTTGCGTCGGAAATTCTGGTGGAAAAGGACGGCGAGAAAATCAACGGCAAGAGCATCATGGGCCTGATGATGCTCGCCGCCGGCCCGGGCAGCAAATTGACCCTGCACGTCCGCGGCGATGACGCCTCCCAGGCAATCACTGAACTCGAAGCTCTGGTGCAACGGAAGTTTGATGAGGAATGAAACGCGAAGCGTGAAATCCCGATCGGCATTCACGCGTCACGTTTTACGTTTCAGCCTCACTTTGGACTTTGAACTTTGGGCTTCGGACTCTAGCCTGTCTCCATGGCTTCCGCTGAAATTGACATCAAATACGTCGCGCGCCTGGCGCGGCTGCAATTGACCCCCGAAGAGGAAAAAAAACTGGGTGCGCAACTCGGCCACATCCTCGGTTACATCGAGAAACTGAATGAACTCGACGTTGACGGCGTGGAACCGACCGCGCACGCCGTGCCGATGATCAACGTCATGCGTTCCGACGAAATCCGTCCGTCGCTGCCGCACGACGAGGCCTTGCGCAACGCGCCCGCCCGGGCCAACGGCCTGTTTATCGTGCCGAAAATCGTGGAATAAAATCTTTCCGGTTCGGCCTGTGCAAAAAATTCAACATCGAACATCCGACATCCAACGCCCAACATCCCAGGCGCGCTGGCAGGGGAAACCATTGGACGTTCGATGTTCGAGGTTGGGTGTTGGAGGTTTATGCAATTAAACCAACTCACCATTTCCGAGCTGCGGGCCAAACTCGCCCGGCGCGAAGTCTCTGCCCGAGAGGCCACGCAATCCTGCCTTGACCACATCAGCCGCGTGGATGGGAAGATCCACGCCTTCATCAGCCACAATGACGCCGACGCGCTGGCGCAGGCGGACGCGGCGGATAAATTGCTTGCTCAAGCCGGCGGAGCCAACCGTCCGTTGCTCGGCGTGCCGGTGGCGGTCAAGGATGTGCTGGCGGTCAAAAATCAACCGCTCAATTGCGGCTCCAAAATTCTCGGCCAGTTCGTCTCGCCTTACGATGCAACGGTTGTGGAAAAACTGAAGGCGGCGGGCGCGATAGTTTTCGGCCGTTTAAACATGGACGAATTTGCCATGGGCAGCTCGACCGAAAATTCGGCGTTCGGCGTCACGCGCAATCCGTGGGACACCACGCGGATCCCCGGTGGCTCGTCCGGCGGCTCGGCGGCGGCGGTCGCGGCGGACGAAGTCATCGCCGCACTCGGCTCGGACACGGGCGGTTCCATCCGCCAGCCCGCGGCACTTTGCGGTTGTGTGGGCCTGAAACCCACCTACGGGCGGGTTTCGCGGTATGGCCTGGTCGCTTTTGCCAGTTCGCTCGATCAAGTCGGTCCATTCACGAAGGACGTGCAGGACGCGGCCGTGATGCTGGGAATCATCGGCGGGCACGATGCGCGCGATTCGACAAGCGTGTCGCAACCGGTACCGGATTATGCCGGCGCGCTGACGGGCGGGATCCAGGGACTCAAACTGGGCTTGCCGAAGGAATATATGATCGGCGGCCTCGACGAGGAGGTAAAACTCGCCGTGGACGCCGCCGTAAAAAAATTCCAGGAACTCGGCGCGCAGGTCATGGAAATCTCGCTGCCGCACACGGACTATGCCGTGGCGACTTATTATATCATTGCCACCGCCGAGGCGTCGGCCAACCTCGCCCGGTTTGACGGCATCCGTTACGGCGCGCGGGTGGACGGCGTGGACCCGGTGGAGCTGTACAGCCGGACCCGGGGCGCGGGCTTCGGCGCCGAGGTGAAACGCCGCATCATTCTTGGCACCTATGTTTTGAGCAGCGGTTACCATGACGCTTATTATCTGCGCGCGCAAAAAGTCCGGACGCTCATCCGCAACGATTTTTTAAAGGCATTCGAAACCGTGGACGCCATTGTGACGCCGACTACTCCGACGGCAGCCTTCAAAATCGGCGAGAAATCCGACGACCCGTTGCAGATGTACTTGAGTGACATTTTCACGATTTCCTGCAACCTGGCGGGCATTTGTGGCATCAGCCTGCCCTGCGGTTTTACGAAATCGCCCAAACTGCCGATTGGCCTGCAATTGCTGGGCAAACCGTTCGGAGAGGACGTGCTCCTGAAGATCGCCCACGCCTACCAGGGGGCCACCCACTGGCACCGGGAAAGACCACCCGTTTGAGCCCCGCTCATTGTTGCCCCCTCCCGTTTGAGCAGACAATTAGACTTGCGCTCCAAGTAACTTGATGGTTACTTAATAGGCGCCCATGGCCAGGCCCGTCAAAATCGCCGCCGTCCCGTTGCGTGATCCCAAACGCACGCGCGAGCGCATTTTGTCCGCGGCCTTGAAGGAGTTCGCCGCGCGCGGTTTTGACGGGGCACGGGTGGATGCCATTGCGCATCGCGCGGACATCAACAAGCGGATGCTCTACCATTACTTCGGCAACAAGGAACATTTATTCCGCGAGGTGCTGCGCCTGAAAATGTCCCAGCGGCAGGCGCTGGCCGAAACGTTATCGGGTGATCCGGCGGAAGGCCTCGCCTTTTGGTTTGAAACCGCCTGCCAGGACACCGACTGGGTTCGCCTGCTGGAATGGGAGGCGTTGCAGGAAACCGGGAAACGGGTGATTGACGAAAAGAGCCGGCGTGCGGCGACCGCCCGCGGATTGCAGCGTATCCGGCAACGGCAGTCCCGCGGCCAAATTTCCGCCGAACTCGATCCACGCCACGTGATGCTGGCGATGCGGTCGCTGACCATGTTTCCGGCGGCATTCCCGCAATTGACCCGGCTCATCATGGGACGGTCGGTATCCGATCCTCGGTTCCAGCGGGAACGCGCGGCGTTTCTGAAAAAGTTTGCCTCGGCCTTTCAACCATCCGCGACCCGGAATTCCCTCAAAACCAATTTGCCAGTTAAACAACAAGAATGAAAAACAACACCCTCATTTTGGGAATACTGGCGGCCGCGGCCGCGTTGTTGGCCGGCGGCTGTTCGCGCGGTTCGAATCCCGCCGCGGGCGGCGCACCACCGGTGCTGGTGGCCACCGCCTTCATCACCAATCTGCCGGTGCAGATTGATCCGCCGCCGGTGGGACACGTGACGGCCTATTCAACGGTGACCATCCACTCGCAAATCCAGGGGATGATCAGCCAGATTCATTTCCAGGAAGGACAAGCGGTGAAGACCGGCGATCCGTTGTTTACGATTGATCCGCGTCCCTCACAGGCGGCACTGGACCAGGCGCGCGCGAATTTGGAACGTGACTCCGGGCAGTTGGAATATCAAATGGCCAATTATTCCCGCGACCAAAAATTGATCACCGCAAAAATCATTTCACAGGACCAATTGGATACGGACAAGGCCAATCTCGATGCGGCCACCGGCACGGTGGCGGCGGACCGGGCGGCCATCACCAACGCGCTTTTGAACCTGGGATTTTGCAATATTAACGCGCCGGTGGATGGTGTCACCAGCGGCCTGGAATCTTACGTGGGCAACGTCGTCAAAGCGCCGGACGACACTTTGCTGACAATCAATCAGATTCATCCGATCTACGTCGTGTTTGCCGTGCCGGAGCAGTATCTGCCGAAAATCCGGGGTGAGATGAAACAGCGGCGGCTCAAGGTTCAGGCGACGTTTGAAAACATGAACGCGGCGCCGCCGGCGGGCGAACTGACTTTCATCAACAATAGCGTGGATGAAACGACCGGAACGATTCTGCTTAAGGCCACTTTTCCCAATGAGGACGGCGCATTGTGGCCCGGACAATACGTCAATGTGGAATTGACGCTGTCGGAATTGACGAACGCCGTGGTGGTGCCGTCGCAGGCCGTGCAGACCGGACAAAATGGCCAGTACGTTTATGTCGTAAAATCGGACCAAACCGTGGACGAACGCCCGGTGACCGTTGGCATCACCTATCAGGATGAAACGGTTGTGGAAAAAGGGCTGGCGGCGGGTGAAACCGTCGTGACCGATGGCCAGTTGCGGCTCGCGCCCGGCGTAAAAGTCAGTGTGAAATCAGAATGATGAAACAAATCCACCATCGCGCGACGCACCTGGGTGGTTGCTTCGTTGACCGGCCATGAGCGTTCCCGAACTGTTCATCCGCCGGCCCGTGATGACCACGCTGGTCATGTCGGCCATTTTACTGTTCGGCGTCATTGGTTACAGCCTGTTGCCGGTCAGTGACCTGCCGAGTGTGGATTACCCCACGATCAACGTTTCGGCAAGTTTGCCTGGCGCCAGCCCCGAAACCATGGCCTCCGCCGTGGCCACGCCGCTGGAGAAGCAGTTCTCCACCATCGCCGGCGTGGATTCCATGACCTCCGTCAGCGCGCAGGGCGTGTCCTCCATCACCATCCAATTTTCCCTCAGCCGCGATATTGACGCGGCGGCGCAGGACGTGCAAGCGGCCATAGCCAAGGCCGCGCGGCAGTTGCCGCCGAACATGCCCACACCGCCGACCTACAGCAAAGTCAACCCCGCCGACGCGCCCGTCCTGTATCTGGCGATGTCGTCGACGACCCTGCCGCTTTCCGCCGTGGATAACTATGCGGAGAATCTGCTGGCGGAACAGATATCGATGGTGGATGGCGTCGCGCAGGTTTCAGTCTATGGCTCGCAACAATACGCTGTGCGCATCCAGGTGGACCCGAACAGGCTGGCGGCCTACGGCCTGGGCATTGACCAGGTGGAGCAGGCGGTGGCAGCAGGTAACGTGGACCAGCCGACCGGTATCCTCTACGGAAGGCATCAGTCGTTCACGGTGGAGGCCAACGGACAGCTGGAGGACGCGGCGGCGTTTCGCCCGATGATCATTGCCTGGCGCAACGGCAATCCCGTGCGGTTGGAGCAGTTGGGCAACGTGCTCGACAGCGTCCAAAACGACAAGGTGGCGGCGTGGTACAACACGGCCACGAACAGCACCCGCGCCATCATCCTGGCCATCCAACGCCAGCCGGGAGCGAACACCGTGGCGGTGGTGGACAATATCAAGAAATTGCTGCCTCAGTTTCGCGACACCATCCCCGCGGCGGTTCATCTCGACGTGCTCTTCGACCGGTCGCAATCCATCCGGGAATCGGTGACGGACGTTGAACACACGCTCTTTCTGGCCGTTTGTCTCGTCGTCATGGTTATATTCATTTTTCTGCGGAACCTCTCGGCGACCCTCATTCCCAGCCTGGCGCTGCCGATGTCCATCATCGGCACGTTCGCCGTGATGGCTTTGCTCGGGTACAGCCTCGACAACCTGTCGCTCATGTCGCTGACGCTGTGCGTCGGCTTCGTGGTGGACGATGCCATCGTCATGCTGGAAAACATCGTCCGACACATGGAAAACGGCGAGCCGCCGATGGAGGCGGCGCTGAAAGGCTCCCGGGAAATCGGCTTCACCATCATCTCGATGACGCTGTCGCTCACGGCGGTGTTCATTCCGGTTTTGTTCATGAGCGGTTTGCTCGGCCGCCTGCTGCACGAATTTGCCGTGACCATTGTTACCGCCGTGCTCGTGTCCGGTATGGTTTCGCTGACGTTGACGCCGATGATGTGCAGCCGGTTTGTCCATGCGGAACGCGAACGCAAGCACGGCCGGATTTACAACGCCTTCGAGCGCTTCTTCAATGCTGTGCGCGACACTTACGACCGCACGTTGCAGGTGGTGTTGCAGCATCGGCGCGCCACCCTGATGGTCTCGCTGATCATTCTGGTGATCACCCTGTTTCTATTTGTCTGGATTCCCAAGGGGTTTTTCCCCAACGAGGACACCGGCCAGATTTTTGCCATCACCGAGGCGTCACAGGACATTTCCTTCGACGCAATGCGCGCACATCAGAAGGCCGCGATGAAAATCGTCGCCGCCGATCCGAACGTGGCCGCCTTTGGATCCTTTATCGGCGCCGGCGGCGCCTCCTCCACCTTGAACGACGGCCGCATGTTCATGCGGTTAAAACCGCGCTCGGAACGCAAGTTGAGCGCGGACCAGATCATCCAGGAGCTCCGCCGGAAATTGTCGCAAGTGACGGGCATCAACGTGTATATGCAAAACCCGCCAGTGATTCGGGTGGGCGGCTATCTGACGAAGGCGTTATATCAATACAGCCTGCAGGATACCGATACAAAGGAGCTGTTCCACTGGGCGCCGATTTTAACGGACAAGATGGCCAAGCTACCCGGTTTGCAGGACGTCACGAGCGACCTGCAAATTGCCAACCCGCAGGTGAACGTGGACATTGACCGCGACAAAGCCGCCGCGCTGGGTGTGACGGCGCAGCAGGTCGAAAATGCCCTCAATTATGCCTATGGGGAAATGCAGGCTTCCACGATTTATTCCGACGTGGCCGAATACTGGGTGGTCTTCGAAGTCCTGCCACAATTTCAACTGGACCCCGCTGCCTTGTCGCAACTTTACATTGCCAGCGCGAACACCACGACCAACGGCGCTCCGATACTTGTTCCCTTGAGCGCCATCGCCCGGCTCTCGCGCAGCCTGGGACCGATGAGCATTTCGCACGTCGGCCAATTGCCTTCCGTCACGATCTCCTTCAACCTCGCCCCCGGCATGGCGCTCGGCACGGCGGTCTCGGAAATTCAGAAAGCAGAAGAACAAGTGCACCTGCCGGCGACCATTACCGGCAGTTTCCAGGGTGCGGCCCAGGTTTTCCAGGCCTCGCAACAAGGATTGCTGGCGCTGCTCATCATGGCCATTCTCGTCATCTACATCATCCTGGGCATCCTTTACGAAAGCTTCATCCATCCGCTGACGATCCTGTCCGGTCTCCCCTCGGCAGGATTTGGAGCCTTGATGACACTGATTATTTACAGTTGGTGCAATCTGAATACGCTTCACGAATTGGCGCATCCGCAAAGTATTAAAGCCTTTTTCTCCGGGTTGGTCTCGCACGCCGAACTCAATATCTACGGATTTGTAGGTTTGATCATGCTCATTGGCATTGTGAAAAAGAACGCGATCATGATGATTGACTTCGCCATCGTCGCGCAGCGCGAGCATGGCAAAAACCCGCATGACGCGATTTACGAAGGCTGCCTGTTGCGGTTCCGGCCCATCATGATGACCACCATGGCGGCGCTGATGGCCACATTGCCTATCGCGCTCGGCCTCGGCGCGGGTGGTTCCTCGCGCCAGACGCTCGGCCTGGCCGTCGTCGGCGGTTTGATGGTGTCCCAACTCCTCACCCTTTTCATCACGCCGGTGATATATCTCTATATGGAATCGGCCCACCAATGGTATCTGCGCAAGCACGCCAAACGGGCGACAATTCAAGCCCGGGTCAATCCGGCTGGTGCCTGAAAATCATCCAAAGCCGGATGCCAGTCATCGGGCTTCTCCGATCAGCGATGGCGCACTGATTGGTTCAAAACTCACACTGTCTTCAACGTTCAGCAGCAAAACGTGTTCGCCGGCAAAACGGCAGGCGAGTGTAACGGCCAGCGGCGTTTCATAATAGGCCAGTTTTATGGTGTAGGTGTCGTCGGCCGTCCACGCGCCGCTGGCCGCCACGGGTTGTTCGACCGGTGGTGTGATCCACGGCTCCGCTCCGGCATTAAAAGCTGTCCGCTGCCTGTTCCAAACACCGGAACCACAGGCGATGCGATGCTCTTGACCGAGACTGCGCACAACCAAAGTCGCGTCCGGCCCCTTGAATTCCATGGTTATCGCATCAATCTTCCCGGCGTTGGTCGGGAACAGATAGGTCCGGCCTGACACTTGTGTGGCGAGGGCCGATGTGGCAGCGCCCTGCGGCAGGTGTAACGTCAATCCGCTCAGGCTTCGCTCAAGTTCCCGGTCAGATTCGGCATCCGCCGGCAATGGCGTCGGCTGCATCGCCGGCAACAGATTGTCCCAGACCAGGTTCATGAGGGTTTGCATGTCTCGGGTCCCGCTCGTGATGGCCACGACGGCGTCCTGCTCCGGCATTACGATACAAAACTGCCCGAACGCGCCGTCGCCACGGTAAAGCCCATGCCGGCAGCGCCAGAATTGGTAGCCGTAACCCTGGTCCCAATCGCTGGTCGGATCGCTCCCGTTGGAAGTTTGTCGCGCGGTGGCCATGGCCACCCACGCCGCCGGCACCAGCTGTTTCCCGTTCCATTTGCCCTTCTGCAAATAAAGCAACCCAAACCTCGCAATGTCCTCCGTGCTTATGCTCAATCCGACGCCGCCCAAAGTGATGCCTTGCGAGCTGCTGTCCCAGGTTGCGTCTTTAATGCCGAGCGGTTCAAAGAGCCGCGGCCGCAGATAATCGAACACGGTTTCGCCCGTCACTTTTTGCACGATCGCCGACAGCATATAACTTCCCGGAGTGTTATAGACAAACAACGTACCGGGTTTGCATTCCACGGGTGCGGCGAGGAAGGCCCGGGTCATTTTTTCTCCCGACTGCGCGGAGTGTCTCAGCTCATCACCCAACCGGGCCACCGTATTCGAATCCTGTCCGCTGGACATGATCAACAGATCGCGCACGCGCATGGCCTTCAAATACGGGCTGGGGTTGGTAGGAGCGTCCTCGGGAAAAAAGGAAAGCACCGGATCATCCAGGCTGAGTTTCCCTTCGGCGATTGCCAGCCCGACGGCGGTGGACGTAAAACTTTTGCTCAGCGAGAACAGCTTGTGCGGTATATCCGGCCCATAAGGTGACCACCAGCCTTCGGCCACCACCTGACCGTGCCGGACCAACATGAAACTGTGGATCGCATTGGTCGTGGCCGATTGCCGGTCAGCGGCCTCGACGAAGGCAAGGATGGCGGCAGAGGAGATCCCCTGCGCTTCCGGCGTGCTGCGCGGCAATGCCGAACCTCCCGCCGAAACGCCAACCACACCCAGACAGGTAAGGAAAGCAGTGACAATAATTGTTTTCATGATTACGAGCGTAATGACTTGAGGGACAAATTCATGATAAGGAGAGCCGGGGAACATTTTGTATCAAGGAATTCAGTTATGTCAGGTTTAAATATTTCCGCACTTCGGGCGGCGGACCGTCGAATTTTGCCGGGGCGACATTACCGATATATTGAACGTCCTGCCAGCCCCGCGGCGTCGGATAGAACCCTGTCGCGGCGGTTGACACATACGCGCTTTGGCCGCCCGCCGCGCCTGAACCGACAACGACCACATCGTAGGACGGTCTGGTCTTGCTGCTGGCAGGAAATGGCATTCGCGGATTATGCAACTCCTGATTCGCCGGTCAACTCCGCCGCTTGCTCAAGATCCGACGGATAGTTATTGACATAAGATGTTAATATCACATAGTTTAATGAACCCAGCCAAATCGCACCGGTCAGAAAGGCATGTATGCAAACCAGCGCGAAAGGGTTCTCTCGGAACCGGGGGTTCAAAACGGCATATTCAATCTTACTCACTGGTTCGGTCTTGCCAGCGGCGGACTCTCCGTTCGGCCGGTTTCGCGGCTTGGCGCTTCGGCTGCGCCGTCAGACAATCGATTTTACCGGATTGTTTTGAATTCCTGAACAACTCATGAAACCAAAGCACAGGTTTGCCGCCAACCGATTCCCGGTTCCATCCGGAGACGGATTCACGCTGATTGAACTGAGCGTCGTCACCGCCAGCCTTGCCATCCTGGCCGTCGTATTATTGCCCGCGCTTGCCGGCACGAAACCGAACACGCGAGCTTTTCAATGCATGAACAATGAGCGGCAAATCACGCTGGGCTGGCAAATGTATGCGGCGGACAACAACGGCCTGCTCCCGCCTAATGATTATCCTTGGCTGACTGCCTACCGCGGCGCATCCGCCCAATCGCATTATGAGATGAGAAACTGGGTGGTGGGGGCAATGGCCAATTCACTGGATGCGAACAGCGGCTCACCACAGGCGGTCGCGGAGATGACTGACCCCAACACGCTGCTTTCGCCTTACGTGCATGACCCAAAAGCTTATCATTGCCCCGCTGATAACTTCATTAATCCGCTCACACGTGCCTTGAATGTTCGCAGCTATTCAATGAATTCAGCCGTGGGCACAATCGGGTTCACCTTCTACACCTCCGGTTCGCCTCCGCTGGGATCACCGGTTCAAGGTGGCTGGCTGCCGGGAAGTACCTTTTATGCCAATCAGACGGCTTGGCTGACCTTTGGCAAAATGTCATCTTTCACCCGACCAGGACCGGCCAATACCTTTGTAATCATGGATGAGAATCCATTTTCCATTAACGATGGGTCCGTTGCCATCCCTGCGGCGGCGACCCCCGGTGCCACCTATCTCATTGATTTTACTTCCGGTTTACACGGGGCGGCGGGCGTCCTCTCCTTTGCCGACGGCCACGTCATCGTTCACAAATGGCAGGATTCGCGCACGTACACCCCTCAAGGCCTGATCTCGGGTGGCCAAGGCGGCACGGGCACTCATTTCCTTTCACCAGACAACCCGGATTGCTTCTACCTGGCGTCCATCGCTTCCGCACCGCGATAATTAACAGGATGGCTCCGTACCTATCCCAATGATGGATTCGCGTCGGCCTTGGTTCACTTCCTCATGGCGAGCCGCGCAGGTTCGTGTTAAAAATTGACTCGCATTATGGACTACGAAGCGGTCATCGGCCTGGAAACCCACGTCCAGCTCAAGACGAAATCGAAGATGTGGTGCGGCTGCGCCAATGTCTTCGGCTCACCGCCGAACACAAATGTCTGCCCCGTTTGCCTCGGCCTGCCCGGGGTGCTGCCCGTCGCCAACGAGGAGGCGCTGCGACTCACGGTGCTCACCGGCTTGTTGCTGAATTGTCAGATTCCCCAGCGCGCGAAATTCGACCGGAAGAATTACTTCTACCCGGACATGCCAAAGAATTACCAAATCACGCAATACGACCAGCCTTCCACATTAAACGGTTATGTGGACTTCGAGTTCAATGGCGGTATCGCGCGCGTGCGCATCACCCGCGCGCATCTGGAGGAAGACGTCGGCAAAAGCTTCCATTTCGAGCGCAACAGCGGCGTGGATTTCAACCGCGCCGGCGTGCCGCTCATGGAAATTGTTTCCGAACCGGACCTCACCGGCGCCGACATGGCTTATGAATATCTCAATGCCCTCAAGGACATCCTGGTTTACGGCGGCGTGAGCGATGCCGACATGGAAAAGGGCATGGTGCGCTGCGACGTGAACGTGAGCGTCCGGCCCAAAGGCACGAAGGAACTGGGCGCGAAGATCGAAATCAAGAACATGAACAGCTTTTCCGGCGTGCGCCGGGCCCTGGAATACGAAATTCCGCGCCAGATTGAAGTGCTGAAGAAAGGCGGCCAGCTGATTCAATCCACGCGCCGTTGGGACGACGTGGCGGCTGTGACCGAAGAAATGCGCACCAAGGAACACGCGCATGATTACCGGTATTTTCCCGACCCGGACCTGATGCCGTTTGAACCAACAGAACAGTGGCTGGCCGAAGTAAAATCGCGCGCAGTCGAATTGCCATTGGCGCGCAAACAGCGGTTCATGAAGGATTATGCATTACCTGTCAGTGACGCCGAGACCTTTAAAAACGACGTGCCGTTAGGAAACTATTTTGAAAAGGTCTTGAGTCCGGAAAAAGAAAAGAAAAAGTTCGGCAAATCAGCAGCTAATTGGGTCATTAACAATCTAAGAGCTCTGATGGCCAAAGACAGTCTCATGCCAGGTGTTCCCCAAAATCCTAAAACCAGAGAAGGGATTTTTGGAACGGGTGACATGAAATTTAAGCCTGAAGCCATTCTTGAACTGGTCAATCTGGTGGATTCAAAAACCATCAGCAGTTCGGCAGCACAACAGGTGTTCGCCGAAATGTTCGACACCGGCAAATCACCGGCGGCCATCGTCCAGGAAAAGGGCCTGGCGCAGGTCAGCGACACCGTTGCGATTGAAAAATTCTGCGATGAAGCGATCGCGGCGAATCCCGGACCCGCGACCGACTTCAGGGCTGGAAAAGCAGCCGCCTTGAATTTTCTCAAAGGGCAGGTCATGAAACTGAGCAAGGGCAAGGCGAATCCGACGCTGGTCGGTGAAATTCTGGAAAGAAAACTGAAGCATTAAGCGGTATCAGCGAAAACTCCATCGGTTCCATACATAAAAGTCAACGGAGTCAAACTCATTTCAGCGAAATTCTGGCTGAAAATTTTGTATTTCAGCACATTTTCGGTTGAAGCCTGCGGCCGAACCCGTTACCTTCGGGTTATTCACTAGACGTTTTATCTATGATCAAGGGGACGCTTTCCGCTATACTTCTTTTCGGCTTTGCCTTCGTTTTCTCCAGTTCGGCCGACATTCAATACGCGGGTGTTAATCTTTCCGGGGCGGAATTTGGATCAGCCGGAACAGGCGCAGCTTTGCCTGGCAATTTCGGCAGCACTTACACGTGGCCGACGAATGGTGAAACCGCCTACTACCAGAGCCGGGGCATGAACATCATCCGACTCCCTTTTCGTTGGGAACGATTACAGCTTACCAACAATGCCGCGTTCAACTCCGCTGAGTCCAACCGGATGTACAGTTTCGTTTCCTATGCCACCGCTCACGGTATGCACGTTATTCTTGACCCGCACAATTTCCAGCGCTACTGGCCCTTGATTGATAATTTCAATGACATGCAGAGCGGCAGCAACGGCATCGTGGGCGGCACGGTCGTCCCCAATTCCGCATTTTCCAATTTCTGGTATCGGATCGCCAATATTTATAAGAACAATCCTGATGTCATCTTCGGCCTGATGAACGAGCCAAACGCGGTGCCGGAAACCCAGATGGTCGCCTCCGAGAATGCCGCCATCGCTTCCATCCGCGCGACGGGAGCCACCAACATGATCTTCGTGCCCGGCAACCGATGGACCGGCGCGTGGACCTGGTCCCAGTCCGATGCCAACGGCGCAGCGAACTCAGTCGCCATGCTGGGCATCGTAGATCCCGGCAGCAATTACGTTTTTGAGGTGCACCAATACCTGGACGCCGATGGGTCGGGCAGCAATGACGGGATTGTCAGCACGGACATTGGCTGGCAGCGGCTCGCCAATTTCACGGCCTGGGCGAGGGCGAACAATTTTAAGGCCTTTCTCGGCGAATACGGAGTTCCCGGAAATACGATCGGCTCGGTGACGAACGGTGGTACGGCGCTGACCAACATGCTCTCCTATATCACTACCAATTCGGACGTATGGCTGGGCTGGAGCTATTGGGGTGGCGGCCCCTGGTGGGGCAGCAGTCCCACTTTCCCGATCGAACCGGCCAATCCCGGTAACCCGACTGATCAGCCGACGATGCGCATCATCAAGGAATTCACGCCCCTCCCGGTACCGACGCTGCAAATCGTGAACAACAACACCCAGTTCCAATACTCTGCGCCACAGGGCTTCGTTTATCAGGTTCAGTATTCCACCGACCTGACTTCCACTGCCAATTGGGTGAACCTGGGTCCGGCCATCACCAATGTGCAACCGCCGGGTCCCTTGGGTCCAAGTACCAACGCGCCCTTCACCGTGAATCTGGGGTCGGATCCGCAGGGCTTTTACCGCGTTGTGGTCAGTCATGCACCGTAGGTGGCAACCCCGGCGCCGCTAGAGCGGGGTAAATCACCCACCAATCGCCGTCATCGGACGCAGCGGCTGATAGAGGTCGCGAAAATGGTGTTCCTGTGGTTTCAAACGCAAAGCTTCCAAAAACAGTTGGCGCAACACCGCGTCGTCGCTGTGGTTACGCAGTGCTGCGCGTAAATCAATTTCGCCATGGTCGCCCAGGCAAGGGCGGATTTTCCCATCCGCCGTGAGCCGCATCTTGTTGCAGCTCTCGCAAAATTGCAGATTCGTCAGGGCCCCGACGAAGCCCACCAGCGCGCCGGTCTGTTTGAGCAAAAAATACTTCGCCGGCCCATGGCCTATCTTCACCGCCGGTTGCGGAATCAATTCGTCACGCCGGCCGAGCAATTGCATCGCTTCGCCGGCGGGGAGAAAATTTTTCTCCGTCAAGACATCCGTTCGCGTCAAAGGCATCAACTCGATCAACCGCAGCGGGAGCCGGTGCTCGGCGGCAAACAGGACGAGCGGCCAGAGTTCCTGCTCGTTCACGCCGCGCATGAGAACGCAGTTCAATTTCACGCGGTCGAATCCGGCGGCGACCGCGGCGCGGATTCCGGCGATGACCGCGTTTACGTCACCGCCTGTCACCTGTCGGTAAACGGCTGGATCCAGAGCGTCCAGGCTGATGTTGACCGTGCTGGCTCCGGTGTCACGCAACGGCTGTGCCAGCCCGGCGAGCCTGATTCCGTTCGTCGAAAGGCCAATGACTTCCACATCGGGAATTCTTCTCATGCCCTGGATGATTTCCAAAATATCGTGGCGCACGAGCGGTTCACCGCCCGTCAGCCGGAATTTTCGGAAGCCCAGTTCCGCCGCCACGCGCACGGCCCGAATGATTTCGTCCGCGGTCAGGTGGTCCCGGGTGCGTTCCCAGCCCTTGTAGCCTTCCGGCATGCAGTAGAGACACCGCTCGTTGCATCGATCGGTGATCGAGATGCGCAAATAATCAACCGTGCGGCCAAACGTATCGTTCATGCTCTCATACCTTGTGCGGGTCTTCTCCCCGCAAATGGGCCATACCCTCCAGCATGGCCGGCGCAAGAATCTCCAGACACTCGCGCACCGCCGAAGGCTTGCCCGGCAGATTCACAATCAGCGTTTTCCCGCGCGTCCCGGCCAACGCGCGCGATAAAATCGCCGTCTTCACTTTTACCAGCGATTGCATCCGCATCGCTTCGCTGAATCCCGGCAATTCCTTTTCCAGTACCGGTCGGGTTGCCTCCGGGGTCACGTCGCGAATGGCAATCCCGGTACCTCCCGTCGTCACCACCAGGTCACACCCTAACTCATCCGCGAATTTTTTCAACGTTGCGGAGATTTTTTCCACCTCATCCGGCACCATCGCCGGTTCAAATTCCACCTTGCTGCCAAAGAATTCCTTCAATACTATTTCGATTTCCGGCCCGCTGCGGTCCTCGTAAACCCCCGCCGACGCGCGGTCGCTGACGGTAATGCGCCCGATTTTCATTCCTTGATTTTCTTCACGACACGAATCTCTCCAATCCGCATTGTTTTGTCCACCGCCTTGCACATGTCGTAAAGCGCCAGTGCCGCGATGCTGACGCCTGTCAGCGCTTCCAATTCCACACCCGTCTGTGAGTGCGTTTCCGTCGTGCAAACAATTTCGATGGCCGCCGCCCGGACCCGAAACGTTATTTCCACATGATTAAGAGCGAGGGGATGGCAGAGCGGGATCAGCTGCGCCGTCCGTTTGGCTCCCTGGATCCCGGCGATCTGCGCCACGGTCAGCACATCGCCTTTGGGCAGTGCGTGGCGTTTGAGCGCGCGAATGGTCGCGGGCTGGCATATCAATCTGCCTTCCGCCACCGCTCGCCGGCGTTGCACCGGTTTGTAGCCGACGTTGACCATGCGCGCACCACCAGCAGCGTCGAGATGCGAAAATTTTTCTGTTTTCACTTCTTAGTAGCCCACGTGAGTCGGCTCATTTCATCCAAGCTTCGCCAAAAAGTTAGAGCGGACTCACGTCCATTGCCACAATTATTCGATTGTTATAGGCAAAAAATCAACTTCCGCGCCCGGGGCAAGCGGACCACTATTCGCCGGCACGTGAATCAAAGCGTTCGTCTCCGCCAAACAAGTCACGTCACCCGAACTGGCCCACGCCAGCGGCTGCAATCCCGCCGCCTGCAGTCGTGCCGGCCAGAGGGTCGCGCGCGAATTCGGCCCGTCTTCAAGCTTCGCCACCAGCGTTCCGCGCCGGAAGGTTGGCAGCTCGCCGCCGGTGAGTCGTACCAGAGCCGCGGCGACGAAGAGATGAAAACAGACGAAGTGCGACAGCGGATTGCCCGGCAGGCCGAAGGCGACACGAATTCTACCCGCGGGAGTGAGGCTGCCGACGGGCTGGTTCGCGGGGACACTCGATTTGCCATGGATGCCGAAAATCAGCGGCGCACCGGGGCGGAGGTTCACCCGGCTGAATACAATTTCAAATCCCAGCCATTCGAGCAATGGCCGGGTGAAATCCTTATCGCCCACACTTGCACCGCCGGAAACCAGAAGTACGTCCGCATTGTCGATTGCCGATTGCCGATTGCGGATTGCTGATTTTGCCAGCTCGAAATCCTCCGGCAAACGGGCTTGTTCCACATCGCAGGAGAATTTTTGAAGCAGAATGCGAATCAGGATCGAATTGCTGTCGCGAATCTGTCCCCGCCGCGGCTTCCGGTCGGGTGAAACAATTTCATCGCCGGTTGTAAAATGGCAGACGTGCAGTCGCGGGCCAACGAGCGGCCGGGTACAGCCGACACTGGCCAGCAATGCCAAAGCGCCCGCGCCGAGCCGCACGCCTGGCTGCAAAACGGCTTCGCCCGCGCGCATTTCTTCCCCGCGCCGGCGAACATTCGTGGCAGACTCCCGCCGGAGAATTTTTATTTGGTCGCCGGTACGTTCGATGTGTTCTTGCATGACGACCTGTAAATTATCGCACGGCAAAGACGCGCCGGTGGCAACGCGGACGGTTTCGCCGGTTTTCAATTCCCGCGGCTTCCAATCGGCGGCATGCAGCGTGTCCACGACCTGGAAAGTTTCCGATTCGTCGCGTTGCAACATCGCATAACCGTCACGGGTCGAGCGGTCGCCATCGGGAAAATCTTCAGAGGCACAAATGGTTTCGCGCAGCACACGGCCAGGACATTCTTCAAACACCGCGCGCACGGCGGGCAATAGCCGGCAGTGTGACTGAATTCCCGCCAGTGCTTCATCCAGCGAGACCATCGAGGTTTTCGCCGGGAATTTCCCCTCACCCGACCTTGCGGCCACCCTCTCCCCGCCGGGCGGGGAGACGGATGGGGCGAGGGGTACGTGATTCTTTCTTGATTTATCCTCGACCGGCAATGCCCGCCGCTTCCAAATCGGCACGTCCAGTTTCAGCCGGTCCATAAAGTCGGCAAGCAAGGCAATGGCCTCGGTACGGTGACTTGCGGCGAGGCCGACGTAAATGGCCGTTTCACCCACCGGAATGATCCCAACGCGATGAATGACTTTTGCCGCAAGGCACGGATGCCGTGACGAAATTTCTTCCAGCAACCGACGGATTTCCCGTTTGGCCATCTCGGGATAAGCCTCATATTCGAGCGCTGAAATTTTTTGCCCTGCCTCCTCGCTGCGCACTATGCCGCGAAATTCCAGCCAGGCGCCGTGGGCACCTGGTGGCGGCGGCGACACCCTCTCCGCAATCGCCTCGTGGACGAGTTGGAATTCGATTTCCATGGCAATGTTTCAGCCACCCGACACCGGTGGTATCAAGGCGACCTCATCCTCTTTGGAGAACTGCGCGTCCGCGGCCGCATATTCCCAGTTCCGGGAAAGGCGCACGTTGGCGCGATGGGCGGCGAGCCCGGGAAATTTCTGCAGCAATTCGGCCCAGAGTTGCTGCGTGTTCCATGAGACTGGCGGCGCGAGTTCGATCGAATCGCAGCCGGTGGCATCCTTGAGTTGGGCAAAAAACAGCACGCGCATTGAAATTATTTAACAGCAGTTTCAGCGCGGCACAAGATGGATGGCAGGCGTTTTGATGAGCGCGGTGATGCTGTCGCCCTCGCGCAATCCAAGTTCGTCACAGGCGGGACGGGTCACCAGTGCGAACAGGGTGAAACCGGCATCCAATTCCACGCGAAAAAGCGCACCTTCCGGGCGGATGGCAATGATGCGGGCCGGCAGACGATTCCGCACGCTGCTGACGGCAACGTCCCGCTGGAGCACCACGTCCTCACCCCGAATGCAGATGAAAACGGCGTCGGCAGGCGTCGCGGGCGCCAGCGCGGTGAGCGTAACGCGATTGATGGTTACGGTGGCGAGACCCTCGTTCACACCCGTGATCCGGCCGGGTTGCAGAGTTTCGACACCAACAAATCTGGCCACCTCGGCGTTGGCCGGAAAGTTGAACACGTCAGACACGGGTCCGGTCTGCATGATTTTTCCACCCATCAAGACCACAATCTCATCTGCCAGCGTGAGGGCCACAAAACGGTCGTGCGTAACGCACAACATGGGAATTTGAAATTCGTCGCGGACCCGGCCGAGGTAAGGAATGATTTTTTCCCTCAACGGCACGTCGAGACTGGCAAGGGGCTCATCCAGCAGCAACAGGCGCGGCGACGCCAGCAGCGCACGGGCCAGGGCGACGCGCTGTTTTTCGCCGCCGGAAAGTTCGGTCACCCCGCGCGAAATCAACGGCTCGATTTCCAGCACTTTCAGCACATGCTCGAAGCTGACCGACGGGCCGTCGGCCTCACGGGCTTTGCGACCGTAAAACAGGTTTTGACGCACGGAAAGATGCGGAAACAAGGCAAGGTCCTGCGGCACGTAACCGATGCCACGCCGGTGCGTCGCCCTGGAAAACTTTTTCGCCGTGTCGGTCAAGACGCTGCCATCCAGTTGAATGAAGGCCGAACGCGCCACCCGCAAGCCGGCGATGAGGTCAAGTAACGATGTTTTGCCAGCGCCGGACGGACCAAAGACGGCGGTGACACGGCCGTGCATTTCGACATCCACTTCGAGTACGAAATCGGCAAGCGGCAACGAAATGTTTTTCAGCCGCAGGCTCATGCTGTTTTTTTGCGCCTCAGGAAAAATTCACTGCCCCACACCGCGATAAAGGCAAGCACAACCGACACGGCCAGCAAACGGTAAGCGCGGGCATCCTCGCCAATCTGTACATTTTCGTAAATGGCGAGCGAGATGGTCGCGGTTTTGCCCGGCATATAGCCGACGACCATGATGGTCGCGCCGAATTCGCCCAGCGCGCGGGCAAACGCGAGCAACATTCCACCGACTATCCCGCGCGCCGCCAACGGGACGGTAATGGTGAAAAACACACGCCACCCGCCCGCGCCGAGCGTACGAGCGATTTGTTCCAGGCGCGGATTGACCTCTTCAAACGCCACGCGCGCGGAACGGATCAGCAGCGGCGCGGACATCACGCTCAACGCCAGCAACACCGCACGCCAGGTGAAAATGACGTCGAGGTTGAGGCGGTCGTGCAGAAGGCCGCCGAGGGCGCCACGCCGTCCGAAGACTTCCAGCAGGATCAATCCCACTGCCACCGGCGGCATGACGAGCGGAAGTGTGATGAGGGTTTCCACCAGCGATTTGCCGGGCCAATTGGCCCGCGCCAGCGCCCACGCCAGCGCCAGGCCAAACGGCAGAATCATCACCGTGCTCAGCGCGGCCACCCACACGGTGAATCCGACTATCTGCCATTCGACGGCGGTCATTGGCGCAAGAGGAAGCCATACCGCATGAAGATCTGTCCAGCTTCTTTGGAAGCAAGGCAGTCCAGGAATTTTTTCGCGGCTTCGGGTTGTGGCGACCCTTTCACCCGCGCCATCGGGTAACGGATGTCCGGGCCGTCGGCACGCGGGACTTCGCAGGCGATTTTGACCCGTTTGGAAATGGCGGCGTCGGTTTTATAGACGACACCTGCGTCCACATTGCCGGAAGCAACAGCGGCGAGGGCGGCGCGGACATTTTCCGTCGGAATAACTTTCGGCTCAATGGCCGGCCATAATCGCAATTTTTCCAGCCAGGCTTTGGCATAAACGCCCGCCGGCACGGCGCGGGGATCGGCGAGGGCGATTTGTCTCACGTTGGCATTGGCCAGGTCGCTCGCGGAGTTGATCACCAAGGGGCTGTCGTTCGGGACGACGACGACCAGCGAGTTGCCAAGGCGGTCCTGGCGCGTGGCAGTATCAATCAGATCGCGCTTGGCCAGCCTGTCCATTTGCGCTTCGTCGGCCGAAAAGAAAAGGTCGGCGGGCGCGCCGGCCTCGATTTGCCGTGCCAGCGTGCTGGAAGCGCCGAAGTTGAAAATGATTTTGTCGCCGGATTGCTTCTCGTAATTGGCGGCAATTTCCTTGAGCGAATCGGTCAGGCTCGCGGCGGCGAATACGGTGACTTCGGTTGCGCGCAGCGGCAATGCAACCGCCGACAGCACAAGCCAGACGGTGAACAGTATGGGTTTTTTCATGTTCCGGCAGATAGGGTGGAATTCAGCGGGAAAGCCGATAAAATTTTTGATTGAAGTTGGTCGCGGCCATGTCGTCGAATTGAATTGCGCCCGCGCCGTCGGCGGTGGCGGTTCCCAGCGTCTGCCAGTTCGTGGTCGTCAAATCAGAATTGGCCTGCACCTGATATTGCAGGTTTGCACCGCCGATGCCCGCGAGGTGGAAAAGCCCATTCGCAAAATAACCGGAGAGAATATTTAATAATGGAACTGCGGTGACGAGAATCAATGGCTGATTTCCATTTCCATAATTATGCGAATTGAAAAGGTAGCTGACCTGATTGTCTGCAGCCAAGAGCCGGAAGGAAACCGGGCCGCCCCGCATAATGTCGTTGACCGTATTTGAATTGAGCGGCAACGGCCACGTCACCGGAAAATTATCGCCGGGCGGGGAATAGGTGTTGGTGCAAAGAATGGCCACCCCGTTCGTCAGCAACGCCGGAATCGAGCTATAAGTGACACCGTCCATAGTCGGAGCCCTGGGCTTTCCGGTTCCTTCGACCCAATCGTCATTGCCGATCCATTCGATGACGAAATTGCCTCCCGTGATGGGATTGAACATCAAGTTGTCCGGCTGGCTGCCGGCCGTGCCGAAGTTGGCGGTGAACACCAGGGAAATCGCGCTGATGGTCCAATGGGCCCCATAAGTCGCATCGAACAAATTTGTCGCGCCGGAGAGGTCGAATTTCAAGGCGCTCTGATATTCACCATTGGGTGACGAGGCCGGTGCAATGTAAAGCACCCCCGCCGCACCGAAATTTTCCGCCGTCAAATCTGGTCCCGTGGGATTGGTTGGCGAACCGGTGGCCAAAAAGGCATCATCCGAAGTTGTGTTGGTATATGTTACCTGTGCCCTGCCGATGAAACTGCAACACAAACAAGCGCCGGCTAGAATAAATGTTCCGTACGGCCTCATTTTTTTCGTTTCCACCACCGCGGTTGCAGAAGGGCAGCGAATGACAAAGCCACCAACGATAGCGTGGCCGGTTCGGGAACCGGATTGACGGTGAGGGTCAGTTCGGGAATATTGGCATTTCCGCCGAAATCTTTGGAGTTAAAAAGATAACCGATGCTGTTGTCCGCCGCGTAGAAATAGAACGAGACGTCTCCGGCATTTTTGATGGCGGTCACCAGACCCGAATCCAGCGGCAGGGCGTAGTTGACGTAAACGTTGTTTCCCGGCGGCGCATAGGCAAACGTTCCCAGGGAATCAACGGTCGAACCCAACAGCGTGGGGACGGAATTATAGGTTACGGCGCCGCTGACGGTATTGCCCGAGCCCATGCCGTTGCCGGTACCCTCCAGCCAACCGTCATACGAAATCCAATCAATGCCAAAATTTCCTCCGCTGACCACGGGGAGCAGAGCATTGCCCGGGTTGGCATTGGCCGTGCCGAAGTTGCTGGCGAGTGACAAGGAGATGCCGGTAACGGTCCAGTTGCCGGCGCCATAAGTCGTATTGAACTGGCTGTCCACGGAACCCAGGTTGAATTGCATCACCGTATCAATGGCGCCCACCGGCGAAGTGGCCGCCGCGATGGCCAGTGTGCCGGCCTTGCCAAAATTAGCGGTGGGTTTGCTGGCGTCCAGAAAGGAATCGCCCGTGCTGTCGGTGGTCAAGGAGGTTTGAGCCAAAGCCGCGAACGGCAGGACGAGCATCACGCCGGCAGCAGCGGGTTTAAGTATGTATTTCATAATAAGTTGTAGGATTCGGCTGAGTCAGGATTGTGCGGCAGGTATCGGAAAAAAGAGCGGACCGGGACCATTGGTTTGGCGTCCGAATTCGAGCAGAAATTCCTGCACCTTTGAGGACAACAAAAAATCGGACAATGCGCGGGCGCCGGTATAATTGACATGGGGAACTTTTTGGGGATTCGCTTCCATGACGATAAACGGGCGCCGCATAACGGGATCGCCTCTGACTAAAACCTCCATTCCTTCCGCGGGCATTTTACCCATTTGCGCCGGGATATAACCAACCACGACGTAAGCATGGTTGGTGCGGGCGAACTGCAAGATGTTCCAACGCGACACCGTTTCGTCCTTGATCAGCCAATCGCCTCTGGGTTCAACCCCCGCCAGTCGCCATAAAGTGTGGACGAGTTCGCGGCTGCCGATGCCCTCGAAATCAACGAAGCGCGATTTCGTCTCCGCGATTTTTCGCAAGGCGGCAGCGCCGTTGGTCATGCCGCGAAGGTGAGCCGGATCATCCGGCGGACCGACAATGCACAATTCGTTGCGCGTCCACGGCCGCATGTTAACGCCGTAACCGTCGGCCACGAGGTCGGTGGTGATGTCGCCGGAGTGCATGGTGAGCAAATCGATTTTGCCCGCGCGCATGGCCGCATCGAGAATCGGACGCGGACCGGTGGCCACCACCTCCACCCGATAGCCGCTCTGCGCTTCAAACATTTTGGCAATCTCCGGCCACAAACCCGTCATCGTCATGCCGCCGATAACGGCGCAACGGACCAGGTGGCTGTCCGCCGGGGCTTCCATCCTGCGGCTGCAAGACGTGGCGAGCAGCATTGACAACAAGATGAAACAGGTCTGGTTCCTTCTATTCACAGCTGGTCTTCCTCAATAGTTGTGAGCGCTGGCATCGCTCGCCGTGCAAGTCAGCCAGCGCACTTGGGCCAGTCCGGGATCCCCCACACCGCAACCCACAAGGGAACCGGCGAAGGATTGCACCTCGCCGGCGAGAAACAATAGATTGATCCTTCCGGCATGACGCGCGACGATGCTGTAAGGCCGGGTGGATGGGTAGGTTGAGGCATAAGGTCCGGGCGCGTCTGCCATCTCCACGACACATACCGGCTGAACCACGCTGCCGAACCGGGTCGCCAGCGGCAGATTCCAGGGTGAAAGATTCATGTTCATCCCGTAGGGTAAAAAGTAAGTACCGCCGGGGGTTTTTGCCGCCGGACAAATGAACACCGACTGGCTGTGAGCAGAGGGCGTGGCGCGGTTCGCCACCATCAACTGGAATGAAGTCAGCCCGAAATAAACCGGCAGGGCGTTGAACCAGTCCTCCGGCCGGCCAATCTGTGTCAGCACTTGCACCCCCTGGCCGCGACGCGGCAGGAAATCGTCATGGTCGTCGGCATACAACCGGTAGGCCAGCCCCCACTGGCGCAAATTGGCTAGGCACTGGGTGGCACGCGACTTCTCTTTGGCCCGCGCCAGTGCCGGCAGAAGCATCGCCGCCAGAACACCGGTAACGGCCATGACCAGAAGCAATTCAATCAGCGTGAACGCACGGTTTGGCCGGTTGGGAAACTCCCCGTTTCGCATCCTGCCCGATTCCATCAGAACCGTTATATTTAGTCAAGTATATCGGATTGACGGCAAAGAACGAATTCCCGCTTCGTTCCGGCCATCATTCCACGCGCAAGAGCCTTTGCAGCGCGCGCCAGTCGGCCCGGGCGGCCTCAAGCGCCACCATTTCCATTTCCTGATACAGGGCCAGCACGCGCCGCCCCGTTTTCGTCAACTCCGCGCCGCCCCGCTCCCGACCACCGCGCACCGTGTGGATGACCGGCTGTTTGAAGGAGACGTTCATGGTCTGGATGAGCGACCAGGCGCGCATATAGGACATACCCATGCGTTTGGCGGCCTTGCCAATCGAACCGTTTTCCGCCACCCGGGCCAGCAATTCCGCCTTGCCGGGACCAAAGGCGATTGCTTTTCCGCGCGTGATGCGGAAACGCGGGCGCAGAACGGGCCGGACCGCCGGAACCTTTTTCATGCTCATCAGAGGCATCAGCGTATTCGGGTAAATTCAAATATGCAAAAAAGAAACCGGGTTCCTCGACGCCTTCAGTGCCGTTAGAATTCACTGTCACCCTCACGGCACGGGCAAGGACACGGGTTGCACTGGAACAGACGGATTTCATTCTCTGTCACCCGCTGAAAACATCGAGGAACGGAAGACCACGGTATCCGCGCCTGACCGTATGCGACGGACGAAGATTTATCAAAAAGTGTTTGCCGCGCGGGGAATGATTCCAGTATTGATTTTTTGGGCAAGATGCAACTCGGCCGAATCACCATATTTCCCATCAAATCCCTGGACGGCGTTCCTGTCGAAACGGCCCGCATCACCGGTGGCGGCATTCTGGAAAACGATCGCATTTACGCGATCTATGATATGGAGGGAAAGGTCGTGAACGGCAAGCGCACGCCGCGGGTCCAGGAGTTGCGTTGCGAGTTCAATGCCCAGATCACCGAAGTACGCCTGTGGCATGGCGGCAAACGACCGGTGCAATTTCCCCTGGACGATCCCCTGCCCATCGGCGAATGGCTGGGCCATTTCTTCGGTTTTCCAGTGGGTTTACGACATGAATCACAAAAAGGGTTCCCGGACGATCACACCGCCTTCGGGCCGACGATTGTGAGCGAAGCGAGTTTGCGCCAGGTGCAGGGCTGGTTTCCGGAGATGACGCTGGAGAGCGTGCGCCGCCGTTTTCGCACCAATTTGGAATTATCGGAGGGCGAACCCTTTTGCGAAGACCGTCTGTACGGCGCAGCAGATGAACTTAAGCCCTTCCAGATCGGCGTGGTTAAATTTTTCGGCCATAACCCCTGCCAGCGCTGCGTCGTTCCTACGCGAGACCCGGACACGGCGCAAGCGGTCGCCGATTTTCAGAAGAAATTCATGCAGTTGCGCCGCGAACATCTTCCCGCGTGGGCGAATCCTCAACGTTTCAACCATTTTTACCGGTTTGCGGTGAATACTTCGCTGCCTCCAACGGAAACAGGCAAGCCCGTGCGCGTAGGCGACAAATTGATTTTCTAGTCCCGGTTTTTATTTGCGCGCGCTGCCTAATTTGCAACAGCAGAATTATCGGACGGCGCCTTCATGTTTCAGTTTTCCTTGAATTTACGCGCGTGCAATGGTTGGCATTAGCAATGCTTTTTGCCGTTGCCTGTATGGCAACGATGTTACCTGTAAGACATCAAAAGGAGGAGAGTACTATTCAGTCTCAACTTTCGTCCTTCGGCGCCAGATTGCGGGAACTGCGTTTGCGGCGGGGATGGACGCTACAGGAATCGGCATGCCGGAGCGGACTTTCCAAGGCGTTTTTGTCCCGGCTGGAATCCGGAGACCGCCAGGCTTCCATCGCGGCGGTACTGACGCTCTCCCGGGTGTTTGACGTTTCTCTGGCGTCGTTGTTTGAGTCTCCGCCGGTTAGCGAGCCTTGTGTGATTGTACGCGCGGTGGATGCCGTGGAGAAAACGCTCAATGGCCTGAATTACGTTCCGCTGTCCAAGGCCGGCCGGTTTTTTAACTTGCAGCCATTGCGCATCCGGGTTTCGCCGGCCCGGCGGGGCAATGAGCATTATGGTCACGAGGGCGAAGAATGGATTTACGTTTTGTCCGGCAAGCTCGAGTTGTCGTTGGCGGGAAAAACGTACGAATTATCGCCCGGCGACGCCGCACATTTCGACTCGCGTCTGCGGCACCGGTTGATCGCACCGGGACCGCAAGAGGCGCAGGTCTTGGTTGTGGCGTCGCCGGTCTCCAGCACACCGGTAAATCCTTATCCCGGTCAACACCGGGCCATTCCTGCCGACAGGCTGTTGCCATTGCCAAATCCAGAGCCAGGTGCCGCGTTCCGCCGCCGTGGGAAACGGGGAGATTACAATTTAAAGTCCGTCAATTTGAGAAAATCAAACCATTAACCAAGGAGAAGAATTATGAACAAGCTGCGTTCCAACTGTTTAAACTTCATGGAGTTGCTGGCGCAAAATATTGCGCTGATTTCGCCGACGATGACGGCGGCGCTGATTGTGCCGCTGATGTTTGCCACGATTGGCAACGTGAGTTGGCTGGGTTATGGGCTGGGCACAGTCATGCTGTTGTTCGTCGCATTCAGCCTTAACCAGTTTGCGAAACGCACGACCATGGCGGGTTCGATGTATAACTATGCCTCATCGGGACTGGGTTTTACGGGCGGTGCGCTCTGTGGGTGGTGTCTGGTGTGGGCGTATCTGTTCATCGGTCTGGCCGGGACGACCGGTTTCACCATTTTTGCGGGCAAGTTGCTGGCCGCCATTCATATCAGTCTGCCGCCGGTAGTTCTCTTTGCCATCTGTCTAGCGACCTGTTTTATCATGGCTTACAAGGATATCCGGATTTCAACGCTGGTGATGTTGGGCATGGAGGCGTTCTCCTGCTTTTTTATTCTGTTGCTCGTCGCCATCGTATTGGGGCACCACCATTTTGCATTGGACACCACACAGTTCAGTTTCAAAGGCATGTCGGTTTTGAGCCTGGGCATG
>DATJYM010000127.1:0-13974 GCA_035499615.1 Candidatus Acidiferrales bacterium | reverse complement strand
CCCTGACCATGGCCGAATCCCGTTCGCGGCCTCTCCATTTTCGTGCCGATGCTTTTGATGTCCGCGACATCAATTTCCTTCCGCTTTGCGTCGAACGCAATGGCGCCGGGAAACCAGCCGACGGGAATCAAACCGAGCAATTGGGAGTTGCCGGGTTGGAAATGGAACACCGCCACGGCGTTTTGTGTGCCATTGCAGACAAACAGGGTTTTGCCCGATTTGTCGAATGCGAGCGCGTTGGGTTGTGCGCCGAACAAGTCAGCCGGGTTTTGCCGCGCGCAGATGGTCTCGGCGATCTGGTCCGAGCGCGTGTCAATGACACTCAATGTATCGCTACCTGCATTGGCGACCACCAGCCACCGGCCATCCGGTGACAACGCCAGTGCGCAAGCGTGAAGACCGGTGAGAATCTCACCGACCGCGAGCGCTGCCGTCTCGGCGGCGTTTTTGTCGGAAGTACTCGCCGGCAGGATGCCAGCGCTCCCGGAATTCAGGTTGATTACCGATACGGATCCATCACTGGCGATGGAACGTGCATCCACCCCCACCCGCATGCCGTCGCCAGCCGGGCCGGTGAGACTGTCCGCTTCCGGCCGCCGGCCACCCCAATTACTCACGTAGATCTTGTGGCCGGCCAGCACGACGTCAAACGGCGCCACACCGACGTTCCAGGTCCGCAAGACGGTTCCGGTCGCGGCATCGAGTTCGAGGAGGTGATTGGAAAGATTCCCAGCGATATAAAGTTTTTTGCCGTCCGGTGAAACGGCGATGCCGGCGGGAATTTCCGCCTTGCGCAACGGTGCGTTGGCGGGCGGCAACGGAAGGGAATACAGCGGTGCGACTTTGTCGTCCGGGTTAACGCCGAAAACCTTGATGTCACCGTTGACGTTGGCCAGATAAATCCGCGAACCATCGGGCGAAAAGACCAGGCCGGTAAAGCTGAGTTTGGCCTTCTCTTTCGGTTGCAGCATGCTGCGGGAAACCGACCCCGCCGGGGGAAATTGATCATCCTCGGGCAGCCGGACTCGTTGCAGGATTTTTCCAGTTGCAGGATTGATGACGACCAGTCTCTGCGTCAGGCCGGCGGTCACGAGCCGCCGGCCGTCGGGACTCAGCGCCAGGGCATTTGGTCTCAGGCCGGGAAGTTCAACCAGAACGCCGACCGGTGTGATCCTCTGATTGACCGGCGTTTCAATTCCGTTGGTGTCGCGACCGACCGCATCGGTGGTGGCGTCGAAATTACCCGCGAAAGAATGAAAACCGGCCCCGCTCAGTGCGACCATCGCGGAATAGATGAACCATTTGCGTTTCATTCCCCAAGGATTGGCGCGAATTCGTATCAGCGGCAAGTTACGATACGGTAAAATTAAACGGGCAGATGGCTTGCCGTTTCGCCAAACGTCAAACCACGACCGGGTCCAGTCGTTTGTCCGGGACCAGGTAATTGCCGACGTAATCATTCACGGCCTCTTCGAGCGGGGCAACGGATGCAGTGTAGCCGGCGGCACGCAACCGACCGAGATTTGCCTGCGTAAAATACTGATACTTGTCCCGGATGGCTTCAGGCATTTCAATGAATTCGATTTTAGGCTCGCGTTTCAAGGCGGCGAAGACGGCACGCGCCAGGTCCAACCAGGTCCGCGCCGCGCCGCTGCCGATGTTGAACAGACCGTTGGCCCCTTCCTCGGCCGCCAGATGGAGCGTCATGGCGACCGCGTCCTTGACGTACAGGAAATCGCGCTTCTGTTCACCGTCGCGGTAATCCGGGCGAAAGCTTTTGAAGAGGCGGATGACGCCGGTTTCGCGCACCTGGCCGAAACTTTTGTGGACCACCGAACGCATGTCGCCTTTATGATCCTCGTTCGGGCCAAAAACATTGAAATATTTCAGGCCGACCATGCGGTTCAATAAGCCGGCACGTTTGGCATGCAAATCAAACAAGTGTTTCGAATAACCGTACATGTTCAGCGGCCGCAGAGGGTCGAGTTTGGAATCGTCGTCGTCCATCCCCGCTGAACCATCGCCGTAGGTCGCCGCGGAGGACGCATAGACAAAGCGCGTTTTGTTTGCGAGCGACCAGGCCGCCAGGTCCCGGGTGAATTCATAATTATTGCGGATCAGAAAACCGGCGTCGCGCTCGGTGGTGGACGAACAGGCGCCCAGGTGCAGCACGAGATTGAATTGTCCCAGCGCACCGTTTTGCAGTCGCGACAGCAGGTCGTCGGCCTCGAGGTAGTCCGCAAAGCGCAGCGGTGCAAGGTTGCGCCACTTTTCATCCGTGCCGAGACGGTCGCAAACAATGATGCGTTCGCAGCCGCGCCGGTTCAACGCCCAAACCAGGGCACTGCCAATGAAGCCCGCGCCACCGGTCACCAGCACGCGCGTTTCTGAGAAATCATTGAGCTTCATGAAGGCTACCACCCCAGCACATGCGCAAAAATCAACGGGGCGACGATGGTTGCGTCGGATTCGATGATGAAACTGGGCGTGTCCACGCCAAGTTTGCCCCAGGTGATTTTTTCGTTCGGCACGGCGCCCGAATAACTGCCGTAGCTCGTTGTCGAATCACTGATTTGACAGAAGTAATTCCACAACGGCACCGCGGTGCGACCCAAATCCTGATGCAACATCGGCACGACGCAAATCGGGAAATCGCCGGCAATGCCACCGCCGATCTGGAACATGCCGAACGTGCTCTTTTCGGTCGTGCGCGAGTAAAAATCCGCGAGCCAGGTCATATACTCAATCCCGGTGCGGACAGTATGCGTGTTTTTCAGATCACCGCGAATGAGCGCGGCGGCGTACATGTTGCCGAGGGTCGAGTCCTCCCAACCAGGCACGACAACGGGCAGTTTTTTCTCGGCGGCGGCCAGCATCCATGAATCCTTCGGGTCGATTTGATAGTGTTTCTCATATTTGCCGCTGCGCAAAACCTGATAAAAAAATTCGTGAGGGAAACACCGCTTGCCTGCCTTCTCCGCCGCCACCCAGACTTCGAGCATGGCTTCCTCCATGCGACGCATGGCCTCGCCTTCCGGAATGCAGGTGTCGGTCACGCGGTTCAGATGGCGGTTGAGCAAGTCCTCTTCCTGCCGGGGCGTCAGATGCCGGTAATGCGGCACACGCTCGTAATAATCATGTGCGACCAGATTGAACACGTCCTCCTCCAGGTTCGCCCCGGTGCAGGTGATCAGATGCACCTTGTCGCGGCGAATCATCTCCGCCAGGGACAGGCCCAGCTCGGCGGTGCTCATGGCCCCCGCGAGACAAATCATCATCCGCCCACCCCCGTCCAGATGCGCGCGATAGGCGCGCGCGGCGTCCACCAGGGTTGCGGCATTGAAATGCCGAAAGTGATGTTGGATGAAACCGGATACCGGGCCGCCGGAAGATTTGGGCTGAACTTTTTTATTCATAGTTGGACTCTGAAAAATTCCGCGTTTGCCTCACGATACAAAGGTTTGCGTGATTGCCAACCCCAAATTGAAAATTTGCGGCGCCGTAAAATTTCGGTGGCGGGAGAAACGAGTGTGCTGTAACTGACACTTCCTTACAACTCAGCGATACAGATGCCGGGGAAACGCGCCGCTCGCCCTGCCTTCTCCCGGCCGGGCGGGGAGAGGGTGGCTTCCCGCCAGCAGCGGGGTTCCGGTTTCATTCATGGGGAAGGACATTTCTGTTACACCACGCCAGTTCTCGAATCCGGACGAACGACCTGAAAGCACCAGAACGTTACTGTACGATCACCAGGTCCGGTCGGACCAGGGAGAGTCCGCCTTGAAGATCATCGTGGAATTGGGCTCCTATGATGATGTTGTTGGTGCAGGTGGTGTTATTGACCCGGAAGGCCGCGCTGCCGCAATTGCTGGCGATGAGGTTGGTGAAAGCATTGCGCACGCACTCCGTGCGGGGAGCCGGCTGCCAACCCCGCAGGGTCTGTCGCTCGGCGTGCGCCATAAAAACTCCATAGTGTTGGCTGTCCTGGATGGATATATTATAAAAATGATTGTCGCTGCTGGCGCGCATGAAGATACCCAGATCGTTGGCCGCCAGGACGGCGTTGCTGATTACATTGTTGTTGAAATCCAGATCCAGCGAGATTCCGGCGCCGGGATTGTTGTGCAGATACAGTTCGGTGAACAGGCAATCTTTCGTGTGATAACAGGCGAGGCCGTCAAATTCGTTGTCGAACGCCGTCAAATCCCGCACCGTCAGCCGCTGCACCCCGCGTGTCGTAACCAGTCCGCCGGAACGGCAATGCGCCGAGATCACATGCTCGACCGTCGAATCACTCACGTTCTGCACCGTGATGCCGTTATTGCGGATTTGCGAACCTTCACCCTGCAATTTCCAGAGTTCGCGTTCCTGCTGCGAACGGTTCCCATCGATTGCCAGGTCGTGGAGGGACACATAACGGATGGTCTGCGCGGGATTGTTGACCGGTTCACCCAGGATGACAACCGGACAATTGGCGCCGTCGGCCAGGCGGAGGATGGTTTCCCTTCCAAAACCGCGCAGGGTCTGATGATCGCGCCGCAACACAATGGGTTGGTGAATTTCGATGACTCCGGGTGGCAATACCACCTCGCCGCCGCTCGCCGGCAGCAAGTTCAACGCCTGTTGAATTTCAACGCCCGTCACTCCCAAAGGCAGTGTGATGACCATCCCTTCAGATGCAAGCGATTTGTTACAAAGGAGATATAAAGCAGTGAGGACCAGTAGTCCGGCGAATCTCGTGCTTGCCTCAGACATCCAGCTTCCAAGTTGAGTTCGGCGCATCTTCATACGACCTAAATAGTTGTCAGCAATTGCCGTTCCTGATTCATAATCGTCCAGCGCCGGCGATTTTTCATCAACTGACCGCGGTTTTTTGTGAAATTTTTTATTTGAACTAATTCGATTTGTGGCCGATATTAATAATTGCAAGGATGATTGACCCGCCTCCGAAAACCTCCGGGGCAGCAGGTTATTATGTTTCGGGATTTCCCAGGCAGAACGGACTCGTTATGCTCCGCCCACCTTTATGGCCAACGCGCAGTCCGCGAACCTGTCAACGCCCGCCGCGCTCGGTTTTTCGATGCCGGCCGAATGGGTGCAGCATGAGGCCACCTGGCTTGGCTGGCCGCATAACGCCACGGACTGGCCGGGCAAATTCGCGGCCATTCCCTGGGTGTATGGCGAAATAGTGCGACATATCTCCGTCGGCGAAATCGTCCGCATGCTGATCCGCCATCCCGCCGAGGAAGCATCCGCACGTCGCGTGCTGGTCCGCGCCGGCTGCGACCTGAAAAGAGTCCGGTTTGTCACGCATCCGACCAATCGCGGCTGGACGCGCGACAGCGGCCCGATTTTCATCAAAGGCAAATCTGCCGGACGCCGGACCCGGGATGCCAGAACCCGGACGGCCATTGTCCATTTTCATTTCAACGGCTGGGCCAAATACCCCAACTGGCACAAGGACACGAAGGTGCCCGAAACGGCCGCGCGGGTATTAAACTTGCCACTCTTCCATGCCGAATGCCGCGGCCGGCCATTTGTCATTGAAGGCGGCGGCATTGAATTGAACGGGCGCGGCACCTTGCTCTCGACGGAGCAATGTTATCTCGATCCAAAAGTTCAGGTGCGCAACCCGGGCCTTGGCCGGGAGGACATCGAAACGACCCTGAAGAATTATCTCGGCGTCACGAACATTTTTTGGCTGGCCAAAGGCCCGGTCGGTGACGACACCCATGGACACATTGACGACATTTGCCGTTTTGTGAATCCCCGAACGCTCCTCCTGGTGCGCGAAAAAAATTCGAGGGACGCGAATTATCGTCCGCTGGCGGAAAACTGGGATCGCATCCGGGACCTGAGGTTGGAAGACGGCACCCGACCGGAAGTGGTCGAGCTGCCCCTGCCGGCGCCATTGTATTTTGACGGGATCCGCCTGCCCGCAAGCTACGCGAATTTCTACATCAGCAACGCCGCAGTGATTGTTCCGACGTTCAATGACCCGAACGACGGCATCGCTCTCGGCATTCTGGGCGATCTGTTCAAGGACCGCCTGGTGGCGGGCATTCACGCAGTGGACCTGGTGTGGGGCTTCGGCTCGCTGCACTGCCTGACGCAGCAGCAGCCGGCGTAACCCTTCCCTCAAAAATTGATATGACCCACATCGAACTTTTCCGGCCCGAATCCCAGCACCTGCCCGAACTGGCGCGCATCTGCTTTGAAGCGTTCAAAGGCATCCACGACCGGCACGCTTTCCCACGCGACATTCCGAACATCGAATCGGCCCGGCTCATTCTCGGATTGTTCCTGTCCGGAAAATACTTCTACGGGGTGGCGGCGCGGGTGGAGGACCGGGTGGTCGGTTCGAATTTCATGTCCTGCACCGATCCGGTTGGCGGTGTGGGACCGGTTACGGTTGATCCGGCGTTTGACGGTCGCGGCGCGGGCCGGGCCCTGATGAAAGGCGTGCTGGACTATGCACAACAAAAAGGGATGACCCAGGTCCGGCTCCAACAGGACTCATTCAACACCAAATCGCTCTCGCTCTATTCCTCATTGGGTTTTGAGGTTCGCACGCCGGTCGGCCTGATGGACGCGAGACCGGCGGCGACCGCCGATCCGACGGTGCGCCCGGCGACGGTTGCGGATCTGCCGGGGCTGGATGGCCTCTCGCGCCGGTTATACCATTCCAGCCGCCGCGGGGAAATCGCGATGCTCATGGGGATGAACCTCCCCGTGTTCCTGCGCGAGCACGGGGGAAAAATCACCGGCTACTTCATTCCCGGTTTTCTGGGACACGGCGCGGCGGAAACCGAGACTGATGCGGTGGCCTTGATTGGCGGGGCGATGCGGCACGTGCCGCCGGAATTCGCCCTGTTTTTCTGTCCGTTGACCCTGGGCAATTTTTATCGGGCGCTTTTGAAATCCGGCCACCGGCTCCGCAAAGTCATGACCTACATGACCCTGGGAGCTTATGAACCTCCCGAGGGAATCTGGATGCCGTCCATTGGCTATTGAGAGATGACGGGAGTGGCGACGCCGCACGCGAATTCACTCAAAATCAATCTCCGACCAGTAACAATGCGGTTCCGTTACGTCGTTCTTTTCGACCGACCCCGTTTGAAGCAGAATGCCCGACAGGTTAATACCGCTCAATTCAATCCGGGCGTCCAATTTTTGCCGGTCGCTTTTTTGCAGACCGGGATCAAGTTGGCGCGACCACAGAAGACGCTTTTCGCCCCGCTGGTTCACCGCCAACGCCCGAAAAACGACCTTTTCCTTGCCCGGTGGTCCCATTTTCTCCCACCCGCGAACGCCAAAACTGATCTGCAAATGTCTGGCACCGTCGGGAACGGCGGACAGAATTTCCGAGTTCCGCGGGACGTCCAGAATCGTCCCTGCATCGGGATCATAAACAATTTGTGGCAGGGCGTCCGCGTACAACAGCCGCGCATGGCGCAACGCCGTCTCCAATCCCGTTGATTGCTGAAAGCCGGTGACGTCTTCAAGATGTTGCCTCGGAAATTCCAAACGGTACAAGCGGACCCGCACCGGATCATGGTAGTAAGCCGCGGCGGAAGATCCATCAGCCGTGACAATCCTCAAGGAGGTAATCTCATAATCTGTCAGATTGCTGGACGCGCCGGTGGAGGCGAGCAAAGCAAAGGACAGGCAACCTTCAACGAGCGGTGACAACAAAAAACCGCCGCGCGCCATACCCGGAACCAAACGTTTCCGAAAGGGTTTCGGTTCACCGCGCGTGGAAATGTCCAATAAAAGAATGGGCGGTTTGTACAGCGTCGACACCACCCTTCCCCACATCGTGTGGTCGAGTTCAATTTTCGCCCAGATCGGGCCATTTATTGTCGACGGCACATCCATCTGTCCACCAAAGTGCACGGAGCTGTCAGCGAGTGGAACCAACTGGAATTGCCGGGGCCGGGGCGATCGTTTTAAGAGGACAAAAGGAATTTCAACATCTACGAAATCATATCGTGTTAATAATTCCGGCCAGGAAAGACCATCATCCAATGATGGAAAGCGATCATCCATGGTCAACCCTTCGTCCGGTGATGAGAAATCCCTGCAGGGAGCGGATCCCTCAATCAGAATATTCTGCGGCGCATTTTTGCCGCGCAGGAAGTCCGCATTGAGTTGCGCCAATTCCGGCGTGTACGCGGAATAACTTTGGATCACCGGTCGGGGATGATAAATCAGGCCATGTGCAAAAATGGGGTCCAGATTCCAGGTATAAGCATCTATGTCTCCCTTGATGGGCGGGAGCGGGAACTGAGTTCGCAGGGCGGCCAGGTGCCTCTCATAGGGATCGCGCACCGGATTGCTTCCGCTGACCAGTTCCAGCGGTGCATAAAATCCTTGAATGCCGGACGTCTTCGGGATGCCTCCCAGCAAACCGGTTTCCGCATCGTGGCTGTAGGTGAAAGATAAGAAAAGAAAGATGGCTGCCGTCGGAATAAGGCTGGCGACCACAACCCATGGCCCCTTTTTTATCACAAACGGCCACAACGCGGCAATCGAAGCGAGCGAAACCAGCAGCAAATCTTTCACGGCCCATAGATCATGCCCATCCTGCCGCACGTAGCCATATTTAAAGGCCGTAAAAAGGATGAAGCCCGTTGCAAACCACGGAATCAATCCAAAAAAACGGTGCCGCAGCCACGCGGCATACCCCGCGATCACACTGACCGCCACAGCCGCAACCAGAAAGCACCCAAGGTTCTGTAGCGCATGGGAACCGGTCACCATCATGGCTTCGGTAAAGCCATTTGTCATCTGCCATGAGTGCCGGAAATAGGAACCAAAATTTCCCACGTGCTGGCCTGCCGCGATCCAAAAGAATGACAAACCGGCGACAAACATCGGCAAAATCCAGGGAAAGCACCGTCGCCGCAGGATATTGTCCAGCGCAATCGCCGCCCCGGACGTCAAGGCAAGAACGAAGATGACAAACTGGGTCAGGCTCAACAAGCTCAAGGCGATCACCAGCAAAGCCTCGATCACTGTAAATGGACGGCTTTCCACGAAAAAATGCACCAGGAGTAACAACAGAACCCAGGCAACCCCCGTGTGTGCAGTCGCCGTAAACATCAGCACCCAAAACCAGGAAATGAATTCATTTTCAAAAGCAGAGTGGGCAATCCGCCACGCCGCCCACCAAAACACGACCGAAAGCGCCAACCACGCAATCAGGGTAAAGGGATAAGTTGCCGGATAATAACCGCCATACAGCAGAAAGCCCCACGGACCGAATGTAAAGACGATGTCGCGGCCGAACTGCAGGTGCTCAAGAAAAGCCAGGTGCTGAACTTGTATCCAGGAATCTTCAAGATCATGATCGGTCGTGACAGCGCCCCAGGGCACGAATTGATACCATGCGAAAAGCAGTGTGCTCGCTCGGGACAGCCACCGGGCGATAAGCCGACCGCGAGTCATGGGTTCGGGAGAATTCACTCAATCATCGGACGCACTTCTTCTTCCGACATCAGAGTGAAGTCCGGTAAAAAGCGCAACTGGAAAGTCTAAGGCGTGCTTGCGTGCGCACGCTGGCGAATCCAACCACTTTCATTTTTCAGTAACGGCCTTCACACAGCGGCCGCAAATCGTCGGATGCTCCGGATTCGAACCCACGTCCGTCTCCCAATGCCAGCAACGCTCGCACTTCTGGCCGTCGGCTTTGGAAACCAAATGTGAAACCGTTTCCCCAACCTTGATTTTCAAATCCGAAACATTCAGAAGTTCGCGCAGCAAATCTCGATCAGAAACCTGGCTCTGCACCTGCGGAATCATAATTTCTATTTTCGCATCCAATGCTTTGCCGATTTTCTTTTCTTGGCGTGCCTTTTCCAACTCGGGCAGCAGAGTTTCGCGCCAAAGCTTGAGCCAATCCCATTTTCCAATTTCGTCAGGGTCTAATTTGAAGGTGCTTTGTTTGAATTCACTTTCGTGAGCCGAATTGGATTTCTTCCCCGGCACAAATTCCCAGGCTTCATCCGCCGTGAACGACAGTATCGGAGCGAGCATCTGGCACAGGCCGGTTACGAGCCGGTGCAGTGCCGTCTGCGTCGAGCGGCGGCGAGGCGAATTCGCCGGGTCGGTGTAAAGCCGGTCCTTGATGACGTCATGGTAGATCGAGGACAGTTCCACGGCGATGAACTGGCTGACTCGCTGGTAAACGACGTGAAATTCGTAGTCGTCGTAAGCCTTGATGACTTCCTGTTCCAGTTTGGAAAATTCGCCAAGAATCCACCGGTCAAGGCCGGTGAGTTCGTCTTCGCGCACGGAATGCTTTGACGGATCGAAATCGTATAGATTCGAAAGCTGGTAGCGCAGCGCGTTGCGGATGACACGATAGGTTTCGGCTACTTTGGCAATGCGTTCCTCGCTCACGATGAGGTCGTTGCGGAAATCCTGCGACGAAACCCAAAGACGCACGATGTCCGCGCCCCATTTCTTCACGTAAGCCTCGGAGGTTTGCGGCTTTTCATAGCCACCCTGCCCTTGCTTGCTCTTGGAGATTTTCTCGCGATCGGCGTCCACCATGAAACCGTGCGTCAGCACGGTCTTGTATGGTGCCGCGCCATTGCCTGCCAGCGACAGCAACAGTGAAGACTGGAACCAGCCGCGGTGCTGGTCCGAACCTTCGAGGTACATATCACACTGAAATGGCTTCTCCTGGCCGCGGAGTTCCGGCCGTGCCGCAATAACCGCGCGCGAAGACGAGCCGGAATCGATCCATACGTCCAGCGTGTCGTTGGATTTGCTGACTGCTTCGGCGTCCTTCCAATCCTTTGGTTTCAGCAACGACCAAAGTGCGGCGGCGGATTTTTCGAACCAGACGTTCGAGCCGTGCTTTTCAATCAAATCAGCGGCGTTCCGGACGATTTGGGCGTCAAGAATCGGTTCGCCTTTGGCGTTATAAAACGCCGGGATCGGGACTCCCCAGGTGCGCTGGCGCGAGATACACCAATCCGGGCGGGTCTGCACGGCGCCTTTGATACGGTTGACGCCCCAGTCAGGAATCCAGTTCACCCGGTCAATCTCGGCAAGGGCGGCGGAACGGAAGGTTTCTCCCTGGAGGACAGCGCTTCGTCGCTGCCCTGAATTCCGGGGCAGTGACGAAGCAGTGCCCTCCAGCGTGTGATCAATCTCGACAAACCACTGGTCCATCGCGCGAAAGATGACGGGGGTCTTGCTGCGCCAGCAATGCGGATAACTGTGATGATAATCTTCCTGGTAAAGCAGGGCATGGCGCATACGTAATTCGTGCAACACCGCTTCGTTGGCGTCGCTTTTGCCGTGTTTTTCGAGAATGGATTGGCCGACCATTTCCTTTGGCATTTGCTGTTCGACCGGCAATTCGTTCGTGTACGCGAACTTGCCATCGTCATCGACGGGCGAATAAATCGGCAAACCGACCGAGGAACCCAGGCCATAGTCTTCCAAACCATGGCCCGGCGCGATGTGCACGAATCCGGTGCCGGTGTCACTGGTCACAAAATCCGCAGCGTAGACCTTGCCTTTTCGCGCCAGTATAAAAGGATGCTGATATTCGAGACGGGCCAGTTCCTCCGTCGGGAAAGGTTTCTCCGTGTAATTTGTCCAACCGCATTTTTCAGCGACGACGGAGAGCAAGCCGCGAAATAAAATGTACTCTTCACCACCGATGCCGACCTGGACGTATTGAAACTTGTTATTGTAGGCGACGGCGAGGTTCGCCGGCAAAGTCCAGGGCGTCGTCGTCCAGATGAGCACAAAGGTGTTTGTCCGGCCAATGACCGGAAACTTCACGTAAATGCTCGGGCTGACATGGTCGTGGTATTCGACTTCCGCCTCCGCCAGCGCGGTACGGCAGGGAATGCTCCAGTAAACCGGCTTTTTCCCGCGATACACAAAACCTTTCTCAACAATATTGGCAAACAAACGCAATTCCTCAGCTTCATATTCCTTGTTCAGCGTCAGGTAGGGATTCTCCCAATCGCCCAAGACCCCAAGCCTTTTGAATTGCGAGCGCTGGATGTCAATGTACTTGCGGGCATAGGCTTCGCAGGCGTTACGAATGGCTGCAGTATCGGTACTGGTATCACCTGCCTTGCGCATCTCCTGGGAAACCTTGAATTCAATGGGCAATCCGTGGCAGTCCCAGCCCGGCACGTACGGCGCGCTAAAACCACGCAAGGTTTTGTATTTGACGATGATGTCCTTGAGAATCTTGTTCAGGGCGGTGCCGATGTGGACGTCGCCGTTGGCAAAAGGCGGACCGTCGTGCAGGACGAATTTGACTTTTGCCTGGGCGCGCGCTGTCTGGATTTTCCGGTAAAGTCCGGTCTTTTCCCATTTTTTCAGGCGTTCCGGTTCCCGGGCGACGAGGTCGGCCTTCATGGAGAAATCGGTGCGCGGCAGATTTAATGTATTTTTGTAGTCCATCGCAACTTCCAGAAGGAACGAAGCTAACAGCCAGTGAAAATGCTGTCAATGAACGCGCCGCCGGCATGTATGTTTGTCGTTGTCGTGTCGGCGCTGTGCGCCGATTTCGAGGCACAGGCTCGAGACCAGGGCAAATTGGGGACATGCCAGAGTGCCACAAGGCAGGAATGAAAAAAAACCGGGTCAAGCGGCCAGGGGGTGGCCGAGAGACCCGGGGAATTTTCGATAGTACGCACGTAGGCTTACGAAGAACTCCAATCCGGGTGTGTACCAGAACCCGGATCGAAAACCTGGAAAATTCAAAGAACACCGTCGACAGCCTCAAATCCCGTCGCACCTTGCCAGTACTAAATCATAAAGACTTATTTGTGTCAACAAGACTACTGAAAGTATAAGCAATCATTCTTTATGGCCAATTCCCCATAAGTGGCTGGTGCGTGATGACGGTTTTGGGAATCATTTGAATCGATTTTTCAGTGGATCGGGATCTACAACGCAAAGATTCCTGTTTACACGACCGAAGGTGCTGTTAATATCGGTCTGCGAGGCAAGAGAGAGGAAAGCGCATGAAGAAGATTGAGGCCGTCATCAAACCTTTCAAGCTGGAAGACGTAAAATCAGCGCTGAACGCCCTGGGCGTGGCCGGCATGACGGTGGCCGAAGTGAAAGGGTTTGGCCGGCAAAAGGGGCACACCGAGATCTACCGGGGCAGTGAATATGTCGTGGACTTTCTACCCAAAATCAAACTGGAAGTGGTATTGACCGATTCCCTGGTGAATGCCGCCGTGGAGGCCATTATTAAAGCGGCCAAGACCGGCAAGATTGGCGACGGAAAGATTTTTGTCAGTTCCATTCAGGATATCGTTCGCATCCGCACCGGCGAAACGGGGGAACAGGCGGTTTGAAGGATGGCTGAAGCGGACCGGTGCGAGGACAAATTACTTTTTCTTGTTGGCGGCTCGGATTTTTGATTTAAAGGGATGAACGATGAAAAATGGACGATCGGGATGGGTTGACCGGGCTGTGAATAACTCGTGAACAAAAGTTAATATGTTGTCCTAGAAACGTCCGGCACAATCGCGTAAAAAGTTCGCGTAAGCACAAGCGGGTCGTGAGGATTCAAAGGTTGTTAAAGGCGTAAAATCAGGATTTGAACTTATTTTGTTTTTAAGATTATACAAATCAACGTGTTATGTTAATGGTCAACCGGCGGTTTCATTTAACAAACGCGTGGGATTCATTGATTCAGGGAATCGTCAGGTTTGAAGTTGGAGAAGTGAGCATGGCGGGCGAGGTCAAACGCCAATTTTAGGGCCAGGTGAATAAAACGCTTGAAAAACGGGCTTTTTGACAAAACGCAAATGCAGCTTTCGGCCGAAAAAATTTGGAATTCAGCGCGGGAACACATTCGTACCCGGTTGAATGCGGACACTTACAACATGTGGTTTGCTTCATTGCGGGCGTGCGCGGCTGATTTGAACAGCGTCACGCTGGAGGTGGGCAATGAATTTTGCGAACTTTGGCTTCGGGACAATT
>DATJYM010000126.1:0-27862 GCA_035499615.1 Candidatus Acidiferrales bacterium | reverse complement strand
GAAAGACCCCCCCCCGCCCCCTACCGACGACACAGCCTGACACAAAACTACCACGAATCTGGCTCCTGACACATTTCCGACACAAATGTGCAGGCTGACACAAGCTGACACACATTTATCCGTCACGTACGGCCGCTAGATGCAACCATAAGTGTTGACTTTATTGGTGATTTGTGTATCGTTCCTTTGCAATGACTGACACAAACTTTGCAACAAGTGGCAACGAGTAATCGTTGGAAACTGGCCAATTTGCAGGTTCAAGTCCTGCTATGCGCACCAGTTTTCTTTTTTTGCTGAACTCCATTACGATATCGTCCGGACATCGGCGGGCTAAGGGCCCAGCACCGTTCGGTAGTAGCGAATCGGATAGGCAACCGAGTTGGTGTCAACCCAATAGTACGGCAACGACGGCGAAGTGATCGTGAAGATTGGACTCCACGAAGTCAGGTTGGTGGAAGCCAGGATCGTATAGTCCGGTCCGGCATTGCCATTGATCCAGAATCCTAGCTGTCCATTGGTGATGGATGCCAACTCCATGGTGGGCGATACCGGCTGAGTCACCGTTACGTTAAAGCTCTGAGAGGCTGTGAGTGGTGGCACTTCATTGTCAGACACCACCACGGCAATCGTCTGGGTCGAAGGCGATTGCGCGATGGTTGGCCGCCAGGTGAACAAACCGGAGTTGGAGTTTATGGAGGCGCCCGCCGGCGGATTGAACAAGCTGAAGGTCAACGGTAGAGGTGGAACATTCGGATCGCTGGCTAAATTGGTGACCAGCAGCGTTCTGCCAGCCAGGATGGTTTGGTCGGGAATTGCTGCCAGCACGGGTGGCTGATTGGTTGGTACAGGAGTTCCATAGACTTGAAATTCCCAAAGTGAATAGCCGTACTGGGTGGCGCGTACGGTGGCGTACATCCTCACATAACGACCCGTTCCAGATAACCCGGTCAAATCCTGGATGCCGCCGGGGCCCGTGGTCGTGCTGTAGATCGGCGTCCAGTTCACGGCATTGGAGGAGACCTGAATTTGAAAACTCGTCGCGTAAGCCGCTTCCCAGTCAAGCCAGACTTCGTTGATGTTGTAAGTCGCCCCCAAATCCACATAAATCCATTGCGGAATATTAGTCCAAACGGAAGCCCAACGGGTCGTGAGAATGCCATCCACCGCATAGCTTGGGGGACAATAGGGACTACTGGGTTGATACGAACTCGCAGTGACCAGCTGGTTCAACGCCAGATTGACATGTGACAACACCGGCGTGGCGCTGACTTCGATGGAATTTGAACTGACATTCACCCCATCCGTCGCCGAGATCACATAGTAGTAGGTCGTGCCGTTGGCCAGGCCGGTGTTCGTGTAGCTGGTGGTCGTCGGCGTTGCGATGGTGGTGTATGGCCCGCCCGTGTTCGTCGAGCTTTGGACATTATAGCCGGTTGCGCCGGCGGACGGAGACCAACTCAACGCCACCTGGCCGTTGCCCGCCGTCGCACTGACGCCGGTCGGCACAGCGACCGGGCCATTGACCGGCTGGAATTGCATCCAGTTGAAATGTTGGCCATTGGCGGAAAGGACCACCTGAAGTGTCTGCGTGCCGGCCGGGAGGGTAACGGTGGTGGAAACCGTTGACCAGGTAAGTTGGGTGACATTGGCCGTTCCCAGCAGTGTGCCGCCTTCATATACGCTGATCAGACCGGTAGCGCCGCTAACCCGAAAGTTCAAAGGATAGCTTCCGGCGGTATCAACCTGGATATTATAGTTTAAGCTTGCCCCGGCCGCCGCGGTTATCATGTCGGCCAGTCCGTTCGTGTCGGTCGTCGGCGCAATATTCATTTGGTTCATGGTGACATATCGCGCCGCCTGAAGCTGCCCGGGGATGCGATAAAAAAGATTTGTCTCATGCACCGGCATTTGCACGTAGGCCTGGCCCGCAGCGGTCAGGACGCCGGAAGTGCTGGTGAGCAGGCTGTCATAGGGGTCTCCGTTGATTCGTGACATAAACCAGGAGTAACCTTCAATCCAAGGCGTGCGTTCGCAATAATCCACTGAGGGTATCAGGTTGGCGAGAACCTGGGCGGAACTGGAAATGCCGCCGCTGATGCCGCTCGGATTAAACTCGGTCACCCAGACGGTTTGAGTGGGAAAATCATTATGCATGAGGCCTGTCCAATAGGTAAGGTCACCGTACCCGGCATAGCTGTGGGTGGCCATGCCCGGTGGCGGCGTCGAACCACAGTAGTAAAGAAACGCATCGAGGAAAGGTTCCTGGGTAGTATAGGTGACGTTTGACCCTTGGATGGGGTCATACGCGGTAATGCTCTGGTTCGCGGCGGTGGCAGCCGCCATGTGCGGGGCGATCACTGGAATGTTATAGGGATCGCAAATTGCCTTGACCTGTAAAAATGCGGTTGCCGTGGCGGCGGGCGTCATGAAAGCTTGCCCTTTAAGGTTTGGCTCATTAACGGCAAACACCCGCCACGGCCGGTTTCCGGCCCTGAGATAGGAACTGATGGCGCTTTGATATCCTGAATAATCGCTCCAGACCATCGGGATGTAGCTCATCGCCACACCAGAGGGCACGGTCCAGTTGTTGATACCCCAATCGTAAAACCACGATACCCCGGGCGCCAGGGCCTGGAAGTCGGCGGCGGACATGTTGGAATTGACGGCGATGCCCCGTTTGCGGCTTTGAACCGGCGCATCGCAATTGACGATTTGAATTTGGGCAAACGCATCGTTCGCGGAAACCAGCGCCAACAGCAGGAGCGCCGCAGGCGAAGCCAGCCGGCGGCGCAGGGAGAATGGCCGGTTTATCGGATCAGGATTTCGCAGGACCAGGCGAATACTGCAGGCAAACCGCCCAAATGTTTTTTTGCAATTCAAGGAATCAGGCCGAAGAAGACCAGACATCCCGACAAACAATTGTTCAAGCATAAGAAATCTGCTTTTAAAATAACCCATATCGCGCAAAACCCCTAATTCAAATTGACAGGTTGTCCCTAGAAAACGCCTGAAAGAAGCGGCCCTCAAGTAATTCATTGGCATTTTCTTTATTGGCTTTCCAAAGAAGCACAATTTTCCGTTATGATTGAAACGCAAGGAACCGTTGCGACCCGATCTCTCGCAGGTCGGAGCGGACAGTTCCATTACCACCACGCCAGTCCAGTTCGCCAGTGCCGGGAATTTCATCGTCAGGACGGTCACTGTAACCCGGCCGCGATAGCTCGACAGGACTATTGATTCAGAGGGCTTAAATCTGGTTCACTGCGTTGATGGTGCGAACAATCTTCATCGCCGCATGCCTGGCGGTATCAGGTCTTCTGCGCGCCGGAGCGGACACAAACGCGCCGTTTTCCATTCAGCAACGCGACGGTATCTCCTGGTTGACCAGGCCCGACGGTCAGCGGTTTTTTTCTCTGGGCGTTTGTTGCGTCAACCAGGGAGAGTCGCGTGAAAAGTTCAAGCCGACCAATCCCGGATACGCGGCGTTCCAGAGTTACGATGACTCAAATCAGTGGGCCGAGGCCACTTTGCAGCGGCTCAAGTCGTGGAGGTTTACCACCGTGGGGGGCTGGAGTGATTATCCTGCATTGGAACAAGGCCGTGAGGCGGACGTGGCTTTCATTCCGGTGCTGGCCGTCGGCATGACCTGCGGCACGCCCTGGCGGAACATGTGGGACACAAACCTCCTCGCGCGGATGAACCAAATCGCGCGCGACCAGATTCTGCCGCTGCGCGACGATCCGCGCCTGCTCGGGTATTACAGCGACAACGAAATGGGGTGGTGGAACGCGACGCTTTTCAAGATGACCCTGGAACAGCCGCCCACGAGTGGGCAGCGGCAGCGGCTGGTGCAACTGCTCCGCGAGACGTACCGCAACCATTGGTCGGAATTGCTCAAAGACTTCGACCCGGAAGGCGTCGGAAGTTTTGAGGAACTCGACCAGCAAGGAATGCTTTACCTGCGGCCCGGCAGCAGCGGGATTCGGGTTTACCGCCGGTTTCTCGGCCTGATGGCTGCGCGTTACTACTCGCTCGTGCGCGAAATCATCCGCACCTACGACCCGCGCGGGTTGGTCCTGGGCGACCGTTACCAATCGTTTTATTATCCGGAAGTGGCGCGGGCGGCCGGACCGTTTGTGGACGTGGTCTCCATGAACCTCAATGCGGCGTGGAACGACGGCACCTTCCCCCGCTTTTACCTCGAAACGCTTCATGCATTGACCGGCAGGCCGATTTACATCAGCGAGTTCTATATGACGGCGAAACGAAACCGGAGCGGCGATAAAAACGACAGCAGCACCTTCCCGGTTGTGACCACGCAATCAGAACGCGCCGCCGGTTTCCGCAACACGTTGGAAGTGCTGGCACAAACACCCTATGTCGTCGGCGCGGACTGGTTTCAATACTATGACGAGCCGACGCACGGGCGCTTCGACGGCGAGAATTACGACTTCGGGCTCGTGGACATTCACGACCGGCCTTACGAATATCTCACGGCGACGGCGCAGGCGCTAAATCCCACGGCAATCAAAAATGAGCCACACTCTCCCCGCCCCGACGCATCGCTCGGGGTGCCGCCCGCGCCGCGCCAGCCGCTCGATCATTTTACCATCCGGCTCGCGCTGGCGGCTTGGGACCGTGAGCGCGGTTTCGTAAAACCGGTTTCGCAATTTCCCGTCGCCGACTTGTACGTGTGCTGGAACCGGAAGGCGGTTTTTCTCGGGCTGTATGCGCAGGACATCGCCGAGGCCGAATACTATCGGAACAAGATCATACCAGAGGCGGACCGCGCGGAGTGGATCGTCTCGCCTGGCCAGACCAACCAGCCAATTCAGGTCCGGCTTGGCCCCGGCGGGCCGCCGGTTTGTGATGAACCAGCCGTGCGCCTCGTCAATCTGTCTGGCGAGTACATGAGCACACGAAACATTGCCGCCATGGAACTGCCCGCGGAACTGTTCGGCAAAACGGATTTCAAACCGGGCGACACGATTGAATTTGATTCCACGTTTTTCACGCAAGCGCGGGCCGATCGCGTTGAGTGGAAAGGCAGGTTTACCTTGCGCAAGTAAAAAGTCCGCGAATTCAGCGGGTTTCGACTGGAATCGATTCGGATTTCAGGCCCGGTGAGCTTGCTCGAATTGCCATCTCACCCGGTGTGCGGTATGACTGGACAACGGCCAGGCACAAGCCATTGAACGCGCGACGCTCGTTGCCCTTGTCCGGCTCGTGACAAGCCGGATCACCATTGCCCAGGCCGAGCAGATGGCCCGCGCCGGTTACACTGAAAGTCACCTCGTTAGTCGCCATCGGGACGGTGCGTCCCTGGGCGTCCACGATCTTTACGCTGACGAGAGAAATGTCCGCGCCGTCGGCGTCGAGGATTTTCCGGTCCGGTTCGAGCACGATCGCTGCGGGTTCACCGGTGCTTTCCACCCTGGTCTCGCCGATGACTTTGCCGTCGCTGTCATAGCCCTTCGCGCTTAACGCGCCCGGTTCGTATTTGACCTGCCATTCCAGATGCGAATATCGCGGCATGGTTTTTTTGCCCAGGCTTTGACCATTCAGGAACAATTCCACCTGCCGGCAATTGCTATAACACCAGACGTCAATGTCCTGACCCTCCTTGCCCGGCCAGCTCCAATGCGGAAACAGGTGCAAGACCGGCTGATCGGTCCACCAGGATTGGTAGTAATAGTAAACGTCCTTCGGAAAACCGCAGGTATCCAGGATAGCGTACTGGGAACTGACCGCGGGCCATGCAAAGGGAGTCGGCTCACCCCGATAATCGAAGCCCGCCCACACAAAGCCGCCGGCCATCCACGGCCGCTCGGCCACCGCCTGCCACGCCTTTTCGGCGGTCTCGGCCCAATCCGGCGCGTTGACATCGTACGCCGCCACCTCACACCGCGCCGGATTTCCCTCATAGCGGGCCGTGTCCTTGGGTACGCTGAACGTTTGGCGGGCATAACAGCCGCGCGTGCCGACGGCGGCCGCGATTTCCGTTGCGATCAGAGGTTTCTCCGGAAACTCGCGATGCACCGGGTCGTATGTGTCCGGATGATAATTAAAGCCCTGAACGTCGATTACTCGCGTCAAGCCGTGGCCGATGCCGTTGTTCATGGCGGCGGTCACCGGCCGGGTATCGTCCAATTGCCGGATCAATTTTACCATGGTACGCCCCTGTTTTGCGCCCAACTCGCTGCCCTGTTCCTTCTCCTCGTTACTGATGGACCAGAGCACGACGCTGGGATGGTTCCGGTCACGCTGCACGAGGTTCTTCAATTGGTCGAGGATTTCGGGCGAATCATCCAGATGCCGGTTTTCCGCCATCACCAACATGCCGAGGCGGTCGCAGGCGTCAAGAAGTTCGGGCGCCATCTCATTGTGCGACAAGCGCATGGCATTGGCGCCCATCTCCTTGAGTTTCTGCACGCGGAACTGATAGAGCCGGTCGGGGAGCGCAATGCCGACCCCGGCGAAATCCTGATGGTTACAAGTTCCCTTGATTTTGACGGGTTGGCCGTTCAGAAAAAATCCATGATTTGGATCGAAACGGATGGTGCGCACGCCAAAGTCGGTGGTGATTTGATCCACCGTCTTCCCGCCGACGAGCACGCTGGTGCGGAGACGGTACAAATAAGGGTGATCGCAAGACCACAGATTCGCATTCGGCAATGAGAGCGACTGGTGAAAATCAATGTTTCTTTTGGCCGCAAGGCGATCGGTGGTTCGTTTCGATGCCACCACCGCGTCGTCGGCATTAATGACCTCGCTTAGCACCGTCGCGCGATTTGCCATGGCGGCGTCATTCGCGATCGTGGTGGTGATTTCCAGTTGGACATCGGCCCGAATGCCATCACCGGGGTCGCTCACATTCACCACCACATGGACGCCCCAGGGTGCCACGTGTGTCGGGGCGACCGAGACAAGGCGTGTGTGCCGGTAAATGCCGCCACCCTCATACCACCAGCCTTCGAACTGGGTTGGGTCCACGCGCACGACCAGCAGGTTGTTTGTGCCGGGTTTGGCGACGTCGGAGATGTCGTAGTGAAAACTGGTGTATCCGCTGACGTGCCGGCCCAGGAAATGACCGTTGAGCCACGTCTGGCTGTCGCGGTAAACGCCGTCGAACTCGAGCCATAGCCGGCGGCCCGGTTCGTCGGCGGGAATTGAGATCGTCTTGCGATACCAGGCCGGTTCGACCGGCAGGTAACCGTGCGCTTCGTCCGCGTTCGGATCGAACGCGCCTTCGACGATGTAATCATGCGGAATGTTGACGGTTTGCCACGAGGAATCGTCATAGGCCGGACTCAGAAAGTCCGGAGCCGGAGTCAAGTTCCCGTTGGTTGAGTAGTCGAACAAAACGCCGGGGATGTCGCCCCGATGGAATTGCCAGCCGAAATCGAGCGAAGTAATCTGGCGCGGTGCGGCCGACGCGCTGCCGACCGGGATGCTGAGGGTACCGCCAAACAACGCCGCCAGCAGCGGAATGAGCCGGAGCAGTCCGGGCCTGCGGCAGGGAGACGATGTTCGGGCTGATTTCGACATGCTGAACCAGTAGGGAACCAGGAAAGAATATTATGCCATCCGGTTGTCAGCGAAAGAATAGTCCAATTGAGCTATAGGGCGACCTTAAAGAATGCAGTACAAATGAGATGGTTCATGATTTGGAAATCACTTTCCCGGTCGGTGCTCTCCTCATCCCGCTATCTTTCGATTGCGGTGGTCATCGCGATTTTAAAATCGGGTGCTGGAAACGCGCAAACGACCAATCATTACGACTCTTTTTGCTTTGGCGTGTGTTATTACCCGGAGCAATGGCCGGAGAGTTATTGGGAAGAGGACGCGCGCCGGATGCAGGAGTGCGGCGTCAACACCGTCCGCCTCGGCGAGTTCGGCTGGGCATTGATGGAACCGCGCGAGGGGCAATACGATTTCAGCCTGTTCGATCGTGCCATCGCAACGCTGGGCCGTCACGGGATCAAAACCATATTCGGCACGCCCACCGCCGCGCCGCCGAAATGGCTCACGCACCAATATCCGGAAGTCCTCAATGTCCTGGAGACAGGCCAGCCGGTGAACGACCAATCACGCCGCCAAATCTCTTATAATAGCCCGGTTTATCGGCGGTTTTCCCGGGAAATCGTCGAGGCCCTGGCGCGGCATTATCGTGACAATACCAACATCATCGGCTGGCAGATCGACAACGAGATGAACAACGAGAATCCGGAGGATTTCAGTGACAGTTCCCGCGCCGCGTTCCGCCTCTGGCTGCAAAAGAAGTACGGCACGCTCGATGCATTGAACGCGCGCTGGGGCACTGTGGTCTGGAGCCAGATTTACTCCGACTGGGGGCAAATTGACCTGCCTTTCCCCACGCCGGCGTGGCACAATCCGGCGTTGATGCTGGACTACAAACGGTTCATTTCGGATTCCGCCACGGATTACCTGAACGACCAGGTCGATATCCTCCGCCGCTACCGGCCCGACGATTTCCTTACGCACAACGGCGTGTTCCAGAACATCAATTACTACACCTTCAGCCGTCCTCTCGACCTGCACGCTTACGATAATTATCCGACCTTCAAGGATTCGCCCCGCTATCCGACGGGCGCAATGTTGACACTGGTGCGCGGCTTCAATGGACGCTTCATGATCATGGAACAACTGACCGGGCCCGCGGGCCAGACTTACCTGTTGCGCACGCCGCGGCCGGGGGAAATGCGGCTCTGGGCCATGCAAGCCGTCGCCCAGGGTGCGGATGGGCTGCTGCATTTCCGCTGGCGCTCGGCGGAACGCGGCGCCGAAGAATACTGGTATGGCGTGCTCGATCATGACAACGTCCCGCGGGCGCGTTTCGCCGAGTTCAAACAGGAAGGGCAGGAATTGCAGAAAATCGGACCGCAGATCGTCGGCTCGAAAGTCGTTTCGCAGATCGCCGTCATCAAAGACTTCGAAGATGAATGGGTTTTCGATTACCAGTTTCTGACGAAGGAGGTAAATGTGGGTGCGGTTTACGACGCGTTATTCCAGGCCGCTTCGGAGCAGCGATACAACATTGATTTCGTCGGTCCGACCGCTGACCTGGGCGGTTACAAACTGGTTTTCGCGCCCCAGTTGGCGCTGATGGATGACAAACTGGCGGCGCGGCTTGCACGGTTCGTCAAACAAGGCGGCACACTCATCATGTCCGCCCACAGCGCGATCAAGGACCGGGACAATGCTTTCACCGCGGATCCCATCCCCCTCGGCTTGACAAATTTATTCGGTGTCGAGCTGGATTCGTTTCAAACGTATCAACCGCCGTCCGGCACCAACAATACCCTCCGTTTCGACGACGGCTGCACGGTGCCCGTCCAGGTCTTCGCCGAAGTGCTGCATCCGACAACGGCGCAGATCGTCGGCCGGTGGCAACGCGATTATTTCAAGGATTCGCCGGCGGCAACGGAGCAACCGTTCGGCAAGGGAAAGGCGGTTTATTACGGCTCGCTTTTCAATCTGGACGCGGCACGCTGCCTCCTTAAACGTTATGCCGGCGAGACCGGATTAAAACCGTTGCTGTCCGACGTGCCCGAGCAGGTCGAGGTCACGTGCCGCACGAAGGGGGAGACGGATTTTTATTTTCTGCTCAACCACGGCGACTCGCCGGTGACGGTGGACGTGGGGGATGGCTTTATTGATGTGCTCGCCGGTGAGGCCGCCGCCGCGAGCCTCACGCTGGCCCCTTTTGACTATCGCGTCCTCAAACGGGAGCGACCGGCTGGATAAACGCACCATGGTATAATGACTTATGATTCCCTCCCTCGCGGTTTCCCGTAGAAGATTCCTGCAGTCCGTCTCCATGGCGGCCGCGGGAATGGCTTTGCCCGGCCATTCGTTCGCCGGAATTCTTGCGGCCAGCCCGGCATTGGAAACGCTGGCCCAGTTCGATTACGGAGATGTGGAGCTGACGAGTGATCCTCATGAAAACCAACTGGCAGAAACGCATCGTGTCCTGATGGGTCTGAGCGACGACAGTCTGCTCAAGCCATTCCGGCAAATGAGCGGGCTGCCCGCTCCCGGTGAGGACCTGGGCGGCTGGTATCATTACGACCCCGACTACGTCTGGGGCAAGGACACGCCCGGTTTCGCTCCCAGTTGTACCTTTGGCCAATGGGTCTCAGCGCTCGCACGCTGGTACGCCATAAGGCGCGACGCGCCGACCCGGGACAAGGTGCTGCGATTGAATCGCCTGTATGCGCAGACGATTTCCGGCGATTACTATGACAAGAACCGTTTCCCGACTTACTGCTACGACAAGATCGTCTGTGGACTGATTGATTCACACAAATATGTCGGCGATCCCGATGCCTTCGCCATCCTCAATCGCACGACGGACGCGGCCTTGCCTCACTTTCCCAGGCACGCGGTCGAGCATGGCGTGGCCTGGCGACCGGACAAGAATTTTTCCTGGACCTGGGACGAGTCGTATACGATTTCAGAGAATCTCTTTCTGGCGTATCAGCGCGGGGCGGGAAAACGATACCTTGAACTTGCGCAGCAATACCTCGACAACGAATATTATGATCCGCTGGCCGAAGGCCGGAATGTGCTGGCGGGCCGACATGCCTACAGTTATGTGAATTCCTTGAGTTCGGCCATGCAGGCCTACCTGACTCTGGGCGACGAAAAATACCTGCGCGCCTCCCGGAACGCTTTTGATATGCTCGCGCAGCAAAGTTTTGTCACAGGCGGCTGGGGACCCGATGAGACACTTCGCGCTCCCGACCATTCAGATGTCGATGCCAGCCTTACCAACACCCATGCGAGTTTTGAAACTCCCTGTGGTTCCTATGCGCACTTCAAGCTGACGCGCTATCTGCTGCGCGTGACCCGCGACGCCAGGTACGGCGACAGCATGGAGCGGGTGATGTATAACACCGTGCTCGGGGCAAAGCCGCTGATGGCCGATGGGCGAACCTTCTATTACTCGGACTACAACTTCGAGGGGCGCAAGGTTTATCGGGACGATCAGCATTGGGCCTGCTGTTCGGGCACGCTGCCCCAGGTCGCCGCCGACTATCGCATCAACACTTATTTCCGCGATGGGCAGGGCGTTTGGGTGAATTTGTACATTCCCTCCACCTTGCGCTGGACCCAGGACGGCGCTCCAATGGCATTGACTCAGGAAAGCCAGTATCCGTTTGACAGTATGGTGCAGTTCGAGCTGAACACTTCGCAAGCCAGGGATTTTACCTTGAATTTCCGGATCCCGGCGTGGGCGAAGGGTGCTGCGATTTCGGTAAATGGCCAGCACCTGTCGACGGAAATCGTTCCCGGAACCTTTGCATCTGTTCATCGGAAGTGGAACACCGGCGACCGTGTCGAATTGGATTTGCCGACGAGGCTGCGGCTGGAGCCTGTGGACGCGCGGCATCCGCAGACCGTCGCGCCAGTCTTTGGTCCCTTGGTCCTGTTTGCGGTCACGGACACGCAACCGTCGTTGACCCGGGCAGACTTGCTGGCAGCCAAACGGGTGGACCGGCGGACTTGGCAGGTAAAAACAACCGGTACGGCTCTCAAGTTGCTGCCGTTTACTGACATTGGAGAAGAGCAGTATTCAACCTATCTGCGGGTCACTTAGCTTGCTCCTGTACTTTCCCAATATGATTGATTCCGCCTCTTTCCGAAAATGGATTGCGGTGCCCTGCCTTGTTTCACTGGCGTTGGCTGTGACAGGATCTGCCGCCGCACAACCTCTTTCCGCAACCGCCTCGGACCCGGAAATCGAAAATAAAATCTCAAGCCTGCTCGCGCACATGACCCTGGCGGAAAAGCTCGGCCAGCTTCAACAACTCGACGGGACGTGGGACGGCGACATTCGCCCCGAACAAATGGAACTCGCGCGTCAAGGTCTGCTGGGCTCGGCCATCTACGTGCGCGGCGCCAAACGCACCACGGAATTACAGCGGGCGGCAATGAATGAATCAAAGCTGAAAATTCCCATCCTGTTTTCGTTTGATGTCATCCACGGCTACCGCACTATTTTTCCTGTGCCGCTCGGCGCGGCGGCCAGTTGGGATCCATCAGTGGTGGAACGGGCGGACAGCATTGCCGCCGCCGAAGCTTCCGCCGCAGGGATTCGTTGGACCTTTGCGCCCATGGTAGACATCGCGCGCGACCCGCGTTGGGGCAGAATCGTCGAAGGTTCCGGCGAAGACCCGTTTCTCGGCGCGGCGATGGCCGCCGCGGCCGTACGGGGTTTTCAGGGAACAAATTACAGCCGCCCGGGCAAAATTGTCGCCTGTGCCAAACACTGGGTCGCCTATGGCGCCGCAGAGGGCGGGCGCGATTACAACACGACGGAAGTCTCCGAGCGCACCTTGCGCGAAATTTATTTCCCGCCGTTCCAGGCGGCGGTGGACGCCGGTGTCGGTACGGTCATGAGCGCCTTCAACGACCTGGACGGCATTCCCTGCACGGCCAACGCTTTTATTCTGACCGACGTCCTGCGCCGGGAATGGCATTTTGACGGCATCGTGGTCAGTGACTACAAAGGAGTGAAGGAGTTGATGGCGCACGGCGTGGCGGCCAACGGCGAAGAAGCGGCGGCCCGCGCGCTGACCGCCGGGGTGGACATGGAGATGGTCAGCCGACTGTTCAACGAATACGGCGCGCAATTGGAACAAGACGGAAAAATTTCCATGGCCACCATTGACCAGGCCGTGCGGCGGGTCCTGCGCATCAAATACCGGCTCGGCCTGTTCGAGCATCCTTACTCAGACGAAGCCCTGGAAAAAGCCACGCTGCTCAGTCCGGTGAATCTGACGGCGGCGCGTGAACTCGCCGCGCGCACTTTTGTACTCTTGAGAAATGACCACAATACGCTGCCCATCAGTCCACAACTGAAATCCATTGCCGTCCTGGGACCGCTGGCGGACGACGCGCAAAGCATGATGGGGCCGTGGAACGGCGACGGCCGCAAGGAGGACGCCGTCACCCTGCTGGCGGGCATTCGCGCAAGACTTCCCGCCACCACGAAGATCAACTATGCCAGGGGCTGCGATGTCACCGGCGATTCGCACGCGGGTTTTGATGAGGCCGTGAGTGCCGCCCGGGAATCCGATTTTACCATTCTGGCGGTCGGCGAATCTGCGCACATGTCCGGCGAGGCGGCATCCCGCAGTTCGCTCGATTTGCCGGGCCAGCAACTCGAATTAATCCAGGCCATCCACGCTACCGGCAAACCCTACGCCGTGGTTTTGATGAATGGACGGCCGCTCTCGATTAATTGGGTGGCCACGAATTCCCCGGCCATTCTGGAGACCTGGTTTGCGGGTACGCAGGGCGGCAACGCCATTGCCGACACTCTTTTTGGCGACGTGGATCCCGGCGGCAAATTGCCTGTGACCTTCCCCCGTTCCGTCGGCCAGGTCCCGATTTATTACGACCACAAGAACACCGGTCGCCCGCCCGGCGGCGACTCCGAAGATGCCTCCAGGTATATCGACATCCCGTGGACGCCGCTTTATCCGTTTGGCTACGGATTGAGCTATACTCAATTCAAGCTCTCAAATCTCCAGTTGAGCGCCTCGCATATCCGTCCTGAGGGATCAATCACCATTGGTGTTGACGTCGAAAACACCGGTGATCGTGCGGGAGACGAAGTGGTGCAGCTGTACCTGCATGACCTGGTCGCGAGTGTGACCCGGCCGGTGAAGGCGTTGAAGGGCTTCGAGCGCGTCAGTTTGCGTCCCGGTGAAAGCCGCCACGTCGAATTTACGCTCGGTCCCGGGCAATTGGGATTTTACGACCAGGCCATGCACTTCAACGTCGAACCGGGAACATTCAAGGTCATGGTGGGTACCAGTTCGGAAGAGGGGCTGGAATCGAGCTTCGAGGTCAGGCCATGAGTAATGATTTGGAATTCTGCGTCCCTGCCCGGCCGGCAGGGTTAATCGTCTTTTCCTCACCCGGCGTTTGTGTTAATGTGGTTGTAACTCAAACCCGGAAGATCGTATGACGAGCCGTGCGCTCAACCTTCACCCGAATGCCCTGATCTGTTCCGTCATTTTGGTCTGGGTCATTGCCGTTGACAGCAGAGCTGCGGAGTCGACGGAGACAAATCCGTCTGCACCGCCGGGAGCGGCGTCGTCAGTTTCGGTTCTGACGAACGCCGAACAGGTTCATTGGTTGACCCGTGAAGAGGCAGCCAAAGGCGAGCCGGTGCTGATCCGTGGTGTGGTTACGTGTGCCTTGCCGGAATTCCCGTTCAACGCGGCCGTGGTCCAGGACCATACCGCAGGCATCTACGTTGACCATTGGAATCCGCCTCTCGGCGTACCGCCGCAGGTGGGAGAGCTGGTGGAGGTTGAAGGGATCACGGATCCGGGTGACTTTGCGCCGCGAGTGCATGCCGTCCGGATCACCCGGCTGGGCACCGGGGAATTGCCGCCGCCGATTCGTCCCTACTGGGACCAGTTGATCAATGGCAGCCTGGACACGGAGTTCGTGGAGATGGAAGGGATTGTTACCACGGTTCGCGCGGACGGCGTTACGCTGCTGACGCACGGCGGTAAAATCAAAGTTCAGATACTGGGTACGGAAGGTGGAACGAACAACGTCGCGTTCAAACCGTACGAAAACGCGCTCATCCGCCTGCGGGGCTGTTTGTTTGCTTCGTGGGATGCGACCACGCACGAGGTCAAGGTCAGCGAGGTCCGTATGTTCACTCCGGCGGTAACGGTGGTGGAGCCGGCGCCGGTGGACGCGTTCGCCGCCACGAAGAAACGGGTGATGGATCTGCTGCAATTTGACCCGCAAGCCAGCGCGCTGAGACTGGTGAAGGTCTCCGGACAAATCGTCGCCGGGCGCGGGGGGGAATATTATGCGATGGACGGGACGAACGGTTTTCGCTTCATCCTGAAAGAAAATGCCAGTCTCGGGGCGGGTGACTTGGTGGAGGTGGTCGGCTTTCCCAGCCTGACCGGGCCGTCGCCGGTTTTGCTGGAGGCGCGTGCACGAAAAATCGGCGTGGCCCCCGTGCCCAACGCCCGTCCGCTGGATGCGGATAATTTGTTCCGGGCCGAAAACGATGCTGTCCGCGTGCGCGTCGAGGCGGTGCTGTTGAATGTGAGCGACGATCAGCGAACCCTGGAGTTGCAGACCGGCCTGCAGCGCTTCGTGGCCCAACTGGACGGTAACGACAGATTTGCCGCATCCGCGCGCGCTTTGTCCGGAGCCCGTCTGGATATGCCGCCGGGCAGCCGGTTGGAGTTGACGGGCATTTACGCGGGCAACGGCGGAAACCGGACGACCGGCGCGAAAGTCGCCAACTTTGAATTGTTGCTGAACACGCCGGCCGACATCCGGGTGCTGGCGCGGCCCCCGTTTTGGACCCTGCCGCGATTGCTGGTTCTGGTGGGCGCATTACTGGGCGTGCTGGGTCTGGCATTGATTTGGATCCGGCTTCTCCATCACCGGGTGCAACAGCGTACCGCGCAACTGCAGAAGGAGATGCACGAACGTGAACAGGCCGAAAACCAGCGCACCCTGGCGCAGGAACGCGCCCGCATTGCCCGCGATTTGCACGACGATCTGGGGAGCAGCCTGACCGAAATCACCATGCTCGCCACCACCGGACCCGGTCTGAATTTGCCCGCGGACGAGGCTGCCGGGCGCATGGAAACCATCGCTGAAAAGTCCCGCACGTTGGTGAACGACCTGGACGAGATTGTGTGGGCCGTGGATCCCGAACGAGACACGTTGGCTTCCGCGGCCCGGTACCTGGCCAGTTACACGGAAGAGTACCTGGCCGGCTTGAAGATCGCCTGCCGCGTCCACATTCCCAATTCGTTTCCCGATCAGGCGGTTTCCGGCGAAGTGCGTCACCATCTCTTTCTCGCGGTAAAGGAGGCGCTCAACAACGCGGTCCGTCACGGCGGTGCCAGCGAGATCGGCTTCCAAATCCGTGTACGGGAAGGCCAGTTGTGGATTTCGATCACCGACAACGGCAGCGGCTTTGAATCGTCCGGACACTCCAACGGGCATGGCCTGTTGAATCTCCGCAACCGGCTGGAACAGTTGCACGGCCGTTGTGAACTGGAATCGTCGCCCGGCGCGGGCACAACCGTCTCCCTGCAACTGCCGCTGGCAGCCTCCAATCATCTGATATGAACACCGTCGCCATTGTTGAAGACAACGCCGTCATGCGAAACACGTTCCGCCAGTGGATTGACGCCGCGCCGGGATTTCGCTGCGTGTTTGCCTGCGCAACCGCCGAGGAGGCGCTGGCCGAAATTCCACGCCTCAAACCGGACGTCGTGCTCATGGACGTTCATTTGCCGGGGGAATCAGGCATCGCTTGCACGGCCCAACTCAAGGAAAAGCTTCCTGATGTGCAAGTCATCATCGTGACAGTCTATCGGAATCACGAACTGATTTTTCAGGCGTTGCAGGCCGGTGCCTGCGGCTATCTGTTGAAACGGTCCAGTCCGGAGGAGCTGCTGAAGGCCATCAGCGAAGTGCGCTCCGGCGGCGCACCGATGACCAGTGAAATTGCCCGCATGCTGGTCGAGGCGTTCCAAAAGAAACCGGCCAGCGTGGTGCCCGGCGACGGGCTTACCCAGCGCGAATCCGAAATCCTGGTTTTGCTCTCCGAAGGCTTGAGCAACAAGGAAATCGCCGACCGGGTCAAAATCAGTTACGACACAGTGCGGGCGCACCTTCGACACATTTACGAGAAACTTCACGTCCGTGGGCGCACGGAGGCGGTGAGGAAGTATTTAAAATCTTCAACCTCAGTGATATCGGGATTGGGTGGCGACGGCCGCTGATCATGATTAAGCATGGTATGGACTTGTCGCACGAGCCTGCGTTCCAGGTCGCCTGGGTCGCTTGGCTGATATAGTCCAATTGAGTAATAGCGGTAATGATGGTGTTTCGTTAAAGTTAATCTGTTCCATGAGAATTTGTACCAATCCAATCAGCCGGGTAATCAATCTAAGCAGACTATGAGAAGCCATTTTTCCCTTCCTCGGGGGGTCACCGCAGCCTGTACTGTTGCTGGCGCCGCGGCCGTATTGAACGGCAACTGCTCCCAACAAATTCTTGTCGGCGCCGATTACGCCACCAATGCTACCTACGCCGCCGGCTGGTCAGCGGGACAAAACGGCGGATACGGCTGGGGACCATGGAGCATGGATAACACGGGTGGCCCAAGCGGAACCAACGTCCTTCAGCACACCATGGATCGCGGGTCGTCACCGTTCAACCCATTTGGCGTGGCGTGGACACTTTATAACCCCAGAGGGACAGCGCCGAATCCTGCGTATTCGCCTTTCACCTGTTATATTCCACCCACCGGCACTGATATTTCCCGAGCTGGTCGGGCTTTTCCGAACGGCGGGTTACAGCTCGGTCAAACTTTCAGTACCATAATTGCCAATCCCACCGGTCGCAGTTTCTATCGCGGATATACCATCATTCTCTCCACCGGCAGTAATAACATCGATTATTCCAAGGTAGGCACGCAAATTGCCGTGGGGACCTTTGAATATTTTTCGTACGGCAAATGGTACACCGGAAACACCTTCGCATACGGAGGCATCCCTAATCTCCGTGACACGAATACCGTGAATGGAATGGAACTCGACGTCACGATGACCGGCACCAATACCTATCATCTCTATATGGCACCGCTGAATAATCCCGGGCTTGCCTATTCGGAGGATGGAACCGTGACCAACGTCGTTAATTGGGTGACGTATCAACTCTACAATACGGACTCAAACTTCTACAACACCGACACCAACGCGAACATCTCCTATCCGACAAATGCTCCATGCGGTCCCAACCCCACCGATTTTTACATCAAGAGCATGACCGTCGCGGGCCTGACGTTGAATATCCAGATCGTAGGGACAAACGCGGTCTTGTCCTGGACGACAAACGTCCCCGGCTTTAGTCTGGCATCCAGCTTGAGTCTTGGCACGGGGGTGGTCTGGAGCACGAATCTGCCCTCTCCGGTCGTCGTCAGCGGACAAAATGTGGTGACCAATCCCATCGCCAACACCCGTCAGTTTTTCCGGCTCCAGCAATAAGTCGTCTATGCCCGTAAATCAGTTCAACAGCGACCCCCGCGCCGGTTTTGGCCGGAGCTGGACCCGGTCCGAAGCCCGCCAGGGTTTCACGCTGATTGAGCTCCTGGTGGTCATCGCCATTATTGCCATTCTCGCCGCGATGCTATTGCCGGCGTTGTCCGCGGCCAAGACCAGGGCCCAGGCCATCAGGTGCATGAGCAATTGCCGGCAATTGATGCTGGGTTGGATTCAATATCCCGGTGATAACAACGATCAGCTTGCAAATAATTACGGCGGCCTATATACGGCGAGAGAACTGCAGAATAAAACTTACCGGAGCTGGGTAAACGATTACCTGTCCTGGGGTGCCACCGACTCGTTCGGGGACCCGATCGATGATACTGACGGGATCACCATGGCGCCGTTTTATCAATATACCCGGAGCCTCTCGATTTATAAGTGCCCCGCCGACAATTATGTCAGCCCGAAACAACGGGCCGCCGGCATTAAATCGCGTCCCCGCTCCTACTCGATGAGTTGCTTCCTTGGCGCCTATATACCTCCCGAAGCCATCGCTCCAGGCACTACAATGGACAATCACAACAATCTCTTTCCAAAATATACCCAGTTTTTAACCTCGACCAGTATCCGGCACCCGGCGATGACTTTTGTCCTTTTGGATGAACACCCGGACAGCATCAACGACGGCTATTTGCAAACCGATCCTCATACGGACATTTCGCAGTGGAGCCCTCAGCAATGGAATGATTTGCCGGCCTCGTATCACGCTGGCGCCTGTGGCATCAGCTACGCAGATGGACATTCAGAAATCCACACCTGGAAAAGCAAAATCTGCACCATTTTGCCTGTTACGTATCAGCAGCACCCTTCATGGCCCGCATTCAGTACCGACTCGTCAGGAGCCGGCGCAGGAGACGGCCTTTGGCTCGCTGCCCGCGCAAGTGTGCTGGTCCAGTGACTTCGTCTGCTAGCTCGTCACCTCCTGGCGTGTGCCTTCCAGTCTGAAACTCTAAATTCCTTTGTAGCGGCGGTCTGTGACCACGCGCATTTCAATATTTCTTGAGAAATTAAACAGGCGAAAGATAGATGCGAGCTTCTATCTGATGGAACAAAAAAACACCGATACTGATGTTCAGGCTCTCACAACTGCTACAGTAGCGTCGCGATCAAATCTTTTGCGCGTGGTGGACCTTGATCCGCCGATACAGGACCACAATCCAGAGCAGCATAATGAGAATAACTGCAAGCAGAACACTGATGGCGGGCCAGATGCCGAATTGCATCCAGATCGGCGGGGCACTCTCAACCACCACATCTGCCGGTGATCTAAGCAGAAGTCGGAACGACTTGGCCCGCCAGTCCGCCCCGCCCCGCCAACCGCTGCCACGTTCGATCAGGCAGATGCCACTAACCAATACTTCACTGCCATTTTTCAGAGCCTCAAAGCCAAAGCCCGCTTCCGCGGGTCCGATGTAGGCGTTAAACGTGAAACCGTCTTGTTCAAGCACCAGGAATTGTTCGCGTCCATGCAGGGTGCGGTCAATTAATCGGGCGCTGGTCTGGATTAACTCGCAGTCATTGCTTCCCGATAAAATTTCATCCAGGTTTAATTTTACGGGTACGGGCGCTGCGCCGTGGCCGACGGTGCGGTAAATCGCATCCTCCAGGATGGGGCTGTATTCGCCCTTGGCGGGAAAGCCGAGCACTTCGACCGAGTCACCCGGTTGCACCGGAGTGCGCATTTGCGTTTGGCAATAGACCCCGGCTTTGTCGTTTTGGATGAACACAGCGGCACCTGGTTCAGCGTAGGCAACCGTGCCGCTCAATTTCACCCGATGACCGGAATTTCCTTGCGGCGTGAATTGCAACAGGCTGCTGGTGTCCTGAGCCGGAATGTCGAAGGGATTGGCGGGCGCAGGTTTCTCGACCACCACATCAGTCACGCGTGGCGTGAGCAATCGGACCCCGAACAACTGCCGTTGGCGGTTGAACAGCGTGACGCAAACACCCTGAACTTTGGCAACGCTGTCCACGAGTTCTTCCGGCGGCGTTACGGGAATTTGTCTGGCATAGGCGGAGAACCGTTCGCCGTCCGCCACGAGGTCAATCCAATATTGTCTCGTCGCCGGGTCAAAGCTGACGGAGCGTACGATGCCCCTCACCTGGACAAATTGGCTGTCCTCCAGGCCGCTGACCAACTGCTGGCCGGTTACAGGTTTTGCATCGGGCAGGTTTCCCTCGCCTAACACTTGTATGGAACCAGGAATGATGACCGGCGCGTATTCACCCGGACTGGTTACGCCTTCGATCTCCACCATCTGGCCCGCAGTCAAGGCCGGCATGTTGGTGTTCAGGGCGCGGAAATAGATACCTGCCGAATCGTCTTGAACAAATCGCGAGTTAAGACCCTCTTCGCAGAATGTCACCACCCCCTTCAGCCTGACGGGCAGTCCCTGAGCGGCCTGCTGTGGAGTCAGGCTTCGCACCTGCGCCGCCGTGCGCAGTTCCTTTGCGGGCGGACTCTGCCCTCCCGCCCATCGCGCCGATACGAGCAGTATGCATAAAACCAAAAGGCAGGTTTTGACTCCATCAAGCATGGCTGACGAAATAATGTTACGAAGTTTCACGACGCGTTACCTGAGATACCTTGAAACCTATTAAGGACGACGCGCATAGGCTATCCCGACAATCATTGAAATACAACCCAGTTATTGACCAGGATGGAGGCACGGGATCGCTCGGTTATATCTTATGTGACAGCTATCATGGGTCAGATGCCCCCCGCAATAGCTCAATCGGACTAAACGCACTCCCGGTTCCGTCGCCATAACTGCGAGCGGGAGATGCCGCACAGGGTACCATAGTGGTTGGAACCATTCCTAAAAAAAACGGGGCCGGTTCTTTTTTGAATCGGCCCCGGCAAGCTAACGCACATTTAGACCTTTTTACTTTCGTCGGCGCAAGAACAGCACCCCGCCGAATCCCAACCCGACCAGCGCCAAAGTGGCCGGCTCAGGGACGATTTCCATGTAGCTGATTCCATAATTATTCGCCACGTCACTCGGCCCGGCGGAGACTCCGTTGTATGACCGGAAGTTGACATAATTAATTGGCCCCGCAAGCGTTCCACTCTGCGTATAGGGCGAACCTCCGCCCAACGGCGTCAAAGTGAGTGAATACGTGGTCGCCGAGGTCAGCATGAGATCGATCTTCACGGCCGCCGAGGCGCCGGGAGAGATGGTGCTCGTCGTGCCGCCGCCGTTATCGGTGACGCTCCAGTTGGGAACAACACCATTATATGACGGGTAGTTGTAGTTGAAGACATTGAGAAAAAGCGAAGCCGAATTGTTTCCGCCCAGATTGTTGTCAGTGGCATTAAGGAAGCCGACATCCCATCCGCGATAAAAATGATAGGTGGTGGGGTTTTGAATAACAGCTTCGAATGTCTGACCGGCCTGCAGCCCACCGGCTTCAGAAATGGCCCGCCCGGTATCGCTGATGCCGCTGCTGGACGAAGTGTTGAACATTGTCCACGCCGTTCCGATGGACGATGCACTACTCATTTCTTGACCCGAGCCTCCCCCAGTACCAGTAAAGCTCCACGCACCAAAGCCATAACCCCCGTTCAGCCCTGCCGTCCAGCCGCCGGCGTAAACAGGGTCCGTCGCGAAGTCAGCCGCAATTTGCGCTGAACTGACTTCCGTCATCATGGCCGTCGCGCCAGTAACCGCACACGCGATGGCCGCACTGCTGATGAAATGGCTTCTCATGTTTGATTTCCCGACTGACTCGGGTCTGAAATGGCTTCTCATAGTGAATCTCCTGCCGGATGTTTGTTATTGTTGTCTATACGCTGGGATACGCTTTCCCGTTGGGTTTCCAACTCTTATAACATAAATTAAACAAGTCGACTATAGCTCAATTGGACTACTCGCCGTCTAGCACGTAATATTCTCCACTACAAATACTTCCGCCGAATCTATACTCCTGTTCAGCAATTTCCTTCCCGTAGGTGGACTTGGATCAATGGTAATTGAATGCCTTCACGAAACGTTCCAGCCCCGGCAGGTATGGGTCGAGGTATTTTTGATAGTTCCGCCAGCGACCGACCGCCGTCCGGTACAGCGGCTTCCGCACGTCCGCGTAGGACGGGGAAGTCACCCGCTTCGCTCGCGCGTGCTCATAGAATCTCAAAACATTATCCTCAAAACCCACGCCGAGGAATTCCAGCACCGAGCGAGCCACGGAAGGAAGGTTTTCGACCATCTCTTCATAACGGATATACCGCCACTGATCTCCCATGCGCGGGAGCATTTCCAGCCAGAACCCCATTACGTTCGCGTATTGGTTCACGGTGCTCTCGAAGCTCAGATAGGCAGAGCTGATTGGCGTAAGTGGCAGGTCTTGCATAAAGCAACTCATGACCACGTCGCGTGGGTCGCGCAAGGCGATGAGGAATTTCGCTTCGGGGAAAACCCGCACCACCATGGGAATCATCAGATTCATCGCCGGGTTTTTGTCCACCAGGAGGCGATCGCCGATTTTCCGGCGGAGGAACATTTCCGTACAGTGGAAATAGTTTTCGCGGGCATGCTGGATGACGCTGGGCGGAACCGAATCGAGCGCCTGCAGAACGCTGGTTCCCTCCGGAAAATCACGGATCAAAGGCAGGTAGGCATCGTCATGCATCATCTTGGTTTCTTCGGCGCTGGTGATATTACTGTGTGCATCAAGCACCTGCTCGAGGAGAGTGGTGCCGGAACGGGGATGGCCGCACAGCAGCGCGATGCGTCGGAGCGGTTGGAGCTTGCCGGCATCCGCGCGCCAGCGCTCCATGACCGCGGTGGTGATGCTCTGCTCCATTTCCTTGGCCCGGTTTTGCATGTGCTGGAGGGTGGCCGCATACGGTCCTGCATGCGGGCGCAGAATTGCTTTCGCTTCCAATAATGCGGCCATGGCGTCGTCGTATCGGCCTTCGCCATCCAGGATGCCTGCCAGCTCGTATAGTGCGCGGGTGCGGACCGGCGCAGCAGCAGTGGCAGTGGTCGCGAGCCCACGGAAATGCGGTTCGGCTTCGGAGTTCTGCCCGCGCAACCGGTTGAGTACCGCTTGCTCGAGCAGCACAAGCGGATCCTTACGGTCCATCTGCGCCGCGCGGGCGACCAGCTCGGCGGCTTCATCCAGTCGCCGATCGCGGGTATAAAGATCGGCCAGCGTAATCAGCACGCCGATGGAGACACCCTTTTTCTGACAAGCGCGTTCGAAGCAGACCGCTGCCATATCATGGTTGTCGAATTGCAGACAAACATGCCCCGCGTCTCCCAGGGTGCGGGCGCGATCCTTCGAAATCTGTACCGCCTTCTCGATACATCGTTCCGCCGCGGCAAATTCATAGCGCTTTCCGTAAGCGTGCGCCAGGTCAAGGAGGAGGCGCGGATTGAATGGCTCCTTGCGGGTCGCCTGCTCAATAAGGCTGATACCCTTCTGGTAATCCTGCTGTCCCCACGCCTCCTCGGCTTCGCGGTAGAGCCGCTGGATTGCCGGATTCGGTTTATTCGGGTGTGGCTGGCTCATTCGGGTAAATACGGTTCTGATTTTTTAGAGAACGGGCGGAAATGTCCATTCGAATTAAGCCGTTTACGTCAACACTAAGGTAATACTCATAAATTTCGATAGCTCGATTGGACTATTGATGCGGCTCGCGCGACTTGGTTCACTGGGCGGACACCAACGCGGCGGGAGACGATCGCGGCGATAATAATGTCGAATGAATGCCAGATTCCAGCTCACCCTGTTCATCGCATTCATCGCGATTCACGCGGTCCTGGGCCAGAATTCTCCGACCAACTTCTTTGACGCCGCGCCGTTTGGCATTCCCCTGCCGGATGGCCTCGGTTTGAAGTGGGACGACCCGCGGGAAATACATTCGGTCATTGTGGAGTTCGCCGACCCCATTCCGGCGGGTCGCAAGGTCCGCCTGGAATATTGGGGGAGCCATTGGCCCCAGCAACACCTGCCCAAGGACCGCGAACTGGGCAACGGTTATGATGGCTGGATGGAACTGGGGAATTGGTATAATGGCGGATGGCGCATCGCCGACGCGGAGCAATTCGCTTCCAGCAACTCCATTCGGTTTACCTTTAGGCCCATCAACGCCCATGAGTACCCGGACTTGACGAACTATTCGTCAACCGGCCGGTTCACGCTCAAAATCCGGATTGTCTCTGACCAGCCCATTCCCAAAATTCTCCGAATACACGCGCTGACAGACTCCACGCTGGCGGATCGCTCCGTCCGCGTGGTGTGGGAATATCCTCCCGCTTCTGACTTCCGGGCCACGGCGTTCAACGGGCAAATCCTGAGCACGACGGCCACGGACAGCCACTCCACCATTCTGCGGATTCAAACCGCTGTCAACACCGACCCAAATACTTTTGATCGCACGCTCGTCACGCTGCGGAACGGCACCAATTTATTCACGTTCAAAGTGGACGATTTGAAGAAGGGCTCCCTGTACCTGCCGGAATACGGCGCGGCGATACTTCTCGACAATGACCACCGTGATTATTCTGCAGTTGACGAAGACGTGCGCCGCGCCGGGAAACAGACCCTCTACGACCGCATTGCGGAGATGCCCGAGCAAACCTGGACCTCCGCCTGGAACGGCATGCCGCCAAAAAAATCGCGCATCGCCTTCGTCCTCGGCAACGATGGCGGCCGCCAGAAATTTCGCCTCGATGCCGATGGCAATGTTTCTTTCCGTTGGGACGACCAATATATGAAGGGACTTCCCGCGAGGGATACACCCCGGCTCGATTTGGAACAGCCACCGATTCAAGTCGAGTTCGGCCTGCCGGAAAAGCCGGTAGCACGCCACATCGAGGACCAGTCCCTCCCGATTTGCCTCACCACCTGGAACCGCAATGGCGTGCACATCGTTCAAACGGCGTTTGCCACGACACTCGACGGCGCCACGGCGGATGCCCCGACGGCTCCCGACGCCTGCGCGATAGCCATGCTTCGCTTCGAGTTTACCAACACCACCGGCAGCTCGCGCCGGGCCAGCCTGCCCATCACCATCCTCAGCGACACAAACCGCGAGCAACTCCGGATCGATGACCAGGGGCTGATCTGGAACGGCGGCCATCTGCGCGGCCAGGTTGTCGCCGGCAGTCTTCCGACGGTTTCGACGAATCAACTGGATTGGAGCGTGCCGCTCGCGGCGCACCAAACAAAAACGATTACAATAAAATTACCCTATCTGCCGCTCATCGAACCATCCGAGGCGACCGCCCTGGCGGCGCTTGATTTCGAACGGGAACGGAAGTTTACCGGGGATTACTGGCGTCGGGTTTTAGATGAAAGCGCGCGCCTCACCACCCCGGAACCTGACCTTACGGATTTCTACCGCGCGGTGGCCGGGCATCTTCTCATCAATTGCGAAGTTGAGCCGGGGAGCAACCGGCGTTTTGCGCGCGTCGGCTCGCTCCGCTACGGTGTCTATGGCAACGAATCGTGCATGATGGTTCTGGATCTGGACCGCCGGGGTTACCATCGGGAAGCGGAGGACTGTCTTGATACCTGGCTTCACTACCAGGGTACGGTGGGACTGCCGGGCGATTTCGACTCCACGAACGGCATTCTCTACGGAGCGGCCGGTTATGAAGCCGGCGGTTACAACCAACACCACGGCTGGATCCTGTGGACTCTGGCCGAACATTACCGCTTCACGCGCGATAACGCCTGGTTGCGCCGCGCGGCGCCCGGCATCGTTGCCGGCGCGGACTGGATCATTCGTGAAACCGCCCGCACCACAAATCAGAACAGTCTGGCCGAAGGCCTTTTGCCACCCGGCGACCTTGAAGACATCGGTGATTGGTGGACCTGGCTTTCCACCAGTTGTTATACCTGGCGCGGTCTGGACGGGGCGGCCTGGGCACTCGAACAGATTCAGGATCCGAACGCACCCCGCATCCGCGCTGCTGCCGAGACCTACCACCAAAATCTCGTAAACCATTTCCTGGCCGCCTCCGCCCGTTCGCCGGTCGTCCGCCTGCGCGACGGTACCGCGGTTCCACAAATTCCGTCGTACGTCCAGCGCCGCGGCCGTAGTTTCGGCTGGATTTGTGAAACCCTCGAAGGCGCCATGCACCTGATCATCACCAGGGCCATTGACCCCGATTCAGTCCGGGCCCAGTGGATACTGAAGGATTACGAGGACAACCTTTTTCTCTCCAATCGATACGGCTACACGGTGGACGATTTCGACAAATACTGGTTCGGCCGCGGCGGCATGTCCATGCAAGCCTGCCTCCTCCTCGACCCCGAAGCGTATCTCGATCGCGACGACGTCAAACAGGCCTTGCGCGCCATGTTCAACGCCATCGCCCTTAATAATTTTCCCGATGTCCACATGAATACCGAACATGCCCTCCCGGAGATGGGAGACTGGCTGGGGGATGTTTATAAAAGCTCCGATGAAGCCAATGTCTGCGGCTGGTTGCGCAAAATTTTCGTTCGCGAAGACGGGGAGGTGCTCTTGATTGGCCAGGCCATTCCACGTGAGTGGCTGAAACCGGGTCAGAAATGCGGCATCGAAAATACCGCCACTTATTTCGGAAACACTTCGGTCATCTACCAAGGCGGGTCAAACGCCATCACCGCCCACCTCGAAGGTCCCACGCGCAATCCCCCACGCGACATCCGCCTCCGTTTCCGGACGCCGGGTGAGAAGCCGCTGACGAGCGTCACTGTGAACGGCCAATCCTGGGAAAAGCTCAACGGCGACTGGGTCATCCTTCCGGGCAACATCGGCACGGCTTTCGTTGTTGCCAGCTACTGAGGTGTGGGAACCAGTTTGCGGGGGCGCAACCTGACCGGCGTCATCGATGTCGGCGCGCGCCCTGACGCCGGATCCAGGGCCGCGATCAGACTTTGCGCGTACCAGCGCGCAAAATAATCGTTGGGATGTAGCGGATCATTCATGCAATCCTTCGGCTTTTTGGCGGCATAGACCCACTCGCTGATCGCGGTCATATCCACAAATTGCACTCCTGGCCCGGTCATCGCCTTCAGTTTTTGGGCGTATTTGCCGACGACATTCCAGTACCGGGAGTTGGTCGTGTAAGCCGGATCAAATCGCAGGGTGGAAACCAGCAGGAACTCGGCGTTTGGATTCTTATGGCGAACCGTCTTCAGGATGTCCGCAATATTGTTCGCGAAGGAATCCGCCGAAATGCTCCAGAAATCATTTTGCCCAAAAGCAATGATCACCAGATCGGGATTTAAAGACGCCACCATGCGGTCGGCATAGGCTCTTCCCCACTTTGAAGTCGCGCCGCTTTGGGATGAATTGTAAAAGTGAACCTGTTGGTCGTGATAAATGGTTTCCAACCGATGCACGAAGAGTTCCGGCCAGGGCGGTAGAAACGGCGGGATGTGCGACAGCCGGCTTTCCCCATAGCCGTGCGTGATACTATCCCCGTAAGCCACGATGGTCAGCGGCGCACGCGTCTCCAATTTATTCATCGTCCCGGGCAGGCCGCCGCCGGCATAGGTCGGGTAGGGATGATTCCAGGTATCGTCGTGTTCGTAGGTCACCATCACCTGTTTGCCCCCGACCACATTCCATTTAAACTCCCCCTTGGGCAGATCTTCCGCCCGCGCTTGGGGCATGCGGGAGGACGCGGTACAAGTCAAAGTCCGACCCTCAACCGTATAATCCCGGTCCGCGAGGTAATTGGTATCCAGTCCATAGTCCTGGACGGAAATGATGCGCGAGG
>DATJYM010000125.1:0-8907 GCA_035499615.1 Candidatus Acidiferrales bacterium | reverse complement strand
GTTCGGGGGTCCGCCGCGCAAACCGGAGGAAAAAATCGAACGCCGGCACATGGATGTGGCGCGCTCCATCCAGTCGGTCACGGAAGAAATCATGCTGCGCCTGGCCCGGCACGCCCGCGAAGTTACCGGGTCCCGGAATCTCTGCCTCGCCGGCGGTGTGGCCCTCAATTGCGTCGCCAACGGCCGGATCCTCCGGGAACAAATATTTGACCGGGTCTGGATTCAGCCCGCCGCGGGTGACGCGGGGGGCGCGCTCGGCGCGGCGTTGGCCGCGTGGCATCGGGATCCCGGGGCGCCGCCCCGAACCACTGCGGTCGGGGATGCCATGCAATCGTCCCTGCTCGGACCGGAATATTCCGATGAAGAAATCGAAACCGTGCTCCGTTCGCACGGCGCGGTCTTTAAAAAGCTGGAAGGAACCGCGTTGCTGGATTTTACCGTGGAATTATTGAAGACGGAAAAAGTCGTCGGCTGGTTCCAGGGCCGCATGGAATTCGGGCCGCGCGCGCTGGGCAGCCGCTCGATCCTCGGAGACGCGCGCTCGCCCAAAATGCAATCGGTGATGAATTTGAAGGTGAAATTTCGCGAGTCGTTCCGGCCGTTCGCCCCGGTCGTCCGCCGCGAGCGGGTGGCTGATTATTTCGAACTGGACGCCGACTCGCCTTACATGCTGTTCACGGCGCCGGTCAGAAAGGAATTGCAAAGGCCGCTGCCCGGCGGCGTGACGGGTTTGGACCTGCTCAAACAAGAACGCTCCACCCTGCCGGCCGTGACCCACGTGGATTATTCGGCCCGCATCCAGACGGTGACCCGGGAGAGCAACCTGCTGCTATACGACTTGTTGTTGCAATTCGAACGCGCGACCGGTTGCGGCGTGCTGGTGAACACCTCCTTCAACGTGCGCGGCGAACCCATTGTGTGCACTCCCGATGACGCCTACCGGTGTTTTATGAATACCGAGATGGATTTTCTCGTGATGGGCAGTTTCGTCATCGAGCGGGCGGCGCAACCCGGACAGCTTCCTCAACGCCGTGTTGCGCTGCAGACCGATTAAAATGAAACCGGACCTGAAAGACAAACCGGGGGAATGGCGGAAATCTGCGCTGATGGCCGCGTTGGGGCTCGCGATTTTGAGTTCGTTGCTGCGCTGGCGCCATGTTTTGGCCGACAAAACCTGGTTCGCGTTGCTCGCTCTGACTGGCCTGGTGGCGGTTTGCGCATTCTGGCGGCCGCGCTGGTTTCGGGGCTATCATCGATTTTCGATGAGGCTGGGATTTGCCGTCAGCCAGTTCCTGGGGCGATTGCTGCTGTTGCTTTTCTTTTTTTTCATTCTCACGCCGGTGGGCTTGATTTTGCGGCTGTCCGGAAAAGATGTCCTGCAACTCAAGCCGGGGCGTGAGGCCACGACGGATTGGCAATCCGCCAAAGACTACAGCCCGCTGGACCGGCTGTTCTAAACCGAAAATCGAAATACTTCGGCCGGCCCAAATCCCGACAAATCACCGACATCCACAAGACCGGCCAGGCCCAGGTTCCGTTGGCGCCATTCGTAAGGAGATGACGTGGGAAGGAGGGGTCTGGTTCCCAGCCATAAGGCCGAACCATTCAGCTGCCTCACCAGAAATTGTCATTCAAATCATTATTTTCCGCACAAACATGCGGTTGCAGGATCAAGGCCATCAAAGTAGTGTCGGACCATGACCCAGCTAGCGTGACCAGACAGGACGCTATCAGTGATAAACCTTAATCGCCCGAAATATGAAAAACACGTTTGTCAAAACAAAGAAACACTTGCTTCTGACCGGATTGCTTTTTTCTGCAGCAGCCCTGGTCACGGCGAGTGCCCAGACATCGAACAGCTTCGTGACGTTCAGTGTGGATTTGTCCACGAACATTGCCAATGGAACCTTTAACCCGGCAACCGAGAGTGTTTCGGTCCGCGGCACCTACGACAACTGGAACAATAGCGGCGGACCGTTCGGCGACGGCAGCAAGCAGCTGATCGAGCAAGGCCTTGGCGCCCCTTATATTTACACCAACACCGTCCAGGACACGTACGATGCCAACGGCACCCCCGTGGAGTATAAATTTATTATTGAGACCAACACCGGCTCGGGCTACTCGGCCACCTACGAGACTCTGGCCTCGGGCTATAATCGGAACGCATTTCTCCCGACCACCAGCGGCGCCACCGTGGTTTTGCCCACGCCTTATTTCAGTGATTCGGGAGGCGTGACGAGCAACCTGGTCACCTTCAGTGTGGACATGCACGAACAGAGTTATCTGGGCGTCTTCAACCCCGGATCCGGAGACCAGATTACCGTTGAGGGCAACTGGCAAGGCTGGGGTAACGCCCATGGTGCTTTAGTCCTGGTGAACAACGGTGGGACGGTGTACACAAATACTTTCCCGGTCACCAACTCCCCGTACGGCGTCCAGGAATACAAATTTGTCATCTATAACCCGGGCACTCTGGCTGCGGCTTATGAGGGCCCCGCCACGACTAACGCCGATCGCGACAGTGGCAACCGGTTTTTTGCCGCACCCACGCCCGCGCCGCTGGTGCTGCCGCTGTGGAACTACTCGGATACGCCCTACAGTCCGGTGATTGTCAGTAATATCACCTTCTCTGTGGACATGAGTATCGTGGCTGCGACCGACACCAATTTTGACCGGACCACGGTTAGCGTGGATGGCACCATGAATGGCTGGGCCGATGGTCCTTGCACCAATAATCCAACGGCCGCCAACACCAACATATTCACCAGCTCAACGGCTTATTCCGTAGGTTTGGGATCCGGCCAGCAGTACCAATTCAGGTATAAGACGCTGGACACTGCCGGCTACGTCTACGACCATGCTACCGGCGGCGGCAACCGCCTGTTCACGGCCGCTAATACCAACCCCAATGGCACCAATCTTGCCTCGATTTGGAACGATGCTTCTGCGAACGATTACTTTTTCACACCCCAGGCGGTGACGTTCAGCGTGAGTATGACGAACTCAAGCGGGGTATTGATAACGGACATCAATGGACACCAATTCGTTCCGGGCTCGGACCACGTCTATCTCAACGGCGCGTTCGTCGGCTGGTTTCCGTGGGAAAGCGTCAATCCGGGTTCCTATCCGCCAGGATATGAAATGATCCGATCGGGATCGAGTTACATCTATACCAATACGATCATCGTTAACCCGACTGCAGTGAACCTCGTTTACAAGTACGGCACCGATCCGGGCGGGACCCTGGGCGGCCCCGCGGATGATGAGGCTGCCTCCGGGCAGAATCATGGCCGGGTGGTCCGAACGCTAACGGCCAGCCCCTACCAGATGCCGGTGGATACATTCGGCAATATGTACAACGAGCCGTATTTCACCGTCGGCAATGCCACCGCCGCCTCTCTGTCCGTGGGCGCGGTTTCCGGTGGCACGATTCCGGTGTCGTGGCTGGGCCGGCCGGGCGCCCATTTGCAGATCAAGAACAGTCTGTCGGGTGGTTCCTGGCAGGACCTTTGGGCAACGGATGGCACCAACTGGAACGCGGGTCACTATGGGACCAACGGTTTGGTCAGTGTCACCAACTTCCCAACCAGCGGCGGGGCGTTGTTCATCCGCGTGGTGAAGCCTTAAACTGTTTGGGTTAATTGTTGGACTAAATTAGCACCCGCCCAGCCGTGGATCGAGCGGCTGGGCGGGACAATTGAGAAAGCGAACTATGCTCATAAAGATGGCGTGGCAAGGGTTCTTCGCTGTAGCCGGTTCATGCGAGTTTCAAAAGTGGCTTTCGGTGGTAAATTTTTGACAAATGAGCGGTCAGATGGGATTAATTAATATGAAATCGAAAGTAACTCTGGATAAGATGAACAGGAGTTGCCGCAGGACGGGGTTTACGCTGATTGAATTGCTGGTGGTCATCGCCATCATTGCCATTCTTGCCGCCATGTTGTTGCCGGCGTTGAGCGCCGCCAAAGAACGGGCCCAAGCCATCAATTGCATGAACAACAAGAGACAGCTCATGCTGGCCGCTATAATGTATAGCGTCGATAACAAGGATTTTCTCCCTTACAACTTTGATCCCCGCAACAACCCTCCGCCGCTCGGGAATGGCGGATATCTCTACCAGGGTTCGCCCTCCTGGATTACCGGCGTTATTGACTGGACGGCGAACACCTATAACACCAACATCGCCTATCTGGTGGACAGCAGATATTCGTTGCTGGGCAATTATGTGGCCAAAAGCGTCGGTGTATTCCAGTGCCCGGCAGATCAGTATGCCAGCGCGGTGCAACGCCGGCGGGGATGGAACCAACGCTCCCACAGCATTGCCGCAGATGCAGCCGTGGGACCTGGCCCCAGGTATCCCGTGAGCAACTTTGGCTGGCCGATGTCATCCTGGTATCTCGGCCAAAAAGTCACTGATTTTCATTCACCCGGTCCGAGCCAATGCTGGGTTTACATCGATGAGCATCCCGACAGCATGGATGACGCTCTTCTTTACACCGCCAATTATCCCGTAACCACGTTCACCGAACTGCCCGGCAACCTGCATGCCGGTGGTTGCGGAGTGACCTTTGGCGATGGTCATGCGGAGATTCATAACTGGAGAGGGCCGGTGATGAACGCTCACCGGAAAGTCATGTACACCGCGATTCGAGGAGTCCCCTGTACCATCGACGACCCGGACATGCTCTGGCTGGCGCAGCATACGCCGGCGCATTGATGCTCTGTTTCGGTCTCTGCTGAAAATCGCGAGTGGATCGGGCGGATCAAGGCAGGGTGGTTTTCTGGTATTGGGCTTGATTAAGGTACTGCGCGGCCAGGCGGTTGCCGGGATCCAATTGCAGCGTTTCCTGAAACTCCCGGGACGCGTCATTCAACTGATTCTGTTTCATGAACGCCACGCCGAGGTTCAGATGCGCCAGCGCATAGCCGGGTTGCAATTGAATGACGGTTTCAAATTCGCTTTTGGCTTCGGCTATTTCATCCTGCATGGCCAGTTCTCCGCCCAGGCAGTAATGCGCCTCCCAGTAATCCGGCTTGAGTTGGATCGCGCGGCGGAAACTTTCAATGGATTCGGCCGGGCGTTGCAAAAGTGAAAGGGTTCGGCCCATTTCATAATAGACGTGGGGATCGTTCGGCTGAAGCAGGCGGGCCTGTTCATAATATTGCCGGGCCGGCTCATATTTCCCTTCGGCAAAGCGCAATTTTCCCAATTCCAGCCAGGCTTCGAAATACCGGGGATGCAGGGAGATCGCTTTCGAGAAGGCCGCCTGTGCCTCCGTTGCTTGACCCATTTGAGCCAGCACCCGGCCGGCCTGGCAAAATGTGAAGGGATTGCGCGGCGACAATTCACCGGCGGTCAGCCATTCGGACGCAGACTGTTTGGAGTCGCCGATGTATTGGAGGAACTCCGCATAATTCTCATGCAACATGTAATCGCCAGGGGCATGTTTGATGGCGTCCTGGTAAATTGCCCGGGCGTTGGCCTGGGCGTTGGTTTCAGCCATTCGCTGATGCAGTTCCTGCAGTTGGTTGTTAATGGCTTGAACCCGCCGGTCATTGTTGAACTGGGTGCTCAAAGGCGGCTCCTGCATTCGCGGAAGGACAGCGACTTGAAGCACCAGACTCCGGTTCCAATCCGTCAGCGCCAGCAAACGCTCACAGGTTTCCTGTGAGTCCCAGCCGTTGGTCGCCTGGCTTTGGACGGACTCAGGCAGGAAATGCTGGACCTGATCGGCCCAGGCCCGGGCCAGGCGGTAACTCCCGTCGAAATTAAAATGCACGTGCTCATAAAATGTTTCCTGCCCCGGAATGCGCGCGGGACCATTGGTTTCCAAGGCGCGGACCGCGTCAAACAGATCGAGATCGGGACCGGTAAATTTCTCTCCGGCCTGCCGGATCAGTTCGTTGATTCGCGAGTCGGCGCGAAAAGGCAACGCGTCATCATCGCAGGCCAGTTGGAAATGGTCGCGGGCCGAAGCCAGCTGATTCTGCGCCAGCAAACATTCCCCCCAGCGGAACTGCAATTCGGCAAAGGTGGCGTCCCATTGGGCCGCCTCCCCGTAAAGTTGCGCGGCCGCGGCGAACTGGCCTTCCGCCTGCTTCTGGCGCGCCCCGGCGAGCTGCGCGTCAAACTGCGTCTGGCCGGCGGAGGCGAGGCGGCTGTTCGTTGCTGAAGCGAACGGTGGACAATCCTTAAGATTCACCGCGACCGTATTCAAAATAATCTTTACGCCGGAATGCAGTCCCGCCCGCAAGATGTCCTGCAGGTTGCGCTGAAAGTTGCGATAAACGGTTTCCCGTCGGGGATCGTCGGGTGCCAGTTGATTGCCAAGAAACATTTGCATGCCTCCCCAGGAGGCCTCGGTCGATTTGTTTCTGAGCTTGCGCGTCAGGGAGGTGATCAGTTGCCCGACCCGGGTTTGTTGCACCGCCAGATTCAGCCGGATCAGCCACCAGGGGGGCGCTTTGGCCCCGAAGACGGTCGCGGCGCCGAAAGGCCCGACCATTTCATTGTTGCCCATGTAAATGATCCAGAGATCGCCGTCCCGGTGCGCGCACGCGCGGGCGATCGGGAGAATGACATTCGAATTGATGGCGGTGATGGCCACGTTGATAATCTCGAAGTGTTCGTCGGGGTAGCGTTCGCGCAGCAGGACTTCCAGGTAGTGCCAGGCGCCGTAAGCGGGTTCCGGGTCTCCCTGGGCCGCCGATTCGCCCAGGATGAAAATCCGGAAGGTGTTGGTGGGTTTGCGGGCTTCCATTAAAACGGGGTTGGGCCAGCGCGTTAGCTGCGGCGGGAAGAACCGCAAACTGAAATTCTCGTTGTCGGCCAAAAATTTCTGATGGCCGATCGAGATGGTGTCGAAGAAGTTGGTACGATAACCATAACCCGCCAGACGCAAGGCCGCTTCCAGCCCGCCCAACGCCAGCAGCGGTATGCAGACCAGAGCGATCAGGCGAAAGGCCCATTTACGGCCCGCGGAAAGTGTCGGGGCCTGGTCATTGCGGATGGGCGCCGCCGGCAACTTGTCTCGCCCATGACGTTGCGGGGTCTTTCTGTTCTGAGGACGCTTTTTCACACCGGCAATTTAGACCGCGCTGAAAGTTTCGCAATGTCAATGGCCTGGAGGTTCCGGTCACGCTTGAATCCGGGAATCGCCTCGCATATTTGTGCGGTAGCCGTGGGTCGAAAACGGCGGTATTATTTTCGATTCCGCGCTAAAATTATGTGTTCATCCCTTCGGGTCTGGCACCGGTGCATTATCATATGTGTTCCGGTCTGGCTTGGCCTTTGGACCGCCGGCTTGCAGGCGCAGAACAGCAGCAATGGTTTCTGGCAGGCGCAAAGCATTTACCAGGTCATCACCGACCGTTACTACGACGGGGACCCTTCCAACAATAACGCCGATGGCAATTACAGCCCCTCCGGCACGACGTCCGTTCACGGCGGCGATTTCAAGGGGCTGGAGCAAAAGCTGGATTACATCAAGGCTCTCGGTGCGACGGCGATCTGGATTTCACCGGTGGTCGTCAACGGGCACGGCCAGTTTCACGGCTACGCGGCCCGGGACTTTTATAACGTGGACCCGCACTGGGGCAGCCTTGCGGATTTGCAGCATCTGATTCAAACGGCGCACGCCAAAGGGCTGCTCGTCATTGACGACATCGTTTGCAACCACGGCGATACGCTCATCTACAGCACCGATTCGGGCTATCCCAACTGGCTGGCGCCGCCGGCGGGCTACACACTCAAATATTACAGCAGCTCGCTGACCTTTGCGCCGCCGTTCGACACTTACAATTTAACCTACAACTCGACCAACAACGCGCTCACCAATTATTTTCACAACTACGGCAATATCCCTGATTACAACACCCCGCAACATTACCAATTGGGCCAGCTAAGCAGTTTGAATGATTTTCGCACCGAATCGCCTTACGTCCGCTCGAACATGGCGGCGATTTACCAATACTGGATTCAGCAGGCCGGATTCGACGGCTTTCGCATCGACACTTTCAAGCACATTGAAGATGGCTTCTGGCAATATTGGTGTCCGTCCGTCCACGCCTCCGCCGCGACCAACAGCGCGAAGCCCAATTTCTTTATGTTCGGCGAAGTCTATGACAGCAGCGAATCGCTTTGCGGCCACTACACCGGAACAGAAGCCGGCGGGGCGTACATGCTGGATTCGGTGGTGGATTATCCACTTTACTTCCTTGTCAGCAGCGTCTTCGGTTCGGCCAGCGGCGCCACCAGCCAGATTGACAATCACTACGCGAACGTCGCGACCTACTACGACACCAACGCGCAGATGCGGCTGGTGACGTTCTTGGACAACCACGATCAGCCGCGCTTTTTGAACTCCAGCACGACCAACCGGCTGCAGGTCGCGCTGGCGTTTCTGTACACCGCGCGCGGCATTCCGTGTCTGTATTACGGCACCGAGCAGGCATTCAACGGTGCGACCGATCCCTACGACCGCGAGGACATGTTTGCCGGCCAGTTCAAGGATGCCGGCCTGAACGGCGTGGACAGTTTCAACATGACGCATCCGCTGTTTCAACTCGTGGCGGAGTTGAATAATTTCCGCCGGCTTTATCCGGCGATTTCACTCGGTTCCCACATCAGCCGGGCCAACAATTCCACCGGTCCCGGGTTGCTCGCCTATTCGCGGGTGTTGAACGCGCAGGAAGTGTTCGTGGTTCTGAACACCGCCGGTTCGACCCAGACATTGTCTCCCTGCACCTTGACCTATCCGGGCGGCACCGTGCTGGTGAATTTGCTAAACACGAATGAGACCTGCACGCTGAATTCCGGTTCGCAAACACCGGCCATCGCTGTGCCCAGCACTTCGGCCAAGATTTTCATCGCGCAATCACAGCAGCTGCCGCTCGATCCGGTCGTCG
>DATJYM010000124.1:0-5362 GCA_035499615.1 Candidatus Acidiferrales bacterium | reverse complement strand
GCGGCCAATTTCCGGCAGTTGTTATCCCGGGCACGGCGTGACCTGTATCAGTTCATGAACGACAAGTGCGGGCTCGTGAACCAGGCCAATCCCTGCCGGTGCGCCCGCAAGGCGAACGGTTTCATGCGCAACGGCTGGCTGGATGCGCAACGGCTGGAATTTTCCAAGGATCGCGTTGCCGATGTGCGGGAGGTTGCCGCCGACCGGCTGGATGAATTGCAGTCGCTCGACCGGCGGCACGCGGAAATTTACCGGCTGCAACCGTTCCTGGCCGGGCCGGACCTGGCGGGCAAGCTGCGTGAAATCCTTTCGCAATCGGGTTTTGATGCGAACTGAAAAAGTTCAACTATGCTACGGCAAACATTGTATTGTTGCTTGTCTTATGAATTCGACAAAGCCATCATTTTTGCATGGTAAAGGTGACACCCATTTCCACTGGCAAGGCCTGGTTGAAAACCGCGCAGAAGTGCGGTGGCGAAGGACGCAATGCCATCCAGCGAAAGATTGACATCTTCCGCGATAAAAACTGGGCCGGACCTTTGGAAATCTTTGCCTGGTTGATCGAGCATCCGGAAGGCCGGTTTATCGTAGATACGGGCGACAGCGCTGAAAATTCCACCCCCGGTTACCTGCCTTGGTGGAACCCATTTTTCACCAAACAAGTCAGCATCCGGGTGGCTCCGCACGAAGAAATCGGCCCGCGTCTGTGTCAGATGGGTCTTGATCCTTCCAAGGATATTTCCGCCGTCATCCTGACTCATTATCATCACGATCACACCGGCGGACTGCATCATTTTCCGCATACCCGGATTATCTCGCCGCGCGCTGGTTGGAAGGAATCCAGGGGATTAAAGGGAAAAATGATGGGCTGCCTGCCGCAACGCTGGCCAATTTGGTTTCGCCCGGAGCTGGTTGAATTTGACGGTCCAGCCATCGGACCGTTTCCGGTCTCTCATCCGATCACCAAAGATGGAAGAATTTTTATGGTTCCCGCCCCCGGACACTATGTCGGGCACACAGCCGTGGTGGCGCGCGGAGAAGGTGTCGCCTATTTTTTTACAGGCGATGCCAGTTACACACTCGACGACATGCTTGCCGGTCACACCGATGGCGTGACCAACGATCCGGCCATGTCGTTGGCAACGATCCGCAAGATTTTGGAATTTGCCCGCAGTGAACCGACAATTGTTTTGCCGGCACACGACCCCGATGGGCCCCGGCGGTTAAGGGAAAACGTCATTGTTGAATGAGCCTTCAGAGGCGTGACCCCTGTCAGGAGTTCGTGGCACGGGCGTTCGCTGTGACCAGATGACGGTTATTTACTTTGTCACGGGAAAATTTGAACTGCAGGGGCGGTGGGGTAACGATAATGACTTGGCATGGTGATCAAATTCGCTTTGAAGTATCCCGACAGGAAGCAATGAATTTTTGTTCGAGTTAAAATTTCCGGCGAGCTGTCACAATCAATTTTTCTGGTTGTCTATTTAATTGAAGCCCGGAAAGGGCGGCAACAATTAACCAAAAGACAATCATGAACACTAAAATTATTACTGAAGTGGCGGCCAAAACTCTTGGCGGAACCATATCCTTTCCCGAAGTCATTGACCAATTGCTCGCCACCGGTGTGGAATATTACCACGTGGATTACATCGGACTGCGTACAACCTTTTACGGTGGCGACGGAAACATGGTCGTGACCCCGATCAACTACGAAGGTTTGTCACCCGTCGCCGCCGACTTCGACGCGGCAGCTTTGCAGGCGAACATCCTGGACAGCCAGCGAAACGGCCAGAAGTTCCGGGACTTTACCCGCCGCGCGATGGAAAACGGTGTGCAGGGATATTTCGCCTTTTTGCGCGGCAAGCGTGTGACCTATTTTGGCCGTCAAGGGGACCAGCACACAGAATGGTTCCCCGGTGCGCAACCCGCGCCGTTCACGGAATTAGGCACTCAGCGCTAGATGTTCAGTTCCGGGGAGAGATGGTGTGGATGGCCTGGGGTTTTCCGCGATTGGCGCATTTTGCAAGCAGGTTGGCACGTCGCGCTAGTTACAAATGCGGGATTAAGCGTAGAGTTCAATTACAAAGACAGTGCACTACGCGCTGTCACGGATAACACTGTGTTAAATGATCACATGTCCAAAGTCTGGTTTATCACTGGAAGTTCCCGCGGCTTGGGCCGTGCACTTGCCGAGGCGGCTCTTGCCGCCGGCAATCAAGTAATCGCCACCGCCCGCAGACCGGAGCAGTTGGCCGATTTGGTTAAAACCTATGGTAACCGCGTGCGAACCGTTAAGCTCGATGTCACCTCGCCTGATGCTGCCGCCGAGGCGGTTGCCGCCGCGATAAAGGCTTTTGGCCGCATTGATGTCGTCGTGAATAATGCCGGTTACGGTTTTACGGGTGCCTTTGAAGAAATGACGACCGACGAATTCAAGGCGCAGATTGACACCAATTTTTGGGGCGTGGTGAATGTGACCCGCGAAGTGGTTCCGATCCTGCGCAAACAAGGCTCCGGTCACATCATTCAAATCACTTCCATCGGCGGACGTGTCGCGTTTGCCGGTCTGTCGGGTTACCATGCGGCCAAGTTTGCCGTGGAAGGTTTCAGCGAAGCGCTCGCGCAGGAAATCATGCCCCTCGGCATCAAATTGACCATTGTTGAGCCGGGTGGTTTTCGGACGGATTGGGCAGGTGCATCCATGGCCTTCGCCAAATCAAATCCCGCTTATGCTCCCACGGTGGGCACAGTGCGAGGGTTGATGGAAAAATTTACCGGTCATGAACCGGGCGATCCCCGGAAAGGCGCGGCGGTCATTTTGAAAATTACTGAACTTGCCGAACCACCGCTGCGTTTGCCGATGGGCAGCGATGCCATGGCATTTCTCGGAAATGGTTACAAGAACAGCGTCACCGAGCTTGAGCATTGGGCGCAGACAACGCGATCGACTGATTTTGACAAGCTTGAACCTTCTGACACGGTCAAACAGGTTTTGCAATTGGCATCATCGTGACCTAAAACATTGTCACCATGCCGATCAGCACTTTCAGAATACCCGATGCGATGCCGAAGGCCTTGAAAACCATCGGGGTCGATCCCGCGATACTCCTCCGCAAAAGCAGTTTGCCTCCGACGCTCTGGACTTCGGGCAAAGGCGTTGTGACGACTGATCAATGGTTTGCACTGTGGCGGGCGTTGCCGGAACTGGTTGATGATCCGGCCATCGGATTGAAATTGCCCGCCTTGGTGCCGTTGGAACAGCACCACCCGATAAGCATCGCCGCGCAGCACGCACGGACGTTTCGCGATGCGCTGCAACGTCTCGCGCGGTATAAAATACTTTGCTGCGCGGAGGAAATGCTCATCGTCGAAGGAAACGAAGAATGCCGGGTGGGTTTCAATTGGATATTGTCCCGCGAATTTGCGCCGCCGCTGTTGATTGACACGACCTTTGCGTCCATGGTCGAACTGGGGCGGCGCGGCACCCGGCAGCCAGTGCGGGCTTTGCGCGTAGAACTGGCCAGGAATGACGAGCATCGTGAGCTCTACGAGGCCCATTTTGGCTGTCCAGTAAAATTTAAGACCCAACGGAACGCCATTATTTTCCGAACATCTGACCTGAATTTCCCTTTCGTGACTTACAACGCCGAATTGCTGGCGATGCTAGGTCCGGGACTGGACCGGGAACTCGCACGGCGGAAGGCAGATCAAACACTCATCGTCAAGGTAAAGTGGGTATTGGGAAAACTACTCGGGGGCAATCCACCCGATATCATGACGGTGGCGAAAGAGCTGGGAATAAGCAGCCGAACTTTACAACGACGAATCACCGAAGAGGGGACCAGCTTTCGCCAGCTTCTCAGTGACGCGCGGCACGAACTGGCCAGACATTATTTGTTGCAACCAACGCTGGAACTCGGGGAAACGGCTTATTTGCTGGGTTACGAAGATCCCAATTCATTTTTTCGCGCCTTCCGCGAATGGGAAGGAATGACGCCAAGCGAATGGAAAATGGCTCACCGGAATTAAAACGCCACGCCTCCAAACTGATGACAAAGCTGGCAACCGAGAACCCATAATGTAACCAAAACAAATTTACCATGAATATCCTATTAGCATTCGCACCGTTTCTCATTTTTGCGCTGGTGGACAGATTTGTCAGTCCGGTGGCGGGCCTGGCTTCGGGTGCCGTGGTGGCCCTGGCTCTGGTCGTGCGCGACGCAATGAGCCGGAGCAAAAAAGTGAAGGTGCTGGAAGCCGGCACGGTGATTCTCTTTGGCGCGCTGGCCGCCTGGGCGCTGTTCGGAAAGATGCCCTCGTCCATCATCTGGGCCCGTTTGTGCGTGGATGCCGGACTGTTGTTGATCGTGCTTGTCTCGATGGCCATCCGCCAGCCGTTCACGTTGCAATATGCGCGTGAAACGACGCCGGAAACGGTGTGGGCCACGCCGGAATTTATCCGCGTCAACTATGTCATCACCGCCGTCTGGGCGGCGGCATTTGCCGTGATGGTGGCAGCGGATTTGGTGATGTTTTACATGCCGGACGTTCCCATGAAGATCGGTATTTGGATAACGATCATCGCCATTTACGCCGCGGTCAAATTCACTTCATGGTATCCGGATAGGAAAAGGTGATCGAACCCTTTGCCCAATCAACGGCCTTGCCGAGTGCAGGGGTTGTGGAAAATCTTCGACGAAGGTTACATCGCGTTGATTAAGCAAGCCCATAAGCCAGCTCAATGGCCTTCTTGATTTCGGCAGATTGAAACCATTCGACAATTTGCTGATGTTCTTTTGGGGCATCATCCCAAAATCCGTTTGATAATTTCCCGTCATTTAGCTGATTGCTGTTGACTTCGTAGTACTCAATCAACCGCGAAGGATTTGACGCAATTTTTCTAAGAAACGGATTTAAATCAACATGCAATCTGCCCAAAGCACAAATCCAAGAATCAACTTCCCATCCGGCTTGGTCTTGTTCCAAAATACTGGTAATTTTTACGTCGAAGTAATTTGCAACTGCCTGTGATTTGTCTGGCGGCCAAGTATGAAACCCCGAATTGTGTAACGCACGGGTGACAACTTCTGGGTCTGGCCACCAATCAGAATTCAGCGCCAAAATTTCCAAGATGCGCGGCAAGAAATAGAAAAAATCTCCGACAGAACCAACAGTCAAAAATACAGATGCAGCATAATGCGCTAAATCATCGGGAGAGAGTTCTCGCAATGGTTTCGCCAATAAAATACTGATGCCTTTTTCATCAATGCAGCATGGACAGCCATCTACAAATTGCGGCTTTGTAATGTCCTTAAAAGCATCATAGACATTTTCAATCGCAGTTTGCAGTTTTGAACTCACG
>DATJYM010000123.1:0-3553 GCA_035499615.1 Candidatus Acidiferrales bacterium | reverse complement strand
GAAGGCGGAGCAGATGGGACGGTTATTTTCACATAGCCTTGAGCAATCTGCTTGAGGCCGACGCTTTCCCTTCCAACCGAATAGGTAATGTCATTTCCCGAACCGGAATAGACGCCCACAAAAAAATCATAATTTCCGGGTTGCACTTCATCCACGGAAAGTGTGTCGTCGGTGTTAAGGGTTGGCTGATATCTTTGAATATGTTTTAGCTCGTCCTTGTACTCGGCCGACTGCGTAAAAGCCTCGCGGGCCGGCTGGTTAGTGCGAATCTCCGGCGGAATGACTGGAAGGCTAGTTTGAAGCGATGCTATCACCTGCCATCCGGGCTTCCGCGAAAATCCTGGTGGCCATTTTACCTTACCAGTAACGACATAATTATTGGTCCCCAGATAAAGCTTGGTGCTGCCGCCTGGTCGGATCTCGAATGAGGTTTTGCTGCCATCCATCCAAGCATCACCACCCGGATTTGCCTGGATAGGAACTTGACGAACCAAATCATGATGTCCCGGCGGAATTTGCAAAATGGTGAACTGTCCTTGCGCATCGGTTATCACCGGGGTCATGGTATAATAGCATGAAGCTGAATCCGCAGAATCAACATCCAGAATGACATTGAAATGGCGACCAACAATGGGTTGCCCGGCGGACATGCAATTGACCTGCAGTTGTCCCCAAGGTTGAAGTCGCAGGATAGGATTGGCCGACAACGCGGTCGGAGTGGTTTCGGCGTAACCTGATGGGCTGGCCGCAATCACTCGCGTGACCGCAGCATCAGGTTGCAAGATAAAGGTTCCGCTTGCATCCGCGCGCAGCAGCGAGCCGGCGGATTGAGAAAAATCATGCGGAAATCCTCCCTGACCCAGCTGTAGTATTGCATGAGGAGAAATCAACGCTATGTCCGCGCCAGCTGCGGACCTGCCATCCGGGTTATATAAAGCCACCGAGATAGTGGCTGCCCGGTGGAGAGACACATTCAACTCCACTTCGCCCTCATCGGGCCCGATCACCCGCGAAACCAGAGGAACATAACCGTCGGCGATAAATTTCAGGATATACCCGCGATTTTCCGTTCCCAAGATCAGCGGCTCCTCAAAACTGTCGCGGTAGGTTCCGCCCGTGAAATCCAGCCAATAGCGTCCAATGGAAACAAAATGCGCATTGGTGCTGTTGTCGGCGGGGTTCCATTCGGGCCAGCCCTTGACGATGCGAAATTGCGGGATCCGCAAACCAGTCGCTTCATCCACGACCGTCCCGTGAACGGTCAGCGCTTTGTTCAGGGTTATGGTGTGTTCTTCGCCATCCGGCCGGACACTGACTCCAAACACCCGCATGAAACCCGCAGCCTGAACATCAAATTTCATTTCAACATCAGGAGCGTTTGACAAAGCGGCCCGGCCCGCCGAATCCGACCTTGGGTTGAAATCCACTTGGACCGGCTGAGGGCGCTGCGCATCATCAGGAGCTTGTTCAAAATTATCGTGCCAGATATAAGCATTTGGAATCGGGTTGCCGGCCGTGTCCACAATACGCAAGCGCAAGAGTTTGCCCGGTTGCAAAATCAAGTGAACCGGTTGGGCATTGTCGGCCAGATCCGTTTCAACCGAAGTGGCGGCAAATCCGGGCGCTTCCGCCGTGACCAATTGTCTGCCCGGCGGGCAGCCGGCCACGGAAAAGGTGCCGTCGCTCAGGCTCCTGCCGGTGCGATTGCCGTCCCTGCCAATAATGCCCACCAGAATGCTGGCCTCAGCGACGGGCGTTCCATCGGCGTCCGTGACAATGCCAATTGCCGCGACCGACTTGCCAAGCTTGAAAACCTGGGTGCCGGCCCGAAGTTGCTCTTCCACGGACTTGTCGCGACCGGCAAAAAGCAGGGTTGAATGGACATAATTCGAATGGCCGGCACTTCCATAGATCCGGTAAAGCATATCCTCGGCAATGCGGTTGATCCGCCAGCGGCCTGCCTGATCGGTGGTCGTCTCAATCCAGGCAAAATCATGGCTTTGCGGCAGCTTCACGTTCGCAGGATCATCCTCGTGATTCCAACCCACCTTGGCTCCGGCAACGGGATGACCGTCCGCATCCACCACGGTTCCGCCGATGGGCACGGGGCGGTCAATGCGCAAGACGTAGTTGGTGGGAATAATTTCACCATTGGGCGGGCGCCACAATAACCGGGTGTCGGCAAAGTCGTCCTTGCGCGTGGTGAGTTCCAATTCCGCAATGTTGGTGGGATAAACCACGTCGCATTTCCCAAAACGATCAGAGATGATTTGCCTGACTTCAAAGTTGCCGCCGGCCTGACCGCGATAATCAATCGGCACCATCGGAATCGGCTTGCCGGTGTCGGCGGTGACGATTTCCAAGTGCAAAACCAGACCGTTCGTCACTTTGGATGGAACGCCGGCCTTGGCCGGGACCATCGTAGCGGAAAGATTTGTGGCGGAAACGGTCGCGCTGGCATTCGTCGCGGCCACGGCGGCAGGCGACTTTTCCGAGCCGCCGTTGCTGGCATGGCGGGAAGCCATCATGATGGTCAGCGTGGCAATCAGCGCCGATGCGATGACGCCGAAAGCCAGCTTGGTTTTGGATGCGGTCAAGAATTGCGACAGCAGAGCGGACAATCCGGCGGCGGTGGCGGCACCGGTCAGAGCGGCGCTGACGACCCTGGCGGTCAAATGGGCCGGGGCGGCACCAACGGCGTTCGCCGCCAGCAAACCGGCGAGGGCCAGCGCCGAGGAGGTCACACCCTGTTTGGTGAGGGTGCTGTGTAATTTTGCCAGCGCACGATCCACGCGCATCCGGGCGGCGTTTTCATTCAGGCCCAGGCGGGCGCCGATTTCCGCATAGGAGCGCTTTTCGAAATGGCGCCACAACACTGCCTGACGGTCTGCCGCATCCAGCGTATGCATGGCCTCATCGAGCAGCGGGCGGATTTGAACCCAGTCCGGCTCCGGTTCCGTGGCGTTTAAGATGGCATTCATGGTGTGAGCCTCCTGTTCCCGGTTGCCGCGCCGCAATTCGGAGCGACGCAGGTTGGCGGCGACAAACCGGGTGCTGGTGTAAAGCCAGCCGGCCAGCGAAGTGTGATGGACTAGGCTGGCCGCCTTGCGGGCGAGATCGGTGAAGACGCATTGGGTCACATCCTCGGCCAAATGCGCGTCGCCGTTGACCTGCCGCAGGGCGGCCGAATAAATCAGGTGGATGTGCCGTTTGACCAGTTCCTCGAAAGCAGTCTCCAAGTGATCGCGCGCAAAACGCCGAAGCAGTTCACCATCGGTCATGTTCATTTAACCATATAACAACCGCCGACGGCAAAAAACGCACAATTATTTTGGAGCAAACTGAAAAAGGCAAAAGGGCGAAAGGAAAGCCTTTCGCCCCTGGAGATGATGGTAATGAAGATTACTTCAACTTCGCCAGCGTGGCTTTGATGGCTTCGAAGTTCGGCAGATCCTTTGGCGTCGGCGTCTGTTCGCTGTATTGGATCACGCCGGCCTTATCAATTACGAACGCCGCGCGCGCGGCCGCGTCGCCCACGCCGGCGAGCATCGGA
>DATJYM010000122.1:0-21709 GCA_035499615.1 Candidatus Acidiferrales bacterium | reverse complement strand
CATCGCGCGCACAGCAATCCCCTGGCCGGCATGAAGCCGGCGATGTATCAATCGGCCAACGCGGGCCAGACGCTCCCTTTGACAACGCGCCGCTAAGAATCCTTGCGGGCACAGATTTTGCGAGTTCCAGGATTTTTTACCGGGAAGCTGAAAGTTCCTGGAATTTGACGCGCACCAGCTTTTACACTTCGCTCATGTAAAGCGCGCGGTTGCGCCACAGATAGAGAATGCCGGAAGTCAACGTCAGCACCACCGTCACCCACAACGCAATTTCCGCAAACACCGGGACCCATCCCTTGAGCAGGTGCTGCAACCAGGACGGCCATTCGTTGCTGGCGTCCACGATGAGCAGGGCGATGATGGCCACGATTTGCGAAATGGTCTTGTGTTTGCCGTAACGCTCCGCCGCCAGCACCACCTGCTTTGAGGCCGCCAGCAGCCGCAGTCCGGTGATGGCCAGTTCGCGGGCGACAATGATGATGACCATCCACGCATCCACCACCACCGGCGGCTGGGGAATCTGATGCGTACTTTCCACAAACGCGATGAAGGCCGAGCAGGTCATGATTTTGTCCGCCAGCGGGTCCATCAGAATGCCGAAGTTGGTGATCAGCCCGTGTTGCCGCGCCAGGCGACCGTCCAGAAAATCCGAGGCGCCTGCCAGGCAGAAAAAAAACAGCGCCAGGGTCTGGTGGAATGGGACCGGTGCGAACAGCACCCAAACAAAGACCGCCGTCAAGGCGAACCTTCCGACCGTCAACTTGTTTGGCAGATTCATTTTGTAAAAGTGCTGGAGACGACGTGAGGAGTCTCGGTATAAAACATTTGAGCCTCACTATCCCGGCGCCTGCAAAAATTAAATCTACGCGCCAAATTTGTCGAACATCCGCGCGTTGGCCTGCATGAGCCGGATCAGATATTTCGCCTCAAACACGCCCAGCGAGCCGAGGTTCGCGCCGGTTTCGGTGAAGCGGTCCAGCTTGTCCGAACCGCTCAACGCCGAGTGCAACAGTACCGGCTGCGGGTGCCAGGAGTGGCCTTTGACGGCCACCGGCGTCGAGTGGTCGCCGGTAATGGCGAGCACATCCGGTCTCTTCTTCAACAAAATCGGCAGCGCAGCGTCAAAATCTTCAATCGCCTTCTTCTTCGCGCTGAAATTGCCGTCCTCGCCCGCTTTATCCGTGTATTTGTAGTGAATGAAGAAGAAATCGAAGTGGTCGTATTCTTTGAGGTAACGCTCAAACTGTTCGGTAATGGTGGCCGGGCCTTCGATTTTTTTCATGCCGACGAGTTGCGCCAAGCCCTTGTACATCGGATAAACCGCCAGTGCGGCGGCTTTCAACCGATAACGCTCCTCGAACAGCGGAATGTGCGGTTGATGCGCAATGCCGCGCATGAGAAAGCCGTTCGCCGGCTTTTCATTGGCCAGCACGGGCAGCGCGGTTTTGTAAAAATCGGCAATGAGGGCGGCCATCTTTTTCTGGCCGGCGTTGTTGGGATCACGCGGATGGACCGTGGGAATGGCAAAACCCTCGCGGTTCGGGTCGGCGTCTGTAAGCGGGCCTTCCAACCCGCTGCCGCGGAAAACGACGACAAAGCGGTGTTCCTTGCCGGCCTTGATGACCACCTCCGTATCGCCGAGCTTTTTAATTTTCCCGGCGAGCAGCGCACAGAGTCTCTCGCAGGTCTGCGTCGGAATACGACCGGCGCGGCGGTCGGTAACAATGCCTTTTTTGTCGAGCGTGGCGAAGTTTGCCCGGGCGCAAACATCACCAGGTTTCAATTCCATGCCCAACCCCAGCGCTTCAATCACACCGCGGCCCACCTGGAATTCCAACGGGTCATAACCGAACAGACCCAGATGCCCCGGTCCGCTGCCGGGCGTGATGCCGGGCGCAGCCGGAATCATGCGACCCTGCGCGGAGTCCTTGCAGAGCTTGTCGAGGTTCGGCGTGGCCGCGGCTTCCAGCGGCGTCAGGTAAAGTTGCTCTTTTGTGGCCAGGTCGCCGAGTCCATCCAGCACCACCAGCGCGAGTTTGGCCCCGCCTTGCGGGATTTTCAGTGTCAGTTCGGAATAAAGCGCGTCCAAATTCATACGCCCAATGTGCGGCCAGACGCGCTCCAGCGCAATGCGATTCCAGTTGTAGCCGCGCCCTATGAGCGCCACTTTTTTAATCAATTATCTAAATGGCGACGGTCGCCAGCCGCCGCTACAATCAAATCATGTCTTTGCTGCTGCACGAATTTCACCATGGCCTCGGCGCACGGTTCGCCGGACTGAATGGCGCCGAAGTCGTGAATGATTACGGCGATTGGCTGGCCGAGCACGCTGCCATGCATCAGACCGCCGGTGTCCTGGATTTGAGTTTCCGCAGCCGGATTTGCCTGACCGGCGCCGACCGCAGCCGGTTTCTGCACGGCCAGGTGACCAACGACGTGAAAAAGCTGCGCGTTGGCGGAGGCTGCTACGCCGCCATCACGACCAACAAGGGCAAAATGGAAAGTGATCTGAATATTTTCTGCCTGGCGGACGAACTGCTTCTGGATTTCGAGCCAGGATTGACCGAGAAAATTTCGCAGCGGCTGGAGAAATTCATCGTCGCCGACGAAGTGCAAATCGAGGACGTCGCGCCGCATTACGGTTTGTTGAGCGTACAAGGTCCGAAGGCGGAAGCAGTCGTTCGCGCGCTTGGTTTGATCGGATGGGGCGAGCAGCCTGTCCCGCCCTGTGGTGATACGCGCGAGCCGGGAACGGACACAGGCGGCTCGTCAGCAGCCTCGCCCCACCAGTTCCCCACCGAAGCATTCGCCTCGGTGAAAGTTTCCGACGCGACGCTAGGTGAAATCTATCTGATGAACCTTGAGCGTCTGGCCGGGAGCGCCGGCTTCGATCTTTTCATCCCCAATGCCTCGCTCGGCGCAGTGGCAGACAAACTCATGGCGGCGGCGAAACAAATCGGCGGGCGGGCTTGTGGATGGCAGGCGTTTGAAACCGCGCGGATTGAGGCGGGCATCCCGCGTTTTGGCGCGGACATGGACGAGACGAACCTGCCGCTCGAATGTGGTCCCGCATCGCGGGATGCCATCAGTTACAAAAAGGGCTGTTACATCGGCCAGGAAGTCATCAACCGCATCCACAGTGTCGGGCATGTAAACAAAGAACTGCGCGGGCTGCGACTGGCGAATGATTTAAAATCGCTGCCGCAGCGGGGTGACAAACTGTTCCGGGAAGACAAGGAAGTCGGTTACGTCACCAGCGCTGTAAAATCGCCCACATCCGGAAATATCGCACTGGGTTATGTCCGCCGTGAAGCGAATCAAATTGGAACCGAACTCGTATTGCGGACAGCCGCCGTTGAAAGTTCAGCGAAAATTGTGGAGTTGCCGTTTGGGAAATGAACTCTGTTGTAGCGGCGTCTCGGCAGAGCGCCGCAAGCTTTTGTTTTTAGATGGCGGCCTTCTGCCGGAAGGCGCTACACCGAATGAAATTTTCTCGCCCGCTCCATCATTTGTCGGTTTAATCTCCGCAGATGAAACAGAAGGCTTATGCCGCCGCCGGGGTGGATATTGATTTGGGCAACAAGGTCAAGTCCACCCTGCCGCAATTGCTCGCTTCAACGCACCGGCGCGAGGTGCTCGGCAAGGTCGGCGGCTTTGGCGGTTTGTTTGCGCTCGACCTGAAAAAATATCGCGAACCGATCCTCGTGTCGTCCGTGGACGGCGTCGGTACCAAGCTCAAAATCGCGTTTGCCATGGACCGGCACGACACCATCGGCGCCGACCTGGTGAACCATTGCGTCAATGACATCGCCGTGCTCGGCGCAGAACCGCTGTTTTTCCTCGATTACCTCGGCACGGGCAAACTGGAACCGCACGTCTTCACGGAGATCATCAAAGGTTTCGCCCGCGCCTGCGCGGAAAATCATTGCGCACTCATCGGTGGCGAGACGGCCCAGATGCCGGGTTTTTACCACCCCGGCGAATACGACATCAGCGGCACGATTGTCGGCGTGGTGGAGAAATCCAAAATGCTCGACGGCCAGAAAACCGTAAAGCGCGGCGACGCCGTCATCGGCATCGCCTCATCCGGCCTGCACACAAACGGTTATTCGCTCGCGCGGATTATTTTCTTCGAGAAGATGCAGTTGAAGCCCACGAGCTATGTTCCCGAACTGGAAAATACCATTTGTGACGAACTGTTAAAAGTCCATGTCAGTTATGGTCCGCTGGTGCAGGCGCTGCTGAAGCATTTCAATTTAAAATTCAAAACTCAAAATTCAAAATTGCCGATCAAGGCCTTTGCCCACATCACCGGCGGCGGGTTTGTAGACAATATCCCGCGCATCCTGCCGAAAAATCTGGACGTTGTCGTCCGCAAAGGTTCGTGGGACATGCTGCCGATTTTCAAATTGATCGAATCCGAAAGCGGCGTGCCCGACGCCGAGCTTTACCAGGTCTTTAACATGGGCATCGGCATGGTAGCCATCGTGGCGGCGGACCAGGCGGACGAAGTTTTGAAATTCATCCACACCCGGAAACACCAGGCCTGGTTGATCGGCGAAGTCGTCAAAGGTAAAGGCGAAGCGCGGGTGGTTTGATTTGGGCTGCGGTGGCAGGCGGAGCGCGACACCGCTCCCGGAGCAGGATTGCACAATTGATCGTCCTGCATCATTCGAAAGCGCCGTCGTCGCATCGCCTTGCCGGCGCAGTCCAGAACGTAAACGGCTAGTAGCTCATGCGGTCCAGTTTTACCTTGCCGCGGAAAATCCAGTAAATGCAGACGGTATAGGCAATCACCAATGGCACCCCGATGCACGCGATGACGAGCATGATGCCGAGTGTTTTCGGCGACGACGACGCGTTGTAAATCGTCAGGCTGTTGGCCGCATCGGGCAGGCTGTAAACGAGGCAGGGATACATGTTCAGGCCGAACAGGATCATCAGGGTGATCATGGCCGCGCACGATGACAGGAAGGCCAGCCAGTCGCGGCGGTGGTGAAATTCGCGCGGGATATTGGCGATGGCCAGCATGTTGGCCAGCGCAATGCTGAAGAGCCACGGATGGTCATGCAAGCGCGCGGCCATGCGCGGCACATAGAGCAACGTGGCCATGGTGAGCGTCACCGCGCAAATCACAAAAAAGATGATGCAGCGCATCGCCCAGACGCGCAGCTTGTCGTGGAGCACGCCTTCCGTTTTCATCACGCCGTAAATGGCGCCGTGCATCATGAACAACGCCACCGTGGTAACGCCGACCAATAACGGATAGGGCGTCAGCAATCCGAGGAACGATCCGGCGAACTCGCCGTCCGCGCCGACCGGGACGCCCCAGGCGATGTTGCCGAGGGCCACACCCATGAGCAGGCCCGACACCAAGCTGCCCACGGAAAATCCGATGTCCCACATCTGCCGCCACCAGCGCATCGGTTTTTTGCTGCGAAATTCAATCGCGACCGCCCGGAAAATCAGGCACACGAGCAACACCACGAAGGCGAGGTAAAAGCCGGAAAAGACGGTCGCGTAGACGTTCGGGAACGCGGCGAACAACGCGCCGCCGCCGGTGACCAGCCAGACTTCGTTGCCGTCCCAGACCGGCCCGATGGCATTGATCAACAGGCGCCGCTCGGTGTCGTCCTTCGTGAACAGGTGCAGCGCCCCGACGCCGAGATCGAAGCCGTCGAGCATGGCGTAGCCGGTGAACAACACGCCGACGAGTATGAACCAAACCGTGTTCAGATCGAGACTCATGTCCTGGGGGGGTGGGTTAGTTCGGCGGGCAACGCCAGTTTGCCGGACGGAATCAAATCCTGATCATCCGGGCCGTGCTGGATCTTGTCGTTCAACAGATAGATGAACACCGCAAACAAGAGGAAATAAATGAAAGTAAACAGAATGAGCGAGGTGAGCACGGTGTTGGCCTTCACAATGGCCGATAATCCTTCCGGCGTCCGCATCAGGCCGTAAACAATCCACGGTTGCCGGCCCACTTCGGCGGCGAACCAGCCGAGTTGATTGGCCATTTGCGGGCCGAGTACGGAAAACACCAGGATCCACAACAGCCAGCGGCGTTCGGACAAAGAACCGTGGCGGAAATAAAGAAAACCAAGCGCGGCGATCGCAATCATGGTAAAACCGATGCCCACCATGCCGTGAAAGAAAAGGAACGAGGCTTCCACCGGCGGCCGGTCTGGCGGCGGGAAGGCATCCAGGCCGGTGACGGTGGTTTTGGTGTTGAAACTGACCAGCCAGCTTAGCATCCCGGGCCATTGCAAACCAACGACTTTTTGGTCTTTCTCGTCCACCCAGCCCACCAATGTAAGCGGTGCATTCGAAGTGGTGTTATACAGTCCTTCAAAGGCCGCGAGCTTGGCGGGCTGGTTTTCTGCCACGCCACGTGCGCTGCTGTCGCCGCTGACCACTTGCAGCAGGGAAGCGGCGAGTGCCACGGTCAAGCCCACCCGCAAAGAAGCGCGGGCGAAATCCAGATGGCGTTTCTTCAACAGGTACCAGGCGCTGACGCTCACGACCAGAAACGCGCCCGTCTGCCAGGCCCCACACAGCACGTGAAATAACCGGTCCATGGAGGACGGATTGAAGACCAGTTGCCAGAAGTTTGTGATTTCGGCGCGTTCCACGCCGTTCCGCACCACGAGGTGATAGCCCGCCGGCGTCTGCATCCAGGAATTGGCGACGACAATCCACACGGCGCTGAAATGCGCGCCCAGGCAGACCATGCACGTGGAAAAGAAATGGATTTTGCGGCTCACCTTGTCCCAGCCGAACAGCAACACGGCAAGAAAACCGGATTCGAGGAAAAACGCGAAAATACCCTCCGCCGCCAGCGCGCTGCCGAACACGTCGCCGACAAACCGCGAATAGGTCGCCCAGTTCGTGCCGAACTCGAATTCCATGACGATGCCGGTCGCCACGCCGATGGCGAAGGTAAGCGCGAACACCTTCGTCCAGAACCGCGCCATCTGATGATAGATCGGGTTGTTGGTTTTGAGCCACAACCCTTCCATGCACACCAACAGCAGGCCCAGGCCGATGCTCAACGGCGGGTAAAGATAATGAAAAGCGACGGTAGCCCCGAACTGGATGCGCGCCAGAGTTAGAACATCCATACCTCTGGGAGATTGCGCTTATCACAACTGGCTGTCAATCGGGCAAGAAAAGGTATTATCAGAGCTTGTCAAATGCTTAAGTGAATCACGAGCATTTCCGCAGCCGTTGTCTTCGCATTGCTTCAGTCCGTCGATCCGCCTAAGCTGCGGCAACTTTTTCATGAAACTTTTGGTCATTGGTTCGGGTGGACGGGAACACGCGCTGGTCTGGAAACTCGCGCAATCATCACACGTCACGCAACTGTGGTGCGCCCCGGGTAACGCGGGTATTGCCCTCGAACGACTGGCCAAGAATGGCGCGCCCGTCGAGTGCGTCAATATCGGGGCGGAAGATTTGCCGAAGCTGCTGGCCTTTGCGCAGGAAAGGAAAATAGAACTCACCGTTGTCGGGCCGGACAACCCACTCGCACTCGGCATCGTGGATTTATTTCAAAAGAACGGTCTGCGGATTTGGGGGCCAAACCGAAAGGCTGCGCAGTTTGAATCGTCCAAGGTTTTCTCCCAAAACTTCATGGAGCAATACGGCATCCCCACCGCGAAATCAGGCGCCTTCAAGGATCCGGCGGCGGCGAAGCAATTTGCCGCGTCCCTGGACGGCAAATGTGCCGTGAAAGCCGACGGCCTGGCCCTGGGCAAGGGCGTTCTGATTTGCACCGGTGTTGCCGAAGCGAACAAAGCGATTGACGAAATCCTGGTCGGCAAAGCCTTCGGCGCGGCGGGCGCGAAAATTGTGATTCAGGAATTCCTCGAAGGCATGGAAATTTCGCTGCACGCCTTGTGCGACGGCAAAACGGCGAAACTGTTTCCGACTGCCCAGGACCACAAACGCGCGCTCGATGGAGACCGGGGTTTGAACACCGGCGGCATGGGCACTTACTCGCCGACACCGTTTCTGAGTGACGCGGAACTCAAAAAAGTCGGCGACCAGATTCTGACTCCCTGGTTGCGCGGTTGCGCGGAGGAGAAAATTGATTTTCACGGGATTCTGTATCCCGGGCTCATGCTGACTAAAAATGGCCCAAAGGTGCTGGAATTCAACACGCGCTTCGGTGATCCCGAAACGCAGGTTTATCTGACACGGCTGGAAAGCGATCTGGTTGAACTGCTCGAAGCCAGCGTCAGCGGCGGATTGGCCAAAATGGAATTAAAATGGAGTCCGATGGCTGCGGTTTGCGTCGTGATGGCGAGCGGCGGTTACCCCGGCAGTTATCCGAAAGGCAAGCCACTTCTCGGTTTGGCGGAAGCAGCAAAACTGCCGGACACAAAGGTTTTCCACGCCGGTACGGCTTTAAAAAACGGCCAGGTGGTCACGAACGGAGGCCGTGTCCTCGGTGTGACCGCATTGGGCAAGGATTTGAAAGCTGCACAAACCGCCGCCTACGCTGCGGTTGAAAAAATTTGTTTCGAGGGCGTCAATTTCCGCCGCGACATCGCGGCGAAGGCATTATAGCAAATCGCCGTGGCACCAAAAAAGTAGCAGGACGTTGCAACTCGACCTCGCCGCTGGCGAGACCTTATTCGGACATGTTGAAAATCTCTGTCTGAATGACGCCGTTATCATCGATGACGCCCGAAACCATGATGGATTGCTCCCCGGGCCTTCGAATGGGAACCCGGAGTTCCAACAATACTCTTTGCCCCTGCCAGTTGGTTGTTCCGGGCGGCGGGAATTCAAAATCATTCGGGCCAAGATTCCCGGTAAAATTGGAGGTCGCAAAGTGACCCGAAGCGATCAGTTGATCCAGGCTTTCTGGATATTGGCCGTTGTTTCCGGCGGCGTACTCTTTCATGGCAGTAAGCAGCGCGCCTATGGTGTCGACGGCATGGGTGCGTTTGAGAATAAAGTGATCTTCCGACGAGATCTGGTTGGTTGAATCGGATGACCCTGTTGATTCGGATTCGGGGTTTAACCGTGTTGCGTGGTCCGAATTCAGCCGCTGTCGGAGCAGGCTCACTTCGCCTCGCAACTTCAGGAGCTCATTTTCATTTGAATTGGATTTTAGTTGTGCGTTTTCTGCGAGTAATCCGGCCAATTGACTTGTTGCATCATCACGCTCGCGTTGCAATTGCTGAATTTGCTTGGCAAACGGTGCTTGCTGTTGCTGGAGCATCTGGTTTTGTTCTCGCAATTGCGAGACCTGACGCGCTTCGAAAATTCCGGTTCCAGCAACAATGGCGAGCGCCGTTCCAATAATTGTTTTTTGCAATGTCGTCATGGCAAAGACTTTTGTTGCAGCAATGGCGGTTGAAGTTTGAACGATAGCTCCGCTCAGCGCGGCGGCGGAAATCGTGGCAACCAAACCAAGCGGCGCTGCCTGAACAGCGTTTGCCGAAATTAAAACCACAAGCCCGGCTGAGCCGACGGTGACATTCCGTTTCGAGAAAAACTCACGCAGTCGTTCGACAGCCCGGCTTACCCGCTTTTGCGCGGTGTCGTCGCTCACGCCGAGTGCTCGGCCGACAGCGCGGAAATCCTGATTCTTGATGTACCGGAGCAACAATGCTTCCCGGTCCTCGTCGCCGAGACTGTCGAGGGCCTCATCGAGTGCAGGACGTATTTGTTGCCAGTCCACGGAGGATTCGGAGTTGGTGAGGAGTTGTTCCATGGCCTGCCTTTCATTCGTGTGCCGACGGCGGTCGTCGCGCAAATGGTTGAGTGCGGCGTAACGGGTGGCACGGTGCAGCCAGCCGGCGAGGGAAGCTTCCGCCGCCAGCTGTTTGCCCACCGTTCCGGCCTTGCGCGCCAAGTCCACAAAAACCTTTTGAGTGATATCTGCCGCCAGATCGGCGGAGTCCATTTGCCGCAACGCGCTGGAATACACGAAGTCTGTGTGCCGCGTTACGATTTCGCGGAACGCTACTTCATTGCCACGCTCGGCATAGTCGCGAAGCAGTTGGATGTCGGATTTTTCGTTCACTCACCCATTAAACAACCACCCGACCGTAAATCCGACAAAGTTTTTCAAATCCACCGTCCTGACGGTCCCGAGGAATAATCTCAACGCCAGGCATACTGCTGCGTGGACCGCCGGGGAGAAAATCCATTTCGGCAACGCACATTTTCGTCGCGCTTTGACCGCAAATTTGTAAAGTTAAACTTAAATATCGTGGTCAAATACGCTAAAACTGCTTCTGATGATTTCTGGAACTTTCAGGTTCCGGAATACTTCAATTTCGCCACGGACGTGATGGATCGATGGGCGAAAATCCAGCCGGACGCTCCCGGCCTGTGGCATGTGGACTCGATCACCGGCGCTGAGGCAAAGTTCACTTTCCGTCAACTCGCCAATTTGAGCCTTCGGGCGGCCAATGTATTTCGTGCCGCCGGCGTGGCAAAAGGCGATCGAGTCTTCATCATGCTGCCGCGCGTGCCGCAATGGTGGATTGCCATGCTGGGACTCATCCGTTTGGGCGCCGTGCCGGTGCCGGGCACGCTGTTGCTTACATCGCGCGACGTGGCCTTTCGGATACAAGCCGCGCGCATCAGCGCGGTCATCACGGATACCGAGGGCGCCGCCAAACTGGACGGATTTGACGGGGTACGGCTGGTGGTGGGAACCGCGCCATCGGGCTGGATTGACTTTGACGCCGGCTTGCGTTCGGCGGGAGCGACTTTTCGTGCCGAACGGACGCGCCACGACGACCCGGGCATCCTTTATTTCACAAGCGCCACCGCCGGCAACCCCAAGATGGTGTTGCATTCGCAGGCCAGTTACGGCCTGGGACATCGACTGACGGGTAGCCTGTGGCTTGACTGCAAACCCGGCGATGTGCACTGGAACATTTCCGACCTGGGTTGGGCCAAGGCGGCGTGGTCCTGCTTCTATGGCCCCTGGCAGATGGGCGCCTGCATCTTCGCGCTCGACGCCCGCAGCCGGTTCGACCCGGTGGTCGCCCTCGATACGCTCGCGCGATACCCCATCAACACCTGGTGCGCGCCGCCGACGGCTCTGCGCTTGATCGTGCGGCAGAATCTGTCGCGCCGGGCGTTTCCCCGCCTGCGCCATTGTGTCACCGCCGGTGAACCGCTGAATCCCGAATTGTTCAAACTCTGGCATGAGGGCACCGGCCTGCAATTACACGAGGGTTATGGCCAGACCGAGACCGTGGTATTGATCGGCAACTTCCACCCGCTCGGCCACCCGGTGCACCCCGGGTCGATGGGCCGGGCTGCACCCGGATTCACAGTGGCTCTTCTGGACAATGATTTGAACGAGGTGCCGGCGGGCGAGGAAGGCGAAATTGCCGTGCAAGTGAAACCCCGCCGGCCGGCCGGATTGTTTCAAGAATATTGGCGGAACCCGGCCGAGATGGCGAAACAGTTCCGTGGAGACTGGTATCTCACAGGCGATCGTGCCGCGCGGGACGCTGACGGAAGCTTTTATTTCATTGGCCGCCGAGACGATGTTATCAAAAGCTCGGGCTACCGAATCGGACCGTTCGAGGTGGAGAGCGTGTTGCTGGAACACGCCGCCGTACAGGATGTGGCGGTGGTGGGAAAACCGGACGAATTGCGCGGCCAGATTGTCAAGGCGTTCGTGGTACTGCGTCCCGAAGCCGCGGCAAGCGACGACCTGAAGCATGCGTTACAGCAGCACTGCAAGTCCGCCGCCGCGCCCTACAAATACCCGCGCGAAATCGAATTTGTATCGGCGCTTCCCAAGACCACCAGCGACAAAACCAAGCATTTTGAATTGCGACAACGGGCTTAGCCCAGCGTCGGGCCCACCGCCGCGACATCGCCCCGAAGGCATGACGATGATTTATGGGCGGCTGTGAAGTCAGGGTGCTGACACGGGCTTCGCCCAAACATTGCCGTTGAATCCAACGACAATCAGAAACTCACCGTTGTCGGCCATGCCCATGAAGAGATTGTTGCTTTTGGATTTGTTGAAGGTATTCGTCCAGGTGGTTCCCCCGTCAGTAGATTTTTCGACGATGTCGTCACCCGCAACATAGATGGTGCCATTAATTGTCATAGCCGCTCGGAGCGATGCCGTAAGGGTGGTGTCACGAAGCGTCCAGACATCGCCTTCCGGACTCGTGTAAATGGTGGGATTTTTATCCAATCCAAGTCCGCAGGCCAGAAATTCAGTGCCTGTCCAGGTGCAAGCTGTGAAGGGAACCGATGGCGCGTTCGCTGGCGTCGTCCAAGTGTTGGCATCGTTGCTGATACGGATGCCATCATTTCCGACGGCGACATAGCGCGTACCGGAGTAACTGAAACCGTAAAAGTTGATCTGGCTTCCCGAATTGCGCCTGGTCCATTCGATGCCGTCCGGACTGGATAATATTGTTCCCTTGTCCCCGCCTGCAAGATATTGATGTCCATCCCAAAATAATCCCAGCAGGTTTTCCTTGGTTGGAGAATGGCGATTTGTCCATCTGATCCCGTCCGGGCTGGTCATGATGAAACCCGCCTCACGAACGACGACGTATTGATTGTTGGCGCAGGCAATCGCGCGAAAATCGGGATCACCGGTAAAGGATTGGATATTCCAAATGCCGGTGGCATTGTTGCGGGTAGCAATGCGACCATCAATGCCGACGGCGACGGTTTCCATTGCAGTGCTCGCGACGGCATAGAAGGAACCGATGGTTTGGTGATTGTTCCAGTTCTGCCATTTTGGCGAGAATGTCGCATTTTCTGCCGAATGGTTTACCTGGTTCTGCAGCCGCGTTACTTCATCGCGCAAACGTAAAAGCTCGGTCTCACTCTGGTCGGATTGCAATTGCAAGTTTTCCGCTGCCACCGCCGCTAATTCGTTTGTCGCCTCGTCCCGTTCGCGCTGCAATTGCCGGATTTGCCCGGCCAACGGAGCCTGCTGTTCTTCCAGTTGACCGATTTGCTTTTGTAAATGAACAGTGTAAAGGCCAATTCCGACCATGGTAGCAGCCAATCCTGCCATAAGAATTTTGTGAATCATGTTCAATCCAATGGTTGTGATGGCTGAGGCGGCACCAGTTGCAACGGTAGCGCTCAACCCGACTGGTGCGGATTGGACAGCATTGGCGGAAATCAAAACGGCCAGGCCGCCGGCGCCAATCTTCACATTTTGCCTTGAGAAGAATTCGCGCAGCCGTTCCACGGCGCGGCTGACGCGTTTTTGTGCGGCGTCATCGGACGTGCCCATGGCTTCGCCGACTTCGCGCAGGCTCTTGTTTTCAAAAAAACGCAGCAGAACCGCGCTGCGATCACTTTCGTCGAGCGCCGCCATCGCTTCGTCCAGCAGCGGTTCGATCTGCATCCACTCATGGGCAGTCGCGTTCATATTGCTCATCTCCACGGCGATTTGTTCACGCAATTGCCGGCGCGACTCTATGCGGATGACGTCAATCGCCGTCCGGCGTGTGACGGTGTAAAGCCAAGCGGTCAGCAGGGTATCCGGCTTCAATTTGGGCGCACTGCGGGCGAGGTCGGCGAACACGGATTGCGCGATTTCTTCGGCCAGTTGCGGCGACCGGACCTGGCGCAACGCGGCGGAATACACCAGATCCAGATGGCGGCGGACAATTTCACCAAAGGCATCCTGCGAATGTTCGTGCGCGAACTCTTCAAGCAAATCCAAATCGCTGGTCATGCTTTTGGAAGTATATCGTCGCCGCTGCGTGAAATCCGACAAAAAACAGATCTCCATCACAACTCAAATTGAAGTCCCGGTGTACTCCCGGCGGGGCGAGGCTACGGACGAGCCGACCTTGGCGCGTCCACGCAAAGCGGCGACGGCTCCCGCGGACGCTCGCCCCACCAAAAGCTGAAAATGCACCCCTGCCCAAAATCGGTTGCCGCTTTACTTCGGACCCTTTGTGAACCATTTTGGGCGGTCATGATACGACGTTTTTTAAAGCTATTGGCCTTGACGTCTGCAGGTTGGTTGATGGCGTCCGGCCTGATGCGCGCGGAAACAACGGGCACCGCACCGGATTTCAACCAGGTGTATGAGCTGCTGCGGGCGGACGTTCCGGGCATGACGGATGCCGAGCTGAACTCCGCCGCGGTCAACGGCCTGATGGAGCAATTGCATGGCCGGGCAACCCTCGTGGGCGGGCCGGAGGAACCCACCCTCCCCACAAACGGTGTGGCATCAATCAAGTCGGCCGTGCTGGAAAGTGACGTGGCTTATCTACATGTGGCGAGTGTCGGAGACGATCTGGCGAATCAATTGCAGGAGACGTACCACGCCATGACCGTCACCAACAAAATCGTCGGGACGGCGCTGGATTTGCGTTTTGCCGACGGCAACGATTACGCGGCCGCGGTCGCGGCGGCAAACCTGTTCGTGGCGAAAAGGATGCCGCTCCTGAGATGGGGCAAGCGGATGGAGGAATCGCAGCCGGTCAAGGAGCCGATTCGCGGCCCCTTGATGGTACTCGTCAACAGCGAAACCTCCGGCGCGGCCGAGGCGTTGGCGGCAGCCTTGCGCGAGGCGGATGCGGGATTGATCATCGGAAATTCCACGGCCGGTTTGGCGATGACGACCATGGATTTTCCGCTTAAGAACGGCGAACAACTGCGCATCGCGACCAGCCCGGTCAAGCTGGGCAATGGGGCGGCGATTTTACACGTGTCACCGGACATTGCGGTGACCGTGAATCCGGCTGACGAACGTGCGTATATGAAAGATCCGTATGTGACGCTGGCCCGGGCTGACGCTTCCGCCGCGATGGCTACCAACGATTTTATGCCCTTTGTGGACCACACGAGCGAGGCGGATTTGGTGCAGGAAAAATTGAAGGACGGCGATGAAAGCGGCCCGCCGGCGCCGGTGCCAGCCAAAGCGGCGCCCAAACCGGTGTCCGTGATACAGGACCCGGTCCTGGCGCGCGCGGTGGATTTAATCAAGGGCCTGGCCATCGTGCATGAATCCCGATTGTGATTTCGGCGTTGACGATTCGTGGAGCACCACTCACCTTGGATGGCCGCACTGAATGAAAACCGTCCTTTTTGTCTGCACCGGAAATGTCTGTCGGAGCCCCATGGCGGAAGCACTCCTGCGCCGGGCGACGGGCGACGGTGGAGAATTCCGCGCGTTGTCGGCAGGGCTGGGGGCGATGAACGACCAGTCGCCCACGCCGCATTCGGTCCAGGCCATGCGCGAATTGGGCACGGACATTTCCGGGCACCGCAGCCAGGCCCTGACAACGGAGCTGGTGCAACGGGCGGATTATATTTTCGGCATGACGCACAGTCACGTGGACACGATTGTGCTCCTATATCCGCAGGCGGCGGACAAAACTTTTTTACTGCGCGAATTTGACGAAACGCTCGAAGAATTTGAAAAAGACATCAGCGACCCGATTGGCGGCTCCTATGAAGTCTATCGGAACTGCCGCCAGCAAATTGAGCAGGGCATTGCCTCGATGCTAAAATTTATGGAACAACACAAAATTTTGCCGGTCTCGCACGTCACGAAGCCGGCGGCGACGGTCAACATCGCCCTGGGGGCGGACCACGGCGGCTATGAATTGAAAGAGGCGTTGAAGCAGCATTTGCAGCAACGCGGCCTGAGTCTCGCGGATTTCGGCGCCAAATCAAAGGATCCGGGTGATGATTATCCTGATTTTGCCCGGCCGGCCGCGGAAGCCGTGGCGGCCGGCCAGGCTGAACTCGGCCTGCTGGTCTGCACGAGCGGAGTCGGCATGAGCATCGCGGCCAACAAGATTCCCGGCGTCCGCGCCGCGCTGGTGGCCGACGAGCAGGCCGCGACCCTGGCCCGGCAACATAATGGCGCGAATGTCCTTTGCCTGGCCGGCAAGACCACGACGCCGGAAGCAGGCCGGAAAATTCTTGACGCGTTTCTGAACGCGAAATTTGAAGGCAGCCGCCACGAACGGCGGGTCCACAAAATCGAAACGGATCCGGTACCGCCGCGACTGCGATTGCGCGTCGTGGATTCCATCGTGGCCGAGGCCATCGAACACGAGCGCCTGCGTCAGCAGGAAAATATCGAGCTGATTGCCAGTGAGAATTTTGTGAGCCCGGCGGTTCTGGAGGCACAAGGCTCAGTGCTGACGAACAAATACGCCGAGGGCCTGCCGAAGAAGCGCTGGTACGGCGGTTGCGAAAACATCGACACGGTTGAGCAACTGGCGATTGACCGCGCGAAAAAACTTTTCCGCGCCGAACATGTCAACGTCCAGCCGCATTCAGGCAGCCAGGCGAACATGGCCGTCTATTTCGCCGTGCTCAAACCCGGCGATAAGATGCTCACCATGGATTTGAGCCACGGCGGGCATTTGACCCACGGCAACAAAGCCAATTTTTCCGGCAAATTTTTTGAGATCGTCCATTACGGTGTCCGCAAGGACGACGAACGGATTGACTACGATCAGCTCGCCGCCATGGCACGCGAACACAAGCCGCGCATGATCACCGTGGGCGCCAGCGCTTACCCGCGCATCATTGACTTTCAGCGCATGGGTGAAATCGCCCGCGAAGTCGGCGCGTACCTGCTGGCGGATATCGCGCATATTGCCGGGTTGGTCGCCGCGGGACTGCATCCCAGCCCGATGGCGCACACTGATTTTGTGACCACCACGACGCATAAGACGTTGCGCGGACCACGCGGCGGATTGATTTTATGCCGCGAAAAATTCGCGAAGGAAATCGATTCCACGGTTTTCCCCGGCATCCAGGGCGGACCGCTGGAACATGTCATTGCCGGCAAGGCGGTTTGTTTCCAGGAAGCCTTGCAGCCGGCGTTCAAGGCGTATCAGGAACAAATCGTCAAGAATGCGAAGGCGTTGGCCGAGGGAATGAAGCACAACGGGTACCGGCTGGTCAGCGGCGGCACGGATAATCATCTGATGCTCGTGGACGTGGGCGTGAAAAACCTGACCGGCAAGGATTGCCAGATAGTGCTCGACGAAGCCGGCATCACGGTGAACAAAAATACGATTCCGTTTGAGACGCGCTCGCCGTTCCAGGCCAGCGGCATCCGATTGGGCACGCCGGCGGTGACGACCCGCGGCATGAAGGAACCGGAAATGGCGGCCATCGCCGACATGATTTCAGAAGTGTTGATGGACATCAAAAACACCGAAGCGGCGGCCAAGGTCCGGCTGCGCGTGCGTGAGTTGACGGCAAGGTATCCGCTGCCGTATTGATTCTGTAGCCGTGGCGCCATGAACTGCTGTTCAAAAGCGCCAAAAATTCCATTGTCGACGGGTTCGAGCATAACGGCCCAGCAACTCTGAGTCCGGTGTCATGTTCAATTTATAGCACCCGTGGGGGTGGAAATCGCACAAGAAGAAGAGACACGGATTACACGGATTGGCACCAATTGAAACCAACCACAAATTCGTGTTAATTCGTGAAATTCGTGTCTAAAAAACGGATTTGACACGGCGGCCAAAGTGCGCCAAACTGGCTTTGAGTTGACTGTAAAGTTTCCCTTGCCGTATTGAAGGCTGAGAGGCCTTGAATGCCTCAATGACAAATCCATTTTGAACTTTTCCGGTCGCAGGCCGTCCAATGCGTGACTGCTTTTTACGACGCGCCAGGGACCGTCGGCAATCGAAACCATGGCCAATTCACCAATTTGATTTATGCCAAGAGTCTCAACCAGAAAGACCAAAGTGAAAACGGAGATGCCTTCCCCCGTTGATTCACCGGAATTAAACGGCGGCCCGGGGCCGGAAACCGCGGTCATTGAACCGCCGCCCGCTCCCGAACCGGAATTGCAGCCGCCCTCCACGCCGGTCGAACCCACCGCCGAGGAACCAAAAGTGGAGGAACGCCGCGGACCACAGCGCGACAAAATCGCCACGTCCCTCAACATCGCCAAATTGCAGGCGATGCAGATGAGCGAGTTGAACCACATGGCCAAGGAGCTCGGCGTGGAAAATTTCGGCACGATGCGCAAGCACGAGGTTATTTTCCACATCCTCCAGAAGAATGCCGAGCGCGCGGGCGTATTGTTTTCGGAGGGTGTGCTGGAAATCCTGCCGGAAGGTTTCGGCTTTCTGCGCTCGCAGAGCTTCAATTACCTGCCGTGTCCGGAGGACATCTATGTTTCCCCGTCGCAAATCCGCCGGTTTGACCTGCAGACCGGCAACCTGATTGCCGGTCAGATCCGGCCGCCCAAGGAAAAGGAAAAATTCTTCGCGTTGCTCAAGGTCGAGGCGGTGGACGGTGAAGACCCGGACAAGGCCAAGGAAAAGACGCATTTTGACAATCTCACGCCCTTGTTTCCGGACAAGCGTTTCCTGCTCGAAACCGCGCCGGACGAGGTCAACACGCGGGTGCTGGACCTGGTCTGTCCGATTGGCAAGGGAACGCGCGGCCTGATCGTCGCGCCGCCGCGCACGGGTAAAACGGTGCTCATGCAAAAAATCGCCAATGCGATTTTGAAAAACAATCCGGAAACCTACCTGTTCATCCTGCTCATTGACGAGCGGCCCGAGGAAGTCACGGACATGGAGCGCACCTGCAAAGGCGCCGAAGTCATCAGTTCCACGTTTGACGAGCCGCCGGAGCGACATGTGCAAGTCGCCGAAATGGTCATCGAAAAGGCGCGTCGCATGATTGAGCACAAGCGCGACGTGGTGATTCTGCTGGATTCCATCACGCGGCTCGCCCGCGCCTACAACACCATCCAGCCGCATTCGGGGAAGATTCTGTCCGGCGGTGTGGATGCCAATGCGCTGCACAAGCCGAAGCGTTTCTTCGGCGCGGCGCGCAACATCGAGGAGGGTGGCTCGCTCACGATCATGGCCACCGCGCTGGTGGACACCGGCAGCCGCATGGACGAGGTGATTTTTGAGGAGTTCAAGGGCACCGGCAACATGGAGGTGCACCTGGACCGCGCCCTGGTGGACCGCCGCATTTTTCCCTCTATCAACGTCGAACGTTCCGGCACGCGCAAGGAAGAGTTGCTCTACCATCCGGACGAACTCAATCGCATCGTCCTGTTGCGCCGCGCGCTCACCGGCGTCCCGCCGGTCGAAGCCATGGAATTGTTGTTGGGCAAGCTCAATAAAACCAAGAGCAACATCGAATTTCTCCTGAGCATGGCCGCCGTGAGTTGATTGCCGGGGCATGGCGATCGTCAGATTTTAGTGCAGGCCCAACCTGACGGTTGTGTCACCGACCGAAATAATCCCATCGGTTAATATTGTTTTGTTTCCACATTAGAGCCGGCTCGCCAATCTGCACCGGCAGCAATGGCCGCCAAAATGACCAGGTGAAACGCCACCCCCTCCTTCCACCGATTAGCAAGACCTTTAATATCTTTTGATTTATAAAGGGCAATTCCGGCTTTATGGCCAAGACAATGTAATTAATGCTTATTGTTCTATTGTATATGTATTAACATTTCTTCATATTTCTACAACAATAAAAGGCTAGTGTTTGGCAAGAGGCGGCGAGCGACATCCGGCGGAGACGGACTAGGGTAGGCTGTCTTTGTGAAAGAAAGTATCCTAATCGACATTTTGAATTGGATTAGATGTTTGGCTGGAGTCCAGAAGCCGGATCGCAGGGTTCCTGGTGATTTTCCCATGACCGGACTCGCACTGGCTCCGGTCGGTGTTGTCGCCTCCCGGAGGAGAAGGTCATGAAGATGTTTGTTGCCGGTTTGAGCTACAAGACGACGCCGGTGGAAGTGCGCGAACGGCTCGCCGTGCATCGCTCGCGATTGCCCTGTTGCGGCTGCCGGTTGAAATTGCACGGCAATCTTTCCGAAGTGGTGCTGCTTTCCACCTGCAATCGTGTGGAAATTTATGGTGTGACGCCGCGGTGGAGTGGGGACATCAATGGGCTTTTCCAGCAACTGAGCGGTAGTAACTTTGATTTTACCCCGTATCTCTACTTCAAGGAAGGCGAACCTGCCGTCCAACACTTGTTTTCCGTCGCCAGCGGATTGGATTCGATGGTGCTGGGCGAAACCGAGATTACCGGCCAGGTCAAGCACGCCTATATTTCGGCGCAGGAGATGGAACTGACTGGCAAGGTTTTGAACCGGGTTTTTCAAACGGCGCTGCAAGTGGCCAAGGAAATCCGGACCAGGACGGGCATTGGCCGCGGCGCGACCTCGGTGGGCAGCGTGGCCGTGGAACTCGCCGAACGGATTTTCGATCGCGACCTGAGCGAGAAGGTGGTGATGATCATCGGCGCAGGCAAGATGGGCGAGGCCTGTGTCCGCCACCTGGCCAAGCGTGGCGCGAAGACGGTGCTGGTGTCCAATCGCTCCTTCGAACGCGCGCAGAACCTCGCCACCGAATTCGGCGGGCGCGCCATCCATTTTGATGAATGCCGTCAGGCGCTGGCCCTGGCGGACATTGTGGTCAGTTCGACCGGCTCGCCCCACATCGTCCTGCATCGCGAGGACGTCGCCTCCGTCCTGTCCGCGCGGCGCAACCGTCCGCTGTTCCTGGTGGACATAGCCGTGCCACGGGACATTGACCCGGCGGTGCAGCAATTGCAGAACGTTTTCCTCTACGACATTGACGATCTCGAAGCGATCGTGCGTGAGAACGCAAAATGCCGCGAACAGGAACTGTCGCGCTGCCGGACGATCATCACGGAACGAACGGCAGTGGTGATGGCCAGGATCGCGCCCGCTGCCGAGAAAATTTATGGAGCCGGCCAGCGGTCTTTTTGCCCGATCCAAGCCGTATTGCCTCCCGCGGTTTTCCACTCGCAGACCCAATTTGCCTGACCGAGAGCTCAAAACTGGAACTACAAATATGAAGATAAAACTTATCATTAAAACCTGGCTGGCATCGGTGGCTTTGACGGCCATGGCCGCATCAACGGCGAAAGCCCAAGCGATTCAAGCCCAGCTCGTCGCCCGCCCGCTCACGCCCGGTGAAATTGCCAATACCAATTATGCGCTGCCCGCAAGTCTTGAGAGTTCGGGCGGCCTGTTAAACGTGGGCAAAGGCCAGCCGGTTTATCTCGAAATCGATGTAGCCACGAATACGTCCGTGCCGAACGTCACCAACATTACCTGGACGCTGGCCCAGAAACCCGCCGGTTCGTCGGCCGCGTTGCAAGCCAGTCCCTTGGGCACGAATGTACCGGTCTACGAGCCTTCCGATCGTCTGGTCTATCAAGCCGCCGGCCGAATGTTGTTGCGGCCGGACGTGGCGGGCTTCACCACCAACGATCTATATCGGGTGACGGCCACCATTTACACCGCCAACGCGGGAGCCACCAACGTGACCATCACCCTGACGGCGGGCACCTACATGGGAGTGGGTCAATTACCGGGCACTTCCGGCTGCGCCTTGTGCCACAGTGGAGGACAAATCGCGACCAACATGGTGGTGCCCTGGGAAGTGACGGCTCATGCCTCGATGTTTGCCCGTGGCATTGACGGGCTGGTGAGCAGTCATTACAGCAAGAGTTGCATCCAGTGTCATACGGTCGGCTATGACACGAACGCGCTGGCGGTCAACGGGGGATTTGACGACGTGGCGGCTCAACTGGGCTGGGTATTTCCGGCCGTGTTAAATAGCAACAACTGGGCGAGCATGGAAACCAATTATCCGACGCTCGCCAACGTTGCCAACATTCAATGCGAAAACTGCCATGGGCCGGGCAGCCAGCATATGGACACGTTCGGCAAAACCAATATGAT
>DATJYM010000121.1:0-3934 GCA_035499615.1 Candidatus Acidiferrales bacterium | reverse complement strand
GGCGTCAACCATGGTTGTGATGCAATGGGGAAACAGCCAGTCGTCGCCGGATACCACCTTGCAATATTTGCTCTCGCGTGACATGAGCTGGAATGCGTTGTTGTGATTTTCAATCACCCCGACGAACTTCGGGCTGTTGTGAACGCGGATGCGGCGGTCTTTTTTCGCATAATTCGAGGCCAATTCCAGGGTGCGATCCTTGCTGCAGTTATTGAGAATAATATATTCGTAGTTCTGGTAGCTTTGATTCAATACGCTCTCGATGCATTCGCAGATGAAAGCTTCGCCATTATAGACGGGCGTAAGCACGGTGACCAAGGGTTGTTCAGGCATAAATATATGAAATTTCTGTGATTAACGACCGATCCCGGCCGGTGGCAGCCGCCGTATGTCATGTACTCCAAACATCACGCCGGTAGTGACGACTATCGTCCATCCGTGGCCGAGAAACTGGTGAAGCCAAAGGTGCCATTTTGGTTGGTGTCCGAGGAATCAATGTCAAAACCCATGCCGGGGTTTCCATTAGTAAACGTGCCATCCACCGTTTGACATACCGGCACCCCGTTTAGGTAGGCAGTGATTGTATTTCCAATCATTGTCGCCTTAAGAACGCTGCCGTTCGTCGCAGCATATTGCACCCCAGTCACCGAAGCCAACGAAGTCCAACTGCCATAAGGCCCGTTCCAACGAACAAGACCAATATAACATGTCGAATCGTTTCTCAAGGAATAATCAATCTCGTAGCCCGTGCAACTATGCGCCGAAAGTGAACTCCGCAGCCGCAGTTCCGCCTCCGGGTAGCCAACGGCCGCTTGGTTGGCAACGTGCAACGTGGCCGTCACCGTCTGGTTGGAACCCCAGGTCCCGGTCAGGATGGCGGTGGAATCGTTGTAGGTCGGATTGTGCGTTGAGTCGACCGTGCAGATTGCCAGGTGATTTGTTACGGCCACATCCGACCAGTCAAGGCCTGCCGTCTTCCCGCCAATCCACATCCCACCCTCCGAGATCGGATTTTCCGTAAGCGGAAATGATGTGGAATAAGAGCCGGATGACAGGGAGGGGCCGGTCGTCATCGCCAATGGTTCGGATTGAGTGGAAACATTCCCGGCCGCATCAAACGCCGCGACGTTGAAAGTATAGGAGGTGTTTGCAACCAGCCCGGCATCCGAGTAGTTGATGGCATTGGTCGCTCCCACCAACGCGCCATTTCGATAAATCTGATAACCGGCCACGCCCACGTTGTCAAATGAGGCAGTCCACGCCAGGTCAACTTCAGAGGACGAAACGGCGGTTGCGGTCAGGTTGCCGGGAGCGGTCGGCGCCTCGGTATCGGGAACGACGGTGACCGTGGTTTGCGCGGTGACTGACCCGGCGCCATTTGTTGCGGTCAAGGCATAAACGGTGGTCTCAAGTGGATCGAGGATTGCATAACCGACATTGGTGACGTCTCCAATCCCCGGGTTTAGCGTCAATGAAGTGCTGTTTGAAACCGCCCATGACAGCGTGGTCAACTGGCCGGCCACGATGCTGGCTGGATTCGCAACGAAAGAACTTATGACCGGCAACGCCGCGGGCAAGGTTGTTGCGCCGGCTGCCTTGAAAGCAGCCACCTGCATTGTCCATGCGCCACCACGGCCGGGCACAGCCGCCACGACGCCCTTTCGTGCCGAGACATCCGTGTCCATGACCATGTCCCCCGGAAGGCTGCCACGCGTATTAAAACCCGGAGCATGTGGCCGGATGCCGTTGGCGGATGTTCCCGCGGCAAACACCAAATCGACCGGATTGGTAATTTGAATCAAGTGGCTGCGCAACGAACCGGAACGGCCATTTGCGACGGAGCTGGCATTCAAGGGCGAGTTGGTATCGATTCCGGAGTATTCACATACATACAGCCTGCCGAAATTGTTGATTGCCGTCGAAAAATTTGCCGTGATGGTGTCCGGGCCGCCTTTAATATTTTTGGCGTAAAAAATCCCCGCGCTACAAGTGGCATCATTCCACACCGCCGGGCCGGCGGCGTCCGCAAAGTTGTTTCCCGCGCTGTCGGTCAGAGAAATTGCATCCGTGTTATCCCATACAGCATAGATCACCAGAAGATTGCCGCCCGTCGTTGAAGACGGGGTTGTGACCATGACGCTTGTTCCATCGGTGATTTGTCCATGCTTTTCCTGGACAAATGCGGGAGATGCCGCCCCGCAGACTAAAGACGGCAATTGGAAGCCAGCCAGGCTCACAGCCATGAGCAGGCCCCGGTAGCCCTGCAGAAATGCCTTTGCATTAGGAACAGTGACTTTCACATTGCGATAACATCCACGCGGTACATGACGGCTGGCATTACAACCCACATCGCCAAATAATAGCGGACCAAAATTGATTTTCCAATACGTTAATTGGCATTGTCGCAAGCGGTGATGGCGTTGCCACTTTTGGTCCGGTGCAACTCAACTCAGGTCCGGCAGGCCGGTTTTCAGGTTTCAGGTGCCACAGGGTGCGGGGCATCAAACACGATCCGGGTCCTCCTACTTTGAATCAATCCGCTCCAGCCAGATTTCATGCCAGAAGATGTATTCGTTCCGGGGCGAGAACATGCGGTGGTGGCTGTAATTGCCGCTGCAAGTCACCCCTTCGAGGATGATGCATACATCGCCCGGCCTCAACATCTCGCCGGTTTTCTCGTTGAGAAATTTTTCCGCCCGTTGCAACACCCGGAAGGGACCTTTGCCGCAGAATGGCAGCATTTCAACGTCAAACCACAAACCGCGATTGCGGCCCTTGCGGTTCAGCGTTTGCATGATTTCCTTTTTTGTTTTGACCCGCACCAGTTCTCCCGGCTGGAGTTTCAAGTCGCACGTCGGAGTCTTATCGCCGGCCATACCCTGGATGCGAGGATACGGATGGCCGATCCGCCTTAGAATCGCGCAATTCAAAATGGCCAGGGCCCCAAAACGAATGAAATCAAACAAGCCCACGTTTCCTGAGGTGAGATCCTTCAGGTAAAAGAATGGACCGAACCTGACGCGCCTCCTTACCCCCGCGGTCGCGTTGAGCATTTCCGTGGCTTGACATTGAAAACACTCCGGACTGCCTTCGACTCGCGGCTTCCGGGTTGATTTCAAAAGGCCGCTCACATCAACCGGATGATCATTTGCCTGAACCGCCGGTTTGCACTCATTCCCGGACGGCCCTATCCTCATTTGCGGCCCGGCGACACGCTTCAACCAGGATTCCTTCCAAAACAGCAGGCATCCGGCCTGACACCCTCCATGCGAGGCTCCATCACAACGGAGCCCTTCGAGATGAACCGCATTCTCCATGCGCCGGATGGTATAGATCTCCATTGTGTCGGACGTCTTGTGGGCCGACTTGTAAACCCGAAACCGTTTGCCGCAATACTGCAGCATCTCCGGCATGAATGGCAGCGCGTCAACCGTGTGGTGGTCATCCAGGGTGGCGAGAATTTCTTCGGGGCTTCTGATCTCGACCCAGTCGCCAACGCGAAGGCGCAGTGATGGTTCCATTTTGTGCACGAATCTATGTCACGCTGAGTTCTGTGGGAGTCGATCCACCGGTTTGCTCATGCGACCGGCTGTTTCCGGCGGGAAAAAAAAGCCCCCAGCCGGCTCAGTGCCTGGTCGGCGGCGCGCTCGCCGCTCTTGAAGCTTTCGTCCGTCCACAAATAACCCCAGTCGCCGTAACGGCCGCAGTAGTTGATGCCAATTTCATCAAGATAACCGTGCACGATTTTGAGCGCGGCCGCCCGGTCATGATCGAAAATGATGTTGGCGTAGGGCAGCAACATGGACCGGCGGCACAGGATCTTGTCCTCGTCACGCAGATAACCGCAGCGGCGGAGATCCCTGACAACCGGTTCGATCCAATCATCGGGCGAACCGGTGAAAGGCTTGTATTTGTTGGAGAAATAGACCTCGGC
>DATJYM010000120.1:0-9914 GCA_035499615.1 Candidatus Acidiferrales bacterium | reverse complement strand
GACGGGCGACATCGAGGGGCTGCCGTTTCTCGAGGCGATCCGCGAGTTCGCGCTGGAAGTCGGCTACAACAACGCGATTTTTCTGCACGTCACCTATGTGCCGTTCATCAAGGCCGCCGGCGAATTGAAGACCAAGCCCACGCAGCAATCCGTCGCCAAGCTGCGTGAAATCGGCATCACGCCGCACCTGCTGGTCTGTCGCTGTGAAAAACCGCTGGACAAGGAGTTGCGCCAGAAAATTTCCATGTTCTGCAATGTCCCCGTCGAAGCGGTCATCGAGGAGAAGGACGTGGACCATTCGATTTACGAGGTGCCGCTGATGCTCCAGCGCGAGCGCGCCGACGACCTGGTGTGCAGCCAGTTGCATCTCGATGCGCCGCCCGCCAACATGACGCATTGGCAGGAGATCATCCGCAAACTCATCGCGCCGCAACATCGCGTGCGTGTCGGTGTGGTCGGCAAATACATCGGCCTGCAGGACGCCTACAAATCGGTCTATGAGGCCATCATCCATGGCGGCGTCGGCAATGATTGCGGCGTGGAAATCGTCCAGGTGGACTCCGAGGAGATTGAAAAGAACGGCGCGGAAAAAACGTTGAAAGGGCTGGGTGGCATTCTGGTGCCGGGTGGATTTGGCGAACGCGGCATCGAAGGCAAAATCCTCGCCGCACAATATGCGCGGGAAAACAAAATTCCCTATCTCGGCCTGTGCCTGGGCATGCAAATCGCCACGATCGAATTCGCCCGGAACGTTTTAAAACTGGCCAAGGCACACTCGACCGAATTTGAGCCGAACACGCCGCATCCGGTCATCGCCATGCTGGATGAACAGAAGCGCGTGACGAAAAAGGGCGGTACGATGCGGCTGGGCGCGCAGCCCTGTCAATTGGCGCTGGGCACCAGGGCCGCGCAACTCTACGGTTCATTCGTCGTCAACGAACGCCACCGGCACCGGTACGAATTCAACAATGCCTACCGCGACAAATTTGAAAAGGCGGGGTTTGTCTTCAGCGGCCTGTCGCCGGACGGCAAGCTCGTGGAAATCATCGAGCTGGCGAATCATCCCTTCTTTATGGCCAGCCAGTTTCACCCGGAATTTCTGAGCAAACCGCACCAGCCGCATCCGCTGTTCAAAGGCTTCATCGCCGCCGCCCACGCGCACATCCATCAGAGACCGCTGTAATTTCCCGGGGAGGCAAATGTTTTATCCGGAAGCCATCCAATTTCTTTACGGCTTGCGTTCGTTTGGCGCCAAGTTCGGGCTGGAAAATACGCTCCAGCTCGCCGCGCTCGCCGGCAATCCACAGGACCGGCTCCGCTTTATCCACGTCGCCGGCACCAACGGCAAAGGCTCGACCTGTGCCATGCTCGAAAGCATCTATCGCGCGACCGGCCTGCGGGTCGGCCTGTTCACCTCGCCGCACCTGGTTTCGTTCCGCGAACGAATTCAAGTCAATCGGCAATTGATTCCCGAAACGGAAGTCATCCGCTTGGTCGGGGAATTACAACCGTTGCTCAAGCATTTTCCCGACGGTCATCATCCGACGTTTTTTGAAGTCGTCACCGTGATGGCGCTGATGTTTTTCGCCGAACAAAAGTGTGACCTGGTGATTTGGGAAACCGGCCTGGGCGGGCGGCTCGACGCGACCAACATCATCACCCCGCTGGCCAGTGTCATCACGAATATCCAGCTCGATCACCAGCAATGGCTCGGTGACACACTCGCCCAAATTGCCGCCGAAAAGGCCGGGATCATCAAATCGGGGGTGCCGGTCCTCACGACGGCGGAGGAGCCGGAGGCGTTGGATGTGATTGAAAAAGTGGCACGTGCGAAAAATGCGCTGCTAACGACCATAGCGGCGGAAGGGCATTCGGCGGTGCACAATTTTGCGGCGCTCTTCCGGGACGCCGCCCAGCCACCCTTGGCTGGCGAACATCAAAAACTCAATGCCGCACTGGCACTGGCCACGATTCAAACATTGCAGGAAAAGATTCCGGTTTCAGGAGCACAGATCCGGACAGGGCTGGCCGTTGTCGAATGGCCGGGGCGGTTGCAGTTGGTTACGCTTAAATCCGGCCAGAAAATTCTGCTCGATGGCGCGCATAATCCGGCGGGGGCCAAGGCATTGCGCGCGGCGCTGGAAGCAGCGCCGGCCGCCGGTCCGGCCAGTCGGGACAATAATTTGAAGCGGGCCGGGCCAGAGGCCGGCGCTCCGATCACATTGATTCTAGGAGTCTTGCGGGACAAAGACTGGCGACACATCTGCGAAACGCTCGCGCCGCTGGCTGCACGCATCTTTGCGGTTCCGGTTTCCAGTGAGCGTTCGGCCAACGCGGAGGAACTGGCGGAGGCCTGCCGCAAAGCCAATCCCTCGGGCAAGGTGATCGCCTCCCATTCGTTGGGCAAGGCGCTGGACCAATCAGCGGGCGACGGCCTGGTGATCATCACCGGTTCGCTTTATTTGGTGGGCGAGGCATTGGAACGGCTGGGCCTTTCGCCGGCCGGCAGCGAGGAACGCGGCCTCAACGAATGGGCTGGCACGCCTTCGGTTCCGCTCGCCGGATAAGTTTGCACAACGTTAATACGAAGCGGCCCTTATATTTACTGGCCTTCTATTGACCTATCGAAGACAACTTAGTTAGAGTTGCTTCTTTATGGCTTACGCAGATGCCTCAATGCCGCCACGCCAGTTTGGAGAGACGGCGCGTCCGGATGCCTGGTGGGTACAGCCACTCGCGGTATTTTTCGGTTTCACCGCTTTTATTGTCTATTCCACCTGGGCGGCATTTCATCCGTTGTACCAGGGGAATTGCGCTTACTGGTTTAATGGCAATGGCGCCGATTATTTGTCGCCGTTTTTCTCGCCGGAAGTTTTCGGCTGTTCGCCCCATGCAATTTTCGGACTGCCACCGGCCTGGTGGCCGGCCTGGCTGATTTTTTCACCGGCGTTTTTGGTTTTATGGGCGCCGGCGGGCTTCCGCTTCACCTGTTACTATTATCGCGGCGCTTACTACAAGGCGTTCTGGGTCGATCCGCCGAACTGCGCGGTCGGTGAGCCGCGCCAGACGTTTCTCGGCGAACGGTATTTCCCCCTCATCCTGCAAAATATCCACCGTTATTTCATGTATTTGGCGGTGATTTTCATTTTCATCCTCGCGTATGACGCCTGGAAAGCAATGTGGTTTACAGGTGCGCATGGCGTGGAACATTTCGGCGTCGGCGTCGGAACGCTGGTGCTCGTGGTAAACGTCGTTCTTCTTGCCAGTTATACCTTTGGTTGTCATTCGCTTCGTCATTTGGTCGGTGGCTTTCTCGACGAACCTTCCAAACGGCCGACCTGCGCCAAAGCGTTTGCCTGCGTCAGTTGCCTCAACCGCCGACACATGCTTTGGGCATGGCTGAGTCTGTTCTGGGTCGGTTTCACCGATGTTTATGTCCGGCTTTGCGCGATGGGGATCTGGCATGACTTCAGGATTTTGTAATACGTTAAATGAGCTATCGGTCATATAAGTCGGAAAAGCCCAGGCGCGTGCCGCCGGTCTCGCAATCAATCATTTAACGCATTACCTGCTCAATTACAACATGGCCACCCATTACGAAACATTTGAATACGACGTGCTCGTCATCGGCGCGGGCGGCGCGGGTTTGCGCGCGGCCATCGAAGCCTCGGCGGCGGGTGTGAAGGTCGGGCTGGTCTGCAAATCGCTCCTCGGCAAGGCACACACCGTCATGGCGGAGGGTGGCATGGCCGCCGCGATGGGCAATGTGGACGACCGCGACAACTGGCGCGTACACTTCGCCGACACGATGCGCGGCGGTCAGTACGTCAATAACTGGCGCATGGCCGAACTCCACGCCAAGGAAGCACCGGCGCGCGTCCACGAACTCGAGGCCTGGGGCGCGGTGTTTGATCGCACGAAGGACGGTAAAATTCTCCAGCGCAATTTCGGCGGCCACCGCTATCCCCGTCTGGCCCACGTCGGCGACCGCACCGGCCTGGAACTCATCCGCACGCTGCAGGACCATGGCATCCATCAGGGCATTGCCGTCCACATGGAACACACGATCGTCACGTTGCTCAAGGACGGCGACCGGGTCGTGGGCGCGTTCGGTTATGATCGTGAGCGCGGCCGGTTTAAAATTTTCCAAGCCAGGGCGATTGTCATCGCCACCGGCGGCATCGGGCGCGCCTACAAAATTACCAGCAATTCCTGGGAGTACACCGGCGACGGCCAGTCGCTCGCTTACCACGCCGGCGCGGAATTGATGGACATGGAATTTGTGCAGTTCCATCCCACCGGCATGATCTGGCCGCCGAGCGTGATGGGCTTGCTCGTGACCGAGGCCGTGCGCGGCGAAGGTGGGGTGTTGCGGAACAAGGAAGGCAAGCGGTTCATGTTTGACGACATTCCCGACAATTACAAGCCACAGACCGCGACCGATCCCGAGGAAGGCTGGCGTTACACGCAGGGCGATAAAAATGCGAAGCGCCCGCCCGAATTGCTGACCCGCGACCACGTCGCCCGTTGCATCAACCGCGAGGTCAAGGCCGGCCGTGGCAGCCCGCACGGCGGCGTGTTCCTCGACATCGCTTGGATCAAGGAAAAAATCCCGAACGCCGCCGAGCACATCAAGCGCAAGCTGCCGAGCATGTATCACCAGTTCAAGCAGCTCGCGGACCTCGACATTACGAAGGAGCCGATGGAGATCGGCCCGACGACCCATTATATCATGGGCGGCATCCGCGTAAACGGCGACACACAAATGTCCAATGTGCCCGGTCTGTTTGCCGCGGGCGAGGCCGCTGCCGGCCTGCACGGGGCGAACCGCCTGGGCGGGAATTCACTTTCGGATCTGATCGTGTTCGGCAAACGCGCCGGCGAATACGCCGCGAAATTTTCCGGGGAACACGGCGCCGGCCAGATCAATGACGCGCAGGTTGAGGCCGCCGCACGCCAGGCGCTGGAGCCGTTCGAACGCGGCGCGAAGGCCGGTGGCAGCGCCGAAGGACCGTATCAGGTGCAGCATGATTTGCAGGACATGATGCAAAGCCTCGTCGGCATCGTGCGGCGCGAGGAGGAAATGGTCAAAGCCCTCGAGGGCATTCAAAGACTTTCGCAGCGCGCCGGGCAGGTCGCCGTCTTCGGTCATCGGGAATACAACCCGGGCTGGCACACGGCGATTGATCTGAAAAATTTGATGACCGTTTCCGAAGCCATCACGCGTTCGGCGATTGAGCGCAAGGAAAGCCGCGGCGGCCATTTCCGCGAGGATTTTCCAGGCAAAGATGCCTCCGCCGGCCAGGTCAACGTGGTGGTGAGGAAAAACGCCGATAATACGATGAACGTCCGGCGCGAGCCGATTACCGGGATGCCGGCGGAATTGAAACAAGTGATCGAAGAGATGAAATGATTCGTTAAACTGGTTTCACAGTTTCAGCTCAATGAAGACGGTAACATTTAGTATCTGGCGCACCAACGAAAACGGCGGCGGGAAGTTCGTGGATTATACCACGGAAGTTTCCGAAGGAATGGTCGTGCTCGACGTCGTCCACAAAATCCAGGCCGAGCAGGCCAACGACCTTGCCTGCCGCTGGAATTGCAAGGCCGGCAAGTGTGGCTCCTGCTCGGCGGAAATCAACGGCATCCCGAAGCTCATGTGCATGACGCGCATGAACACGCTGCCGACCGATAAACCCGTTACCATTGAGCCGATGCGCGCGTTTCCCGGCATCCGCGACCTGGCCACCGACGTTTCCTGGAACTTCCGCGTCAAGCAGAAGATCAAAAAATTCAAGCCGCGCCCGCCGGACGCGCCGGACGGTTCCTGGCTGATGTCGCAAGCGGACGTGGACCGGGTGCAGGAATTCCGCAAGTGCATCGAATGTTTTCTCTGTCAGGACGTCTGCCATGTTTTGCGCGACCATCACAAGCACGACGAATTCATCGGCCCGAGATTTCTGGTTTACACCGCCGCGCTGGAGATGCACCCGCTCGACACGGAAGATCGGCTGCCGGAACTGAAGCAGGCGCACGGTGTTGGCTTTTGCAACATCACCAAGTGTTGCACCAAGGTCTGTCCGGAAAACATCACCATCACCGACAATGCCATCATTCCCTTGAAGGAACGCGTGGTGGACGACTTCTACGATCCGCTCGGCTGGTTATGGAAGAAACTGAGGCCGAAGGGCTAAGCACGCCGCGCCCGCCAAACTTTTCCAGGCGTTTGGCATTTGTCAGCCATGTGAGACACACGGTTGGCACTTCCAGGTTCTGCGGGTGAATTCCTGAATCCGCCCCAGCGCCACATAGAGTAACAGATTGCAAATTAGCCAGTTACAAGGAAACCAGGTTTACCACACCAACGGCATTTTCGAGATTTACGCCAATCTATCGTAATTCAATTTTTGCTTGACATAATTTTTGTAAATGCTAACAAGAAGCCAAGGTATGTTCCGCAGACGGCTGGTGGGCCTATTAGCAGGAGTCAGAAGTGTGTCTGGTTCGCTTCCGAGATTTCTTTTTGTCACTGTAATTTCGGAATGGCCGGGCGGGTTGTTGCCGTGACGGCGGGATAATCTGTTCATTTATTCTGCCATAACCACACAAATTCAGAGGAAACCCCATGAAAATAATTCGTCTTCAGAATCTTTCCAAAACCCTTTTGCTGCCCGCGTTGCTGTCGTTGCTGGCTACAGGCCAGGTTACCTATTCGGCAACCGTCGTCTGGACCAATACGCTCGGCGGCAACTGGAGCGTGGCCGCCAACTGGAACCCGAATCAGGTGCCCGGCTCCGGTGATACGGCTCAAATCACCACTTCGGGAAATTACATCGTCACCAACGATCAAAATTCGACAGTCACCAGTTTTACCTTGGGCGGCAGCACAGGTTCGCAAACCCTTAAGGTGGCAAACGGAACCGTACTGACGAGCGCCAGCAGCAGCAGCACCATAAACGCGAATGGCTCACTGACGGTGGCCAGCGGCGGAGCGGTGAATCTGGCGGGTTCGGCTTACCTGTATATGTATGGGCCGGTGACCAACTCGGGGACGATCAACGTGACCAACGGGCTGATCTACATGTATAACAACGGAACGGCCTCTGCCCAGGGTGGTTTGGTCAATCTCTCCGGCGGTCTCATCAGTCTTGACGGCACCGGGGGAATCCAGGGGAACGTTTACGGTGCGGGATCGAGTTATGACTATTTTATCAACGGGGGCACGGTAACCAAAGTCACCGGCACGGGCAGCAGCCCGATTGTCGTTGCTCAAGAGACATTGGCTGGAATTTATAACGCGGCCGCGGGCACGACGGTTCTATTTTCAGGAGGTTCCAGCACGACGCCCTTGCAGGAAGATCCCGGGCTGGTGTTGAACGGTCCGGGCCAGTATCAGTTTAACGGCGGTTTCCTGCTGTTGGCAGCGGCCTGGAATCCCGGCCTGCAACTGACCGGCGGCTTGCTGACGCTGGGACCGGGCTTTCAGGGCGGCTCCATCACAAACCTGGCCTTGGATGGAATCACTTTGACGAACACTTTAACGGTGGCGGGAACGTTGACGGTGACGAATAGCGGCACGTTGATGGGAAGTTTTACCGTGACCAATGGGGGCGTGTTGAGTGTGGTCAGCGGCAGCGCCACATTGAGCCCGAACGGCTCGCTGACAGTGACCACTGGCGGAGCGGTGAATCTGGCAGGTTCGGCTTACCTGTATATGTATGGGCCGGTGACCAACTCAGGAACCATCAACGTGACCAATGGATATCTATATATGTATAACAACGGCACGGCCGCTGCCCAGGGTGGTTTGGTTAATCGCTCCGGCGGTCTCATCAGTCTCGACGGCACCGGGGGAATCCAGGGGAACGTTTACGGTGCGGGATCGAGTTATGACTATTTTATCAACGGGGGCACGGTGACCAAAGTCACCGGCACGGGCAGCAGCTCGATTGTCGTTGCTCAAGAGACATTGGCCGGAATTTATAACGCGGCCGCGGGCACGACGGTTCTATTCTCGGGAGGTTCCAGCACGACGCCGATACAGGAAGATCCCGGGCTGGTGTTGAACGGTCCGGGCCAGTATCAGTTTAACGGCGGTTTCCTGCTGTTGGCAGCGGCCTGGAATCCGGGCCTGCAACTGACCGGCGGCGCGCTGATGCTGGGACCGGGCTTTCAGGGAGGAGCGATCACGAATCTGGCGTTGGATGGAATCACTTTGACGAACACTTTAACGGTGACGGGAACGCTGAATGTGACGAACAGTACGTTGACGGGAAGTTTCACCGTGACCAATGGGGGCGTGTTGAACGTGGGCAGCAGCAGCACCATAAACGCGAACGGCTCGCTGACAGTGACCACTGGCGGAGCGGTGAATCTGGCGGGTTCGGCTTATCTGTATATGTATGGGCCGGTGACCAACTCAGGAACCATCAACGTGACCAATGGTTATCTATATATGTATAACAATGGAACGGTCGCTGCCCATGGCGGATTGGTCAATCTGTCCGGCGGTCTGATCAATCTCGACGGCACCGGGGGAATCCAGGGGAACGTGTACGGTGCGGGATCGAGTTATGACTATTTTATCAACGGCGGTACTGTGACCAAGGTCACCGGCACGGGCAGCAGCTCGATTGTCTCTGCTCAAGGCATTTTGGCAGGAATCTATAACGCCGCCGCGGGCACGATTGTTCAATTCTCGGGAGGTTCCAGCACAACGCCGATACAGGAAGATCCCGGGCTGGTGTTGAACGGTCCAGGCCAGTATAAGTTTACGGGTGGCTTGCTGCTATTGACAGCGAGTCCGAACCCCAACCTGCAACTGACCGGCGGCTCGCTGCTGCTCGGGCCGGGTTTTCAAGGCGGCTCCATCTCGAATCTGGTTTTGGACGGGATCAATCTGACCAACACCTTGACGTTGACGGGGACGTTGATCGTAACCAACGGCTCGGTCAATGGCATGATCGTGGTTTCCAACGGGGCGGTGCTGAATGTGAATGGCGCGGAGCTCACCGCCCAGGTAACGGTACAGAGTGGCGGAGAGTTTCTGACCACCGGCGGTTCGAGTTACATTTACAACACGGGTTCACAGACGAACAACTGGCTGCTGGTGAAGAACGGCGGACTGGTGCAACTGTCGGGCTACCTTTATTTGTATGGTCCGTTGACGAATGCCGGAACCATCAATGTGACCAACGGGGCTTACATTGATGCTTACAACAATAACAGCACGACGCTGCTGGGTGGGATCGTGAACCAAGGGAGCGGCGTGATTGATTTATGGAATAACAGTTCGTTGTACGGCACCAGCTATGGCGACGAGTATTTGATTAACCAGGGGTCGATCAACATGATGAACGGGAGTTCCAGCACCATCGACTTCAACAATTTGAACCTGAGCGCGGGAACGATCACCACCCAGCCGGCGGTGGCTGTTTCAGGAACCTTGCAGGTGGAGGCGTTCAGTGGCGTGGGAGACCTGACCGGGACGTATAACGCGGTGACGAACACGATCATTCAGTTTGCAGCCAGCACGAGTCCGGGGACCAGCCCGGGCTCGCCGCTGGTGCTGGGCGGGACCGGACAGTACCGCTTCAACTCGGGATTGCTGACCCTGCCATTGAATCCGATCCCGGGTGTGGTGATGACGGGCGGCTCGCTGTTGCTGGGGCCGGGTTTTCAGGGCGGCTCCATCTCGAATCTGGTTTTGGACGGGATCAATCTGACCAACACGTTGACGTTGACGGGGACGCTGATCGTAACCAACGGCTCGGTCAATGGCACGATTGTCGTCTCCAACGGGGCGGTGTTGAATGTGAATGGCGCGACCCTCACGGCCCAGGTGACTGTACAGAGTGGCGGAGAGTTTCTGACCACCGGCGGTTCGAGTTACATTTACAACACGGGTTCACAGA
>DATJYM010000119.1:0-9534 GCA_035499615.1 Candidatus Acidiferrales bacterium | reverse complement strand
CCCAGGGAAAATACAAACCTGACTGTTGTACACTGTCTTCATTTATCTATTGCGCTCGCCCGCCCAACCACTTTGTCTGTGGTTGGGCGGGGGTTTAATTCAGACCCAATCTATTCCCCATCCCATCCGAACTACGGTTTGACCAGACGGAAGAACGTAGTCCCGCTGGCAGACGGCCAATTGGTTACGCTCATCAAGCCGTTGGTTGTATTCACACCACTTGTCCAATTGGTTCCATCCGTGTTCCAAATTTCTGTCCACGGTCCATTGAGGCTCGTCGCGCTTTGAAGATGCGCTCCGGGTCGGCCCAGCCACGATACCGGAGCGGCTCCCGCGACTGGTGTTCCCACGCTCAGATGACCACCGGCTAGTGTGCCCATGCCTTCATAAATGTTTCCAGGGGCGAAAAGCGGCTCTTGATACGGCTGATTGGTAAACGTGTCCACAGGCATTGAATATAGATTGCCAGAAGTTACACGAACCACACGGAAATGGTTCGCTCCCGTAGGTGCTTCATCCTCCAAAGGACCGCCGTTAAAGCTACCAGGATCTATACCGTATTGATAGCTTAACGCCACCGGCGTTCCGGCAGGGATGCTAATGGTGTTGGTGTAAATGGTCGATGAACCTTCCCGGATCATTTGATATCCAGGGGGAGCAGAAACGGGGTTGACCCCGCCTGACCAAGGGTACCAGGCTTGAGGATAAGGAGTCCCGCCACCGTTTGCAAACATGCCGTTGATATAGACCGAGTCAGACGATGGAATGAACACATACCCGTTGGTATCCACCGCGCCATTCATGTCCACACTGAAAAGCACTGGCGTGGCCTTTGGCAAATAATCGTTCAGAGCGAGATCGAGGAAGTAGAAAGCCGGCACGTTGGTATTGAGAGCAGTGGCTGTAATCGGGAATGTAATGGTACGCCGGGCGTTGTCGTTGTAGACTGAGTCGTTGACATAGTCATAAACCCATCCCCCCACGAGCGAATTTGTATATCTAACTTGTAGAATAACCGGCACGTTCTCCGGCATGGTAATCACCGGACTGCTGAAGATATTGGTGTTCGGGGAAGGATTAATGGTCATGGTGACGCCACTGGCCCAATTGTTAAAGGTGCCCCAAACGGTTACACTGTTGGGAACGTAATTAGGGTCGTATTTAATCACGCCAGACATGTCCACGTTCAGGGTTACGTTGGCAACCGGAGCATAGGGCAGGTCGCTAAAGCTGACTATGGGCAGCACCCTGTTGGTGTCATTGTTCCAGAATCGGTTGACAGCGTCATTAGCGGTGGTCGGCCCCGGGGTTTCCCAGGAGGATACGGAATTGCCTGAACCAACATCTTCCACGGCTTTCCACTCCATGAAAGCATTGGTGGCAGGCACTCCAGAAACCTCGGCTCCCGTGGTTATGGCAAAAGCTCCGGTATAGACGTTCGAAGTGACAATTCCGCCGACGTTCGTTACAAGAATTGATGGATCGCGGGTCAAGTAATCGCCCACATTCGCCCAACCATTGAAACTACCTCGCACGTCAAGTTGATTTACTCCGTTGGTAAAATGGCCAAGCTGGATCTCTTCGGACATGTCCATTTGAAATTTTACGTTGACGATTTGCCCCGGCCCGACATCACCGTAATATGGGGTGGTCAAGACCAGACTAGCCCCACTGGTTGTTGGCAGTTGTGCCGCTCGGTTATCCCACGAGGCAGTCGATTCATAGCCTGTTCCAACAGAGGCGCTCGCGAGCCGGAACCGGTAACTCACGACATGCCCATTGGCATCAGTGGTGTCATCGTATGAGTTTGTCCAAATTGTGCTGTTGCCTTCTTGAACCAACTGAAGCCCGTTCCCGGACCAGGCGTAGAAAGTTCCGTTCACGTAGACGGCGTCACTTCCGGTGCCCGCCGGTGGAGGGGGGTTGAAAGATCCATTGGCCAGATTCGTGACCATATTTACACTAAAGGTAATCACGGTGTCAGCTTGTGCGGTCATGATCCCGATCGCCCAAAGCAGGAGCCCGGCACACAAAAAGGTTGGTAGGTTTCTTTTCATAGAACTACTTCTATTGTTTTTTGAGTTGATGTTGGTTGCTGCAAACTATCTCAAGCGACGTAAGACCAGCTCAGCCAGCCAATCGCCGATGGGATCACTTTTGAACATATCACGGGCCAGCTTGTACAGGTATCGCATGAATTGTGCGTCGTACCCGAAGCAAACTTGGCAAACACAATAGTCCGTGCTCAGCGCGGAGGGCAGATTGTGCATTTGGCTTTAAGCCACGACGCCATGTTCCTGGAAATAAAAAAACCCCGCGGGATGCGGGGCTTGATTAAAAATGAGACTGAACTACTTCCGCCGGCGAATCGCCAGAAGCGTCGTAAATCCGCACAATCCGAGCATCACCATACTGGACGGTTCGGGGACGGAAGACACGGTGAAATATTCACCAGGAGTGTTGGCGAAGTTAAAAACTCCTCCGCCAGGCCCGTAAGGCCCTCCCCCGCCAACATTGCCCGTCCCCACTGCCAAACCCGTCAGGAATTGGTTTGATAGATAGACATTGGGGGGGCTTCCCGCACCATTGATATCGGCCAGAACCTCAATATTCCCGCCCGAGTATCCGATCGCACTGAGCGGAATAACCAGTTCAAATCCGGTCGTCGTGTTGGCGCCACTGGTGGCACCACTCAAGGCCGTACCTGCAGCACCCATTGTGCTAACATTGTTGTTGTTAACATAAAGGCTGGTCACACCAGCGCTAAAGGTTCCGGCATAAATCCCCGTGGAGGTGCTGGCGATCGCACCTACGTAGCTGCCGGTTGGAATTCCTGTCAGGTAGTCCTCTTCGCCGTATAAGGTGCCAGAGAAATCGTTCACGTCGAAGCCGAAAGTTGCATTGAAGCCCGGACTAAAAACGGACCCATTCATGGATGCTAAAGCTGACCCTGCCGGAGCGTTTAGGGTGTTCTGCCCAGCCGCGCCGCCTGCGATGAAAACATTCAGGTGATTGCCGTTGTTTTGGACGTTGCCCGCCAGGAACAGGTACAGATTCGCACCGGAGATCTTACCATACGCGGCATCCAACTCGGAACCGGTGCCAGAATCGGCGGCGGAGTTGGCACCGAAACCGGTATTTATGGTCTGGACGGCCAGCGGAGCGCCATAGAAGCTGGGGCTCACTGTTCCGTTCAGGTTTTGAGCGCTCGCACATGCAGCCGCGCCTAAAAGCGCCGACACTGCTCCACACGTTAAAACTGCTGTCTTGTACATCATATAGGTGGCTATTTGTGTTTTTTGTCTAACTGATGGTCGAAATCATAACTTAATGCCCGGAAAATGCATATCGCATGAATTGTGCATCGGAACCGCCGGCGGCCTCGGCGAACGATACAATCCGACTTTACCCTGTGTCCGTCGGTCCTTTCCCTTTTATAGAGACGTCAATGAAGAGTGCCCAAGGTGTATTAGAGTCGCGAGGACATAGGACGATTTCATATCTGGCTCAATTCGCTTGGTCGCAGCCCCGAGGCGTGGATATTTCGCAACTGCTTCCGTTCGGAACTGGATGTGTTGCTACTCATAAAAATGTGCCTCAGATGGGTGCGGATGGGGCTGAACTGATGCCAAGCTGATCGCCGATTTGCTCGTAAGTCAAGCCTCGGCCTGGCAATGGAGCACCGAATGTTCGCGCAGCGAAAACAGGTTCAGCTTCTCCCCGGCGCGATCAATTCCGCCATCCAAAACGGATCAATGCGCCAATGTGGTTCGCTGTTGCAGCCACGTGATATCATCGGGCGAATAACGCTCATTATCTGGACAACCCATCCCGATCTGATGCCTAACAGGCGCCGAGGTATTGCTGTCCAGCCATTTCTTAATTTCCGCGTGCCCGTCGGCAAAGGAAAAACCACCGGCCCCGTTGTGGGTGGAAGCAGGCACATCCGTCCATTTGGCAGTGGCATCAGGCTGCATTCGCACGGAAAAGAAACCGTCGTTGATGCTATCTGGACATTCGTCCAGCAACACCCACAATTTAGACGCACCCATCGGCCCAAGGTCGCCGCTTTTCAAAAACCTCTTCCACGTGTGTGTGGCTTGTCCATTGATCCAGTCGGCAACATTGGCGACATCACCCACAAATCCATTCATGGAATAGCTCCGAACGCGTGGTCCCCTGGCGCCGCGGTAGATGTCGGCTGGACATTTGAACACACCGGGGTTTTTTGCCACATAAGAACCAATCTCGCCGGAGGTCAACATGGTGGTGTTCGTGTTTTGAGGGTTGGTTCCCATCAGGCTATCCCACGTCATTTTGCCATATATCCAATTGATCGGGCCGTTGGGCGGTGGATAGAAAGTGCCGGGATTATCGGGCAAGTTTTGCTGGTTGTCATCCGTGTACATTATTACTGCCACTTGCAACTGTTTAAGATTGTTCATGCAGTAAATCCCCTGTGCCTTCAGCTTCGCACGGCTCAAAGTCGGTAACAAGATTGCGGCCAGAATCGCAATGATGGCAATCACGACGAGAAGTTCAATCAAGGTGAAGGCCGAATTGGGATTCGGATTCGAAGTGCGATTTGCCTTATCGTCAGATTGCTTCGGCATAAACCAGACCAGGTTAACTGTACGATAAAAAATGGTTGATCCCTGAACATCTCACGAGAAGGCTTGTGCTGACATCGCATAAATTGTTTACGAACATTCGGGCAATCGTACGCGAGACAAACCGTCGGCAAAAATGCTCAAGTCATGCGCGAACACGAATGGCGGAGGGAATATCGTTAAAGGTGAAACGTCAGATTTGGTCTACTCATCTGAGGGCTAATTAAAGACGGAGGTATTTAGCCACCGCTTCCGTCCGTGATTGGACGTGTAATTTCTCGTAGACGTGCCGTAAATGGGTTCGGATAGTGTTGATGCTGATTCCCAGCTTGTCGGCGATCTGCTTGTAGGCCAAGCCTTGGCCCAGATAATCAAGCACCGCCTGTTCTCGCTCCGTCAGGAGATTTTGCTTTTCGCCGGCTTGGTTGGCCTTTTGGAATGAAGCCACTACTTTGCGAGCTATGGAGTTGGACATGGGGGAACCTCCTGCCCGAACAACCCGAATAGCCTGGAGTAATTCATCTGGTTCGTACCGTTTCAACAGATAGCCCGTGGCCCCCGCTGCCAGGGCTTTGAAAATTTGCTCGGTATCATCATAAACCGTGAGCATCACGATCTGCATCTGCGGGGCCAAAGCCTTGAGTCGCTGCACACATTCAATGCCGTTCATCCCAGCCATATTGATGTCCATCAGCACCACGTCGGGGTTGTCGGACGGCAAGCGTTGCAACGCCGCCTCAGCACTTCCGTACATGCTAACGCATCGAAATCCTGGGGATCCGTTCAGAAAAGTAGCGATGGATTGGCACAGCTTTTTTTCGTCATCAACGATAGACACCGAAATCATTTGCATACTCCTACTGCACTCGGTCGTTGAAGGAAAAGATAAATCGGACGGTTGTCCCCTTCCCAGCTTGAGATTCCGCCTGGCAACGTCCGCCCAGCTCCGTCAAACGCCGGCGCATATTGCCCAATCCGTTGCAAAAGCCAGCGACCGAATCCACCAAACTGGATTCGCAGGAGGCCAGATCAAAGCCAATGCCGTTATCCGAAACCACAATTTCGAATTCGTTATCGCGGCAGGCCATGCCGATCCTGGCCCGGGTCGCTTTTGAGTGCTTGAGGATGTTGGCGAGCGCTTCCTGGACCGCCAAAAAAATGTGATGACGGGTCTGCGAAGAAAGCGGCTGTACCGGCAAGCGGGCAGGGAATTCCAATTCGCACTCGATGCCGGTCCGCCGGAAGTATTCCTGAGCATACTGCCCGATATACGAGACGAGATGTTCAAGCGAGTCTTTTTGCGGGTTGACGGCCCAGACGATTTCGTCAAGCGATTGCAGCACCTCCCGGGAATCATCGGACATGGAACGCATCTCACCTCGAAGTTCGGGAGGAACTAACTCGCTCTGCCTGGCATGCTCGCTCAAAAAGGAAATTCGGCACAGTTTAGCGCCCATGATATCATGTAGATCCTGGGCGATGCGCGTTCGTTCACGCTCCAATGCCCTCTCCTCCTCCAAAAGTTTGAGACGCCGGCGAAGCCGGCGCTTTTCCACTACACGAACACTGCCGGTACCCGCCATGCCCATCGCCAACAGGCCCCCCCCAATGAACCACCACGTTTGCCAGAAATGTGGAAGCACTCTCAGGGCCAGAACCGCTCCGTTCTCATTCCAGATGCCGTCTCCGTTGCAGGCCACCACCTGGAAGCGATAGGTGCCAGGAGGAACAAAACTGTAAAAGGCCACGCGCCGGGTTCCCGCTTCAACCCAAGCGGGGTCCAGGCCTTCCAGGCGATAGCGGAAACGTACCCGCTCGGGAGAATCAAAACTCAGGCCCGTATATCGGAATTCGAGCGTGTGTCTGCCAGGCGCCAGGCGAAGAGATTCGTCTGAAGCGTCTCGGCGTTGAGAACCAACGTTGACTCCATTCTCGGCCTGGCCAGCAGAGGACGGATCAGGCACACCATCCACCAAGACTTGTTCCAGTACCACCGCGGGCGCCGGTGAACTCATTGTATGATGGGGATCAACCACCACGATGCCTTTCCTGGTGGGAAACCAAAGCAAACCAGCACCAGTTCTCAGTCCTGCGGGGAAAATACCACTGCTGCATTCCTCCGATAACATGCCATCGGCGAAGCCATAGATTTGTGGGTACACCGCGGGTATCTTGTGTGACGCCAACTCGTCAAGGTCGCTTTTCTTCACACGGAAAATTCCACGGTCACCGCCCAGCCAAAGGTTCCCTTCATCATCTTCAAGAATTTGAGAAATCGCATTATCCGGCAGGCCTTCACGCATAGTAAATGTGACGATGCGCCTGTCCTGTAATCGGCTCAAGCCGTCGCCGTCGGTGCCAATCCAGAGTGTGCCTTGGGCATCAATATACAACGTACGGATCCAGCCGCCAGGCAGCCCGCTGACTCTCTCAGATCGGGCATGTATCCCCCCTTCGATCCGATAAAGCCCATCACCCTCGGTCCCGACCCACAGGGTGCCATCTGAGTCGGGCGCGATTGCAGTAATGGGATGACCTTGCGGAATTTGAGTCAGACCCTGCCATTTTCCAGCGCCAAGATGCCAGAGCTCTCCGTCACGCGTGCCCACCCATAGCTCACCTTTTGAATCCTTCGCCAGTGAAATGATGTTCTGATTCGTTAAGACTGGCAATCCGCCGTCCCTCTCGGCGGCGAGCGGATTTTTGAACTGAAGTAGCCCATGTGCCCATGCCATCCAGCAACTGCCATCCCGAGCGGCCAACAACGCGCTAACTGACGGTTCCTGTGGCGACAATTGACCGAGCAAGAGTCGCCTGAACGTTGTGCCGTCCCATTGATACACACCGTCCGGCTGGGACGCCCAAACGACGCCAGGTCTGATTTCCGCCAAGCCCTGCACCGCGCCATAATCCAGCCCTTCGTTATGACTCAACGTAGATACCTTCTTCAGATAGATGCGGTTCAGTCCGCCATGCGTGCCCACCCAAAGTTTTCCTTCCCGGTCCACCAAAAGTGTTTCGATGAGGTTGTCAGATAATCCACTACCGGCATTAACGACCAACAATTTGCCGGCTTTGAACTCAAACAAACCCTCCCCGACGGATCCCGCCCAAACTGTTCCATCCGGCCCTTCCGCCAAGGCGCTGATGTAATGCGTGGCAAGATGCCGTGGGATGCCAAAGCGACGCCACTGGTCGCCGTCCCGGCACAGAACAAATTCGTCTCCTGCTCCAATCCAGATTCGTCCCTTTAAGTCGACTAACAGGCAGTGAGGGTCTTGAAGTAAATTATCCACTGCCGCATCCCGGAGTGGAACGAACCTGCTTCCCCGATAGGCAAAAATTCCCGCTCCAGTGGCCCCCACCCACATCGCTCCGGTCCGATCACAGAAAAGTGTCGTGATGGGTCTGCCCGAAAAGATTTTTTCGCCGCTTAACGAAATCAACCGCCCTTCCTGCCATACTGTCAGGCCGGCTTGCGTCCCCACCCAGATTCGTCCATCGCCGTCTTCGGCCAGCGCGGTGATGGAGTCGGAGGGTAGCCCTTCACGCACCGTGAACCGATGGAGTCTTCCCTGCTGCCAGCAGCTTAAACCGCCGCCTACACTCCCAATCCAGAGACCACCATTGCTATCGCCATACAGAACCTGCACCGGCCCTCCTTGGAATCCTTCCTGTGGGCCGAGCGAAAAAAAACTGACCCCGTCAAAGCGGCTCACGCCTTCGTCAGTCCCTACCCAGACGTATCCATCATGGGTTTGGGCCAGCGCACGTACGTAGTTCTCAGGCAATCCCTGCTCCCGCTGCCATGAACGGAACGTGAACGGCGTTTCGCCGCTGGTCCCGGATCCAGTTACATTGACGAAGTCGTTGAACGAGGTAGCAATTGCCATTTCGCTGAAGATCCACCCGTCGCCTCCACCGCCATGGCGAAGATGAATCTGATCAAATGAAGCGTTGGCCTTGAACTGCGTCGTCAGGCTTCTCAGTTGACTGGCTTCCGAGGCGCCCTGGCGTAAATCGGGATTTATCCACACCGTCACCAAATCGTTGCCGCCAGCTACGTATTGAACCTTAATAACCATGGTGCGTTCAATACCGGAATGGACAAGTTCATAATTAAAAAAGGTCCCGACGCCGGACGGTTCCGGATCGGAAGAATTCAAATCGATATATTCAACTACGCGGTTGGACGTTCCGGTTTGCCCGGTGGAAAATGCGCTGTACGCCCAAGCATTCAGGGCGTTCCCGACTGCCAGCCGTTCTTGGTTGCCCTCAAATAACTGGAATGCAGCGAAGTAGGGCTCAGTCGTGGCTGCCGATATAGGATCCACGTGAAACTTGAAATACAGGGTGTCGGTAGACGAATTATTTCGCTCCAAAAGTCCTCCCAAAATATCATTCCCGAGACCTGTTTCATGAACCGGAGTAGCACCCAAGTCGGTCCATAATAGTACCGCCCGGCTCGAACTGACTCCTACCAGCGTGGCGACGACAACCGTGAAGAAGCCTAAGCGGTATGAGTTTTTAAAGGTGCTGAAGTACCGGTTCATTGAAGCTTTTGCCCAAAGGGACAATTAGCCGTTAATATACTTATTTCGCCATATTTAGCCAAGTCGCAGACTCCTACAAGCAATTTACGACACGGAATTGACTAAGAGATGGCCTGGGCAACCAAAGCATTTGATTCAGGGACAGGAGCCGAGCTGGAGAGTTCAATCCCGACGGCTGACACCAACTGAAATCTCGAAAGAGTTTATGGGCGATTCTGCGGAAAGTTTAGGGCTGTTTCTGTATCCGATCCGAGTTTTTACAAAACTTGGGGCAATGCGACGATTTCCAGAGCAAATTTGGGAGTACTGTTGACACCATTGTATCCATTGCTTGGAAGTGGTGGCTGGGGGCGGAATTGAACCGCCGACAC
>DATJYM010000118.1:0-12771 GCA_035499615.1 Candidatus Acidiferrales bacterium | reverse complement strand
CTCAATCACCAACGGTTTCACGATGTTCCGGCAGGTTCGGCGGCCGCGACGGATGATTTGCAGACGGAGGGTTCAAGCACATCCGCTCCGGCCGGCGTAACCGAAATGGGGACGGACGTGGGTGCGCGGCCGGCACCACCTGTTTCGGGAGGGGCCAATGACGCATTGACGCGTTTGATGCAACGGCGTGCACAGGAAGAACAACAGTTAGGACAAGGACAATGAAAACCAACATAATCTTTCTCTGGGCGGCGGTTTTAACCGCCGGAGCTTTAAATACCCATGCGCAATCCGGCGCCGCAGCCGAGGGGAATGCGACCAAGCCGAGGGCTGCGGTGGCGGTGCCGGCCTCAACGACTGCCACGACGATGCCAATTGCCGGTCCCGCGCCTGAGGCTCCCGAAGCGGCGACGGCCAATGCCACCAACGCCACCGGTTTACGGCTGCATTTCCGCGGTGCGCCACTTGAATCCGTTCTGGATTACCTGAGCGACGCCGCCGGCTTCATCATCGTGCTCGACACGCAAGTCCATGGCAGTGTGGATCTTTGGAGCGACCAGCCCGTGAGCAAGGATGAGGCCGTGGATTTGTTGAATTCCGTCCTTAATAAGAACGGCTACGCCGCCATTCGCGACGGTCGAACCCTGACCATCGTGGACAAGAATGACGCGAAGACACGCAACATTCCGGTAAAAACCGGCAACGACCCCGATGCCATTCCGGACAATGACGAGATCGTCACGCAAATCATTCCTATCCGGTTTGTCGAAGCCCGCCAACTCGCCTCCGATTTGTCGACCTTCGTTTCGCCGCAAGCAACGATTGTTGCCAATGAAGCCGGTAATTCCATCGTCGTGACCGACACCCAGTCCAACATCAAACATCTGGTGCAAATCATCCAGGCTGTGGACAACAGCGCTGAAGCAGAAACGGAAATCCGGGTGTTCCGCCTGCAATTTGCCAACCCCACGGACGTGGCGACCGAGCTGGGCAACATCTTTCCCACCAGCGGTTCGGGCAGCAACACCCAGTTGCCGATTCGCTTTGGCGGTGGCTTCGGGGGCGGCGGCCCGGGCGGATTTTTTGCGCGTATGGCTGCTGCCAATGCCGCCAACAGCAACAGCTCGGGCGATCGCATCAAAAAGGCCACCCAGGTTACCGCCGTGGCGGACGCGCGCATCCAGGCTGTCATCGTAACGGCGCCGAAGGATTTGATGGACCAGATTGCGGGGATGATGCACGACCTGGATGTTCCTTCGCAGCGAGACCAGAATGTTTATGTGTATCACCTCAACAACGGTGATCCGAACCAGGTGGAACAAGTACTACAAAACACGTTCGGTGGGAACAACAGCCGCTCCACCTCCAGCACGCAGCAGGGCGCCCTGGCAACCCGTGAAAGTGCCGGTGCCACTTCGGCGGGCAACACCACTTCGGCACTCGGGAGCACCGGCGGCTCGAGCATGACCTCTGGCAGTGGTTTGGGCGGAGGTTCCCGTTTGCCGTAGGATAAATCCCTTTGACCCCAAAATGATTATGAAAACGAACAAATATTGGAAATACTTCGGCGGCATCCTGGCGGTGCTGCTGTGTGCGGCGACGGAAGTTCAGGCCCAGGTCCGGCCGGGTGGCGGCGGCGGTGGGTTTGGCGGCGGCGGGTTTGGCGGGTTTGGTGGATTCGGCGGGTTCAACAATTTGAACCGCAATAACACCGGCAGTGCCAACAGCAGTGAATATAACAACAACGGCAGCGTCGGTAATGCGACCATTTATGTGGACCCGGACACCAAGAACATCATCGTCATCTCCGACCGGCCGACCAGCGAACAGATCAGCAACGTCATTGCCCATCTGGATCGACCCAAACCGCAAGTGCTCATCAAGGTCGTCTTTCTCGAGTTGTCCCATAACAATTCACTGGACCTCGGAGTGGAGGGCGTATACGGCGGCGCCCTCGGCAGTGCGATAACGAACAATGCTGGCAGCGTGTTCGGGTTGAACCCGCTGAACTCGCTGGTGACCAATTTTATGCCCGTCGGTCCGGCCCAGATTACGCCGGCGCTCTCACCTACGACCTTGGGGGGAGCCAACGGATTTTACCAGATTATGGGCAGTGATTTTCAGGCGACATTGCGCGCCATCGCCCAGGCGGGAAAGGTGGAGGTCCTCTCCCGTCCGTCGGTGCTCGCCCGCGATGGCCAGCCGGCCACCATTCTGGTCGGCCAACAGGTGCCGCTGATCACCGGCGTCAGCTACACAGCGGTGGGCAGCTCGACCATTCCGATCAACAATGTCACCTACACGCCCGTGGGCATTCAGGTGAACGTCACACCTTACATCTCCCAGGATGGCTACGTGGAAATGATCGTTACGCCCCAGGATTCGGAAATTGACCCGACCTTGACCGAACCGATTGCCGCCGGCGTGGACGCACCGGTGATTGATACCCGCACCGCCGATACCGTCGTGATCACCCCCGACGGCCAACCGGTCGTCATTGGCGGCCTGATGATGAATGACAAGGCCTCCAACACCACCAAGATCCCGCTGCTCGGTGACATTCCGGTGATTGGACGTTTGTTCTCACACAAGACCACCAGCGAGACCAAAAACGAGTTGATGATTTTCCTGACACCGCGCATCGTGCGGCTGCCCAGCGACCTGCCTTCGCTGGCCGCCAGCGAGCAGAAGAATATGCTTGTGCCCAAATCCTATTCGGAAGAGGAATTGGATCGGTTTTTGGACCGTCTGCCGGCGAAGTAAGACCGGCGGACCGGGGTTGATGGTTCCGCTCCAGTCATTGTCAGAAGACAACTATGCAACCGCAACGTCACCGCTTGTTGATCTACAGCCTGCTGCTCGGAGTCTGGGCGCTGGTGGCGATCTGGCAGGTTGAGGAACACGTCCATGTCCGGAACGAGGCCCGCGCGGCGCTCGTCAACCGGGCCAAGGACATTTCCACCACGCTCGGCATCGTGCTCCGCTCGCAAAGACGCTTTGGCGGGGTGGTCTCCAAGGAACGGCTCGAAGCGTCATTGACCGAACTGGTCAAACAGGAATCCATTGAGTTGAACGGCATCGCCCTTCTGAACGCGGCGGGCGAAATGGTGGCCTCCGCCGGAAATGGAACCGATTTTCAAACACGGGGTGCCGCGGACGAAGCCGAACGCTGGGATTCGCAGACTGTTACACTGGTGAATCCGGTGGATCTGGGCGCGAATCTTACCTACGACTTTGAAGGCACCAATCCGCCCATCATCATGTCCCGCGAGGAATTTACCAATCGCCTCGCCACCAACCGCTTTGCCATGCCCCCGCCGGAGCCTTCCCGTGAACCACCCGGGTCGCGGCCGGAAGACAACCAGACCAACCCCCTGACTGCAGGAGGAGCCATGCCCCCGCCGCCGGCCGGGGTCGGTGCCAATCATGAGCCTCCCCGCGAGCGGAATTTCCGGTTTCGTCTTGGCCGGCCTCCATGGATGAGTGAAGCGGATTATCAGGCGTTGCTTCAAAAACAGGGCGTGCACAGCTTTGTCATCGTCATGTCCACCAAACCCGTTCACGCCCTCAGCCGCCAGGATTTCTGGCTTCGCGCCATCATCGTTTTGCTCGCCACCATCTCGGCCGCCGGCATCGGGCTGGCGTGGCGCAATGTCTCCGAGACCTCGGATTTGCAAATCCGCCTCGTCCGCGCCAGCGAATTGAATTCGCACCTTCGCGAAATGAACCTCGCCGCCGCCGGCCTCGCGCATGAAACCCGCAATCCGCTCAACATCATTCGCGGCATGGCGCAGATGCTTTCCAAGCAGACGGCCGTGTCGCCGGAGGATATCCGGGAGAAATCGCGGGCGATTGTCAATGAGACCGACAAGGTGACGGCCCAGTTGAACGAGTTCATCAATTACTCCCGCCCGCGCGAGGTCCGCCGCTCGAAAATCGCGCTCAACTCCGCCATCACCGAAGTGGTGCGCACCCTGGCCCACGACATCGACGAGAAGAAACTCCGGGTCGAGACCGGTGGCGACCCCGTCGCCATCGAGGCCGACGAACAATTGCTCCGCCAGGTGTTGTTCAACCTGCTGCTCAACGCCATCCAGGCGGTCGGCGCCAATGGCCGGATTCAGATATCAGCCCGGCGACTCAGTGCCGACGAAGCTGTGTTCGAAATTCGCGATGACGGTCCCGGCGTGCCGCCGGAACATCGGCAGGAAATTTTCAAGCCATACTTCACCACCAACCAGAAGGGGACGGGCCTCGGCCTGGCCGTGGTGCAACAGATTGTGCTCGCGCACGGCTGGGAGATTGAATGCCTGGCCAACGAGCCCAAAGGCGCCCTGTTCCGCATCACCCACCTGAAAATCGCTGCTTGATTCGGACCTCCCGGCTTGGTCACGAATAAAATTGAGACTAAACTTTTGGCTGAAAATATTTTTTGACGAAAAGGATATAGCCCACGAACGGCACCATGCAAAACAACATCAACCAGTTCATGCGGTGCCCCGACAGGAGGCCGATCTTTTGAATTTGTTCTATCTGCGCCTCGGGATAGCCCATCAGGCGATACACTTCAATGATGTCATGGCGTGCGTACGTCAAAAGCGTTGAGACGATGAATAAAAGAAACGCAATCAGAATGAGCCACCAGCCCCGGACATCCAACTTGTAGAGCAACCACGCGGCATAAGTCCAAAGGGCGGCCACCGCCAGACACAGGAGCGAACCGGGCACGCCCGTGAGGAACATTCCGAAAAACGGCATCACGCCGTGAGCCGCAATGGGCATCAGCAGCAGCATCGGCACGGCAAACAAGAGCCAGAGACAAAGGGCCAGCACCGGCAACGGACACGCATCAGTCCAGCGCGTCGCGGGGTCGCGCGCCTCGCACGTGGCCTTCACATGCGGACTTCTGTAGAACAAAATCCATACCACAGGCAAAAGGATGAAAAAAATGGCCAACAGGAAAAACATAAAGGCCATTACGGCGTCCAAGGCTGCCGCCGGCATGGCCTGATTGCCGGGGGTCCCATTGCCAGCGGATTGCTGTGCCAGCACCCGGGGCATCATAAAGGCCATGGACGCTAAAGCCATCAATCCGCACAGCAGCCAGCTCCAGGAAAAGATGAGCAACAATGCCCTGGCCCAACGCCGGGCCAGGATGGAGCCGATTCCCAGCCATACCAGCGCGATCCCCAGACCGCCGTAGAGAATCATTCCCGGTAGCATCATGGCCAGGTTGGGCTGGGACGGATTTGCCCGGGCGGCAGCCATTTGCCCGGCCAACACCAACGGAACCAATAGCGCACACAGGCCGCCCAGCAACAGGGTAAAGATGCCGAATACGGTCAATCCCGTGGAACGGTCCTTATAGGATGGCGATGGAGTGGATTCAACAGGAGTGGCTTCAGGATTGGATTCATTCATAAGTTGAAACCGGTTTGGACTTTAGAACTTCCGTGATTGATTGGGGGATACGCCCAATGCCGAAATGTGTCGAGAACATTTTAGGCATCCTCAGGCAGCTTCCGGATCATGACGGGATTTGGAATTCGTATTAACCCGTGAAATCCGTGTCTGTTTCCTTTGTATCCGCCGCTTGAAACGCAGCGGCTTAATGGGATAGCTTTAAGCCGTGGCCGAAACCCGCAACCATTCTGCCGAAACACCGCGGATCCTGATTGTGGACGATGATCCCGGTCAGCGCAGCCTGCTCAATTCTTTTCTGCGCACCCAGGGTTTTGAGACGGCGCTGGCGGATTCCGGCGAACGCGCCCTGGAAATGCTCCGCGCCGGGAAGTTCGCCATGATGATTTCCGACGTGCGGATGCCGGGGCTTTCCGGCCTGGAAACCCTGCGGCGCGCCCGCCAGGAACACGCCACGCTGCCGGTCCTGCTGGTCACCGCCTTCACCGACATTCGCGATGCGGTCGCCGCCATGCGCGATGGCGCGGTCAATTATCTGCCCAAACCGATTGACCTCGATGAACTGCTCAATTCCGTGCGCCAGGCCGTCGGCATGGCAAAACCCGTTCCGCTCCAATACAACGCAGAATACCAATTGCCGGAATCGGTGATTGCCCGTAGTCCGCTCATGCAGGCCGTGTTCCGCGATGCCTCGTTGATTGCGCCGTCCGAGACCCGGGTGTTGATCACCGGCGAGAGTGGCGTGGGCAAGGAAGTGGTGGTGGATGTTATCCATGCCTGGAGCTCGCGCGCCCGGGGACCGTTGATCAAGATTAATTGCGCCGCCATCCCGGAAACGCTCCTCGAGGCCGAATTGTTCGGGCACGAAAAAGGCGCATTCACCGGCGCGCGTGCCCAGCGCATCGGCCGATTTGAGGAAGCGAACGAGGGCACGATCTTTCTGGATGAAGTGGCCGAGATGTCGCCGCCGCTTCAGGCCAAGCTGTTGCGCGTGACGCAGGACGGACGGTTTCAACGCGTCGGCTCGAACCGCGAAATCCAGACCAACGCCCGCATTCTGGCCGCCAGCAACCGCAATCTGGAGGAAGAGGTCAAAAGCGGCCGGTTCCGCGAGGATTTATTTTACCGCTTGAACGTTGTGGAGTTGAACATCCCGCCGTTGCGCGAGCGGCGCGAAGACATCCTGCCACTGGCCGGCCGGTTCATCGAGGAATTGACCAAGGGCCGCGCGCGGTTCTCGGAAACGGTGACCGCCTGTCTGGAGCGTTATGCCTGGCCGGGCAACGTGCGTGAATTGCGCAATGCGATGGAACGGGCGGTATTGCTGTCGCGCAGTGAGCTGATTTTGCCGGAGCACCTGCCGGCGCGCGTGCGCGCGGCGGCGGAACAACCGGTCGCCGCCGAAGCCGCCGACCCGGCGCGGCTGGAGGAAATCGAACGGCAGGCCATCCTGCAGGCTTTGCAGAAGCATGATTTCAACCGTACGGAGACTGCCAAGGCACTGGGCATCAGCCGTCGCGCGTTGCTTTACAAACTGCAACACTTCCGCGAACAGGGTTACAAGGTCGAATAGGCCGGCACGACAGAAGATCCAACCGGGCGCTAAGAGGCAATGATTCCGTTTTCTTTTGACAACGGCCGCCGGCTATTTAGACTGTTTGAACTCCAGATGGGGTCGTAGCTCAGTTGGTAGAGCACCACAATGGCATTGTGGGGGTCAGGGGTTCGAATCCCCTCGGCTCCACCATCCTTTGCTCGGAACCGACACTCGGAGGTTCTGAGGAAAGAATGGTGTCCGGCGTAGCCTCGGCGCAGGAGGACCTTACGCCGCGAGTTCCGAGCTACGGATGGCAGGCCGCCCGACGTTTTGACTTGGAACTGTCCGGTTCAAACTCTATAACGCCGGGCACCATGAACGACGAGTTGCCGCTGGTCAGCGTGCTTATTCCAGTACATCCGCATGTGATGGAAGTCAAATCCGCCGAGGCGGCCCGCCGGTTCGATTATCCACGAGACAAACTGGAAATTGTGATCGTGCGCACCACGGACTTATCCATTGGGCCGGGGGTCAAACGCAACGCCGGATTAAAAGCGATTCACGGCGAACTGGTTTATTTTCTGGACGACGATTCGGTTGCCGACCCCGGCAATGTAAAGCGCGCCGTTCGCCATTTTTCCGACCCGCAGGTAAAAATCATCGGCGGTCCCAATGTCTGCCCGGATGACGCGCCGCTTTTTGAGCGGGTTATTGGTCTGGTGATGGGCACCTGGCTGGCCTTTGGCCCCAGTCGCACGCGGTATCGTCCCGTCGGCAAACTCCGTGAATGTGGCGAGCAGCAATTGATTTCCAGCCATTTGATTGCCCGGCGGAGCGCGGTCATGGAAGTTGGTTTTGATCCCAAACTTTGGCCCAACGAAGAAAACGCCATGATGAACGGCGTCAAGCAACGTGGTGGCAAACTGCTTTACGACCCCGAATTCCTTTCCTGCCGCCGACCGCGTCGTACGCTTCGCGCTTACGCAAAAATGTTGCTCTTCTATGGCGGCGGCCGGGCGCAACAATTCCGCCTGTATCCGGGTCTCTACATGCTCACCAATTTTATCCCGCCGCTATTTTGCCTCTATTTGGTCGCCTTGCCGTGTGCACTGGCTGCCTTCTGGTCTGTGAAAATAGCGGCGCTGCTGTCGCTGCTGCCCCTGGCGCTCTATCTTCTCGTCGTGTCAGGCCAGACCATCTGTGTGGCGACATGGAGTAATCCGGCGCTCGCTGTGCTGGCACTGCCGTTGATGATTCTGACCAACATCCTTTACGGCTTGGGTTTCTGGCGCGGTTTGTTTATAGAAATTCCACCGCCACCCGCCGCGGCCGAAAAGGACATCCGGTTTGAAACCGTGTTGGTGTGAGTGTGAACCGTCAAAACCGAACAGCCGTCAGCGCATGAAAACAGCCATTCTCTGTGGCGGACAAGGCACCCGTTTCCGCGAGGTCAGCGACGTCATCCCCAAACCCATGGCGCCCATTGGTGATCGCCCTATTCTCTGGCATATCATGAAGATTTACGCGAAGCACGGCTACCATGATTTTGTCCTGTTGCTGGGCTACAAGGGCGATGCGATCCGCAAGTTCTTTCTGGACGGCGCCGCAGGCACCCGGATGGAATTGAGCCGGGACGATTCCAACTGCCTGACCTTTTATCAGGAAAATTCCGACCCTTGGCGGGTGACGCTGGTGGACACCGGCGAGAAAGCGATGACCGGCGCGCGGCTCTGGCGCGCCCGGCGTTATCTGGAATCAGAAGGCGTCTTCGGCCTTACCTACGGCGACGGCGTCGGCGACGTTGACATCACGTCGCTCAGAAAATTCCATCAATCCCACGGCAAGACGGCCACGCTGACCGGTGTTCATCCACCCGGCAGGTTCGGAGAATTGGTCGTCAAAGATTCCCGGGTCGTCAAGTTTCAGGAGAAACCCCAGACCACACATTACATCAACGGCGGTTTTTTCATTTTCAACGCCACCGTGTTCGACCGCTACCTGAACGATCGCGAGGATCTGGTGCTGGAACGCGAGCCGCTGCAGCGCCTGGCCGAGGCGGGCGAGTTGATGATGTACGCGCACGAAGGTTTCTGGCAGCACATGGACACGCCGCACGAATTTGAGCTGTTGAACAATCTCTGGAAATCCGGCAGTGCGCCCTGGAAAATTTGGAAATGAAGGTTGAATGCGGGCATCCGGTCGACAAAGGACATGACTTATTGTGAAAAACCCGCTTTGGACCAGGGCGTTGAAAACCTCCGCCGACCCGGAGCGCTCGCGGCATTTGTTTGAATCGCTGTCCTCGGCGGGCGCGCGGGCGCAACTGGAGAAGTTCTCTGCCGATTCCCTGCGCGTCTTCGCCGCGTTGTCCGGCGGGTCGCAGGCGCTCGGCGACTTGTTGCTGTTTCATCCTGATTGGTTGGCGTTGCTTGACATCGAGCGCCTGAAATTTCCGCGCCGGGCACAGGGTTTTCAGCAGGAACTGGGAAGGCTGCTGGGCCCGGCGTTGAAAGCGCAGGATTATACCGAGGCCTTGACCGAACTGCGCCGGTTCAAGCAACGCGAGCTGTTCCGCATCGCCGCCCGCGACCTCGCCCGCTTGAGCAATGTTGTGGAAATCACCCGCGAGCTTTCCGATGTCGCCGATGTCTGCCTGGAAGCCGTTCTGCAAATCGTCCGGCTGCAACTCACGGCCCGGTTTGGCCGCCCGTTCCACCGGGACGTCGAGGGTCGCTGGCAACCGACGGCTTTTGCCGTGCTCGGCCTCGGCAAGCTCGGCGGACAGGAACTCAATTACAGTTCGGACGTGGACCTGATGTTTGTATATGACGACGAAGGCGAGGTGTTCAAGGAACCGCCCGCAGGCAAACAACCGCCACGGGCCGTCATGTCGAACCATCAGTTTTTTGGCAAACTGGCCGAAGCGTTCAATGCCGAAGTTTTCCAGACGACTGAGGACGGTTTTTTGTTCCGCGTGGATTTGCGCCTGCGGCCCGAAGGTGACTCCGGGCCCCTGGTCCGTTCCCTGGAAAGCTATGAAAACTACTATGCGCAATGGGGTGAAACCTGGGAACGCATGATGCTCATCAAAACCCGGCACGTGGCCGGTGACAAAGGTCTGGTGGCGGAATTCATCGAGATGATCCAGCCGTTTCGTTATCCCCATTTCATCACCGAACGGGTCCTGCATGAAGTGACGGTGGTCAAGGACCGCATCGAACGGGAAGTGGTGGGAGCGGACGAGCTGGAAAGGAACGTTAAGCTCGGCCGCGGCGGCATCCGCGAAATCGAGTTTGTCGTCCAGTCCCTGCAGGTCCTGCACGCGGGCCGTTCGCCGTTCCTGCAAGTCGCCCAAACGCTGCCGTGCCTCGAGAAACTGGCGCAATACCATTTGCTGGCCGACGACGAAGCGCGGCAACTGGCCGATGCTTACCGGTTCCTGCGCGACGTGGAACATCGCCTGCAGATGGAAAGCAACCTGCAAACGCACACCCTTCCGGTGGAGGAGCGGGCGCGGTTGCGACTGGCGCGACTGATGGATTTCCCGTCGTTGGAAAAATTCGAAGCGGCGTTACAGACGCACACCGACAACGTGCGCCGGATTTACGGTCGATTGTTGAAAAGCGAATCGGCCGGGGCAGGAACCGGGCTGCCACCGGAATTTGACGGTGCCGAATCGGATTGGGAGTCACTGCTGGCGGCGCATTCCTTTCGCGATCCGGCCGCCGCCTTCCGGATATTCAAGGAATTTGCCGAGGGACCGGGTGACGTGCATGTTTCGCCACGCACAGCCGAATTGGCGCGGGAGTTGATCCCCAAATTCCTGGCACTATGCCCGAAGCAGAAGTCAGAAGTCAGACGGCAGAGGACAGATGCCGGGAAATATGCTCTCGATCTCCGACCTCCGGCTTCCGACCTCCGGCTTTCTGATCCCGACCGTGTGCTGACGCGATTGGCCAGTTTCATCAGCGCCTATGCGGCGCGGGTGCCGTTGCTCGAACTGTGGAGCGGAAACCCCGCCTTGTTTGAACTGATGCTGATGCTGTTCGACCGTTCGGAATTCCTGGCCGAAATGGCCATTCGCACACCGGATTTGATTGATGACGTGGTGGCGGGCGAACGTCTGCGCCTGCGCAAAACGACGGCGCATATTTTGAAGGAATTGCGCTACGGACGGAACGATGCCGACCAGTTCCTTTGGTTGCGCCGTTATCACGAAACGGAACTGATGCGGCTTGGTCTGCGTGACATTCTTGGCCTGGCCGACTTTGAACAAAACCTGGGGGAACTTTCCGCGCTGGCGGACGCCTGCCTGCAATACGCCCTCGAGGTCGTGATCCGCAAAAGCAAAATCAGAAAACCGGCGTTGGTGGTCATCGGCCTGGGCAAACTGGGCGGCTGCGAAATTGATTACGGGTCCGATCTGGACATTTTGTTTGTGACAAATTCGCCCGCGAAGGAATTGCCCAAAATGCACCGGCTGGCGGTGGAGATCAAGGAATTGATGTCGCGCCGGACGGAGCAGGGGATTGTCTTCCATACCGACGCGCGGCTGCGGCCGGATGGCGAGAAAGGACTGCTGGTCAACACGCTGGGCGCGTATGAGGAATATTATCGCCGGCGGGCCCAGCTTTGGGAAATCCAGGCACTCACCCGCACGCGGCCCTTGGCCGGGGATGGGGCGTTGGGTGAGCAATTTCAAAAACTGGCGGCGGTTTTGACGGATTTTTCAAAAGTAGGACGGGCGTCACCCCTGTCTATGTCCCGGTTGAAACAAAAGAGAGGCAGGCTGGAAGCCCGTCCTGCGTTGCCGGTCTGTTTCACCTCGGACTGGAAAAAACAAATCCACCAGATGCGGTTGCGCATCGAAAAGGAACGCACGCCGCCCGGGCAGGATGATTTGGCCATCAAGACCGGAAAAGGCGGTTTAATGGATGCCGAGTTCATTGCGCAAACATTATGCCTGGAAAATTGCTGGCACGAACCGAACACGCTCCGCGCGCTGGAACGTGGACGAGACGAAAAAAAACTGCCGGATGCGGAGAAACTGCTTGAGCCGTATCGCCAGCTGCGCAGGGTGGAAGGCATTTTGCGCCGGTGGAGTTATGAAGGCGAAGTCGTTCTGCCGGATGATCCGGCACCCTATTATCGCGTCTCCGTCCGTTGCGGATTTGCCGGGCCCGACGACTTCCGAAGCGCGTTGGCGAAATGGCGCAAAGCGATCCGGGATGTTTACGAAAAGGTCTTTAACGCAGAGACCCAACGACGCAGAGGGAAATGAAATCTTCGCGCCTTTGTATCTTTGCGCCTTGGCGTTAGGTTTTTTTGCGTTGGCGTGTGACCTCGTAAAGAAACACCGCGGCGGCGGCGCCAACGTTCAGCGAATCCACGGCTGGCGGCATGGGAATAGCCACTGCTTCGTCGCACGTCTGCAAAACCTTCGGGGAGATGCCATCGCCTTCGCTGCCGAAGACGAGGCAGCAATCGCCGGTAAAATCTGCCTGCGCCAGTAATATTTTGTCCGTGTGCGGATGTGCGGCGATACAGCGGACACCGCGTCGCTGCAGTTCCTTCAGACATTCCGTGAGCGTTTGGCTGGTCGCGTGCGGTTTGGTGGTGAACTGGTGCCGCTGACCGAGCCTTGCCAATTCAATGACGGGTAATTGAAAAATCGTGCCCATGGAATTGCGGACAGCCCGGCGCAAAAACGGGCTGCTGGAAGTCTCGCCGACCAACAACGCCTGGACCCCAAACGCCACGCAATTCCGGACGAGCGCGCCCAGATTCTCCGCGTTCGTGAGTGCATCCACCGC
>DATJYM010000117.1:0-3771 GCA_035499615.1 Candidatus Acidiferrales bacterium | reverse complement strand
TAAAATCGCTCAACGAAAAGGAAGTGCTCAGATCGACCACCGAGGAACCTCCAACGATGCCCGAGGCAGCGCCGAGATTGATGATGTAGTCTGAAGACCCGCCGCCAGCCTGATTTTCGAAACCCATGTACAAGTCGTTCGCCACGAACTGCCCGAGCGCAGATTGGGATATCAATATCGCCCCGCAAAAAAGTACTGCTGCCGTTGTTATTTTTTTCATATAAACTTTTTTTGTTAACGCTTTTGCTGTTTGTTCACCAAAAAGTTGCCCTCGCCTGGCCACAAAGTGACTTAACAGGCGAAACTCTATCAGAGGTCAACTCTGTGCCGCTTCATGTTAGAGGACATGCCGTGGCTATTTTGGGACTTGGAACATTAAACTGTATTCTGTTGCAGTGAAACGACTTGATTCTAATGTTCCCGGAAAATATGAAGTTTAACGGCCTTTGTTGCCGAAAGTTAACCTGGGAGGTCTCCAAGCAGCAGATTCCGTCACCCATTTGTAACAAACAATCCCGCTCGACTCATTTGACACAGCCAAGTCTGGACTACTATAGATAAGAAGAATGGTTCGTATCAGGAAACTTGGGCGTCCGGCGGGAAGTAATGGCGGTTTATTTTTGATTCTTCCGGTATTGGTGACGGTATGGATTGGTTGCCTGCTGAACGTCGGTGCGACCACCAACGTGGTCGCGTGGGGAGCGGGCATGGTCTATAATCCGGCGAACACCAATGATTACGGCCAGTCCATCGTTCCAACCGATTTGTCAAACGCCGTCATGGTCGCCGGGGGGTGGTGGCACAGCCTGGCGTTGAAAGCCGACGGCACCCTGGAAGGTTGGGGGGACGATTCGCAAGGACAGACGAGCTTTTTTCCGGCGGGCGCCAGCAATTACGTGTCCATCGCCTGCGGCTGGTACCACAGTCTGGCACTAAAAACGGACGGCACGGTCGCCGGAGCGGGATTCGGCCTTGGTAATCTTTATGGCCAGACGGATATTCCCGGTCACCTGAGCAATGTGGTGGCCATCGCGTGCGGATTCTTCCACTCGCTGGCGTTGAAATCAGACGGCACCGTCGCCGCCTGGGGGGGAACGGGCTCTGTGAACTACGGTCAGGGAACAGTTCCCGCCGGTTTGAGCAATGTCGTCGCCATTGCCGGCGGCGGCTGGCACACTATGGTACTGAAGGCCGATGGCACACTGATGGCCTGGGGGCGGAACGATAGTGGCCAGACCAATATCCCTGCCGGGCTGAGCAATGTTGTCGCCATTGCGGCGGGTGCCGCCCACAACTTGATTCTTCAAAGTGATGGCACGCTTGCCTGCTGGGGCGATGACACTTATGGTCAAACCAATATTCCTCCCGGCGCTTTGAGCAACGTTGTGGCTATTGCGTCCGGCGCCTGGCATAACCTGGCACTGATCGGTGATGGCACCGTCGTGGCCTGGGGCGCCGGAATCGGAAACAACGGCTACGTCGATTACCGGCAGAATGTCGTGCCGACCAATTTGAATAACGTGGTTCAGGTCGCAGCCGGGAAAGTGCATAGCCTGGCTTTGCTGGGAAAAGGCCCACCGCCGACACAGGCGGTGTTGACTCAGCCTGAGCTCGCAACCAACGGTTTCAATGTGGCGCTCCCGACACAAAACGGACGGGTCTATCAATTGGAATACAAAAATTCCCTCACAGACGGTCTCTGGCAATCCCTGCCGTTGTATGCGGGGACGGGAGGCAGGCTGCAACTGACGGACCCGGCGGTCGTGCCTCAGCGATTCTACCGCGCCTTGCGATGGTAACCGGGGGTTGGACCTGGCCATCTTTTTCATAATGGCAATTGCCGTTCAAGACGGTGGTTTGTAACAGAGTTGTAACCGTCTTGCCACGCATTTGCCGCATTGAACCGGCAGCATTCCCGCCAGATGCAGAAAATCGAGGCGACATCCCGGGCAATCTTGCTGGCAGCGATCGTCATCGTGGGAACCGCAGGTACAGCGATGCGGGGATGGGGCGCGGACTCCTCGAACACCAACACCGTCGACCCGCTGCTGGATTTATTCATCAAGAAGGGCTTCGTCACGCAGCAGGAGGCGGAACAGGTCGAGTCCGAGGCCGAATTCAACCGGACCAATCAATTCGCCAATATGGCTCCCCCGTCGTCCCAATGGAAGATCACCAAAGGGATTCAAAAGGTGGAGTTGTTCGGGGATGTCCGCCTGCGTTACGAAGATCGTTACGCGGACGACCCCGCGGGCAATAGCGTTGATCTGCAGCGTTTTCGGTACTCGGTACGGGTGGGGCTGCGCGGCGAAGCGTTTGACAACTTTTACTACGGACTGAGGTTGGAAACCGGCGCCAATCCCCGTTCGCCCTGGGTCACCTTCGGCACTTCCTCCAGCAGCGGAGCTTACCAGGGTCCTTTCGGTAAATCCAACGCCGGCATTAACGTGGGTCAGGCCTATCTGGGCTGGCGGCCGTGGGATTGGGTGGACGTGACGGTGGGTAAGATGCCCAATCCTCTCTACACCACGCCGATGGTCTGGAGTGGAAACATCAATCCGGAAGGCGCGGCGGAGCGGTTCAAATATACCGTCGGCCAGGCGGATTTCTTCGCCACGCTCGGACAATTTCTTTATGCGGATTTCAACCCCAATTCCGCCTCTCCCGGGTTGGGCATTAACTCCGGTCTCGGACAGAATACCGAGAATATTTTCATGTTCGCCTGGCAGGCCGGCTTCAACTATCACATCACCACCAATGTTTCCGCGAAAATCGCGGCCACTCTGTACAACTACATAGGATTGGAACGCAGCACCGTCAACACCGTGGGTTCATTGTCCCCCTACTTTGGGGATCCCTACATTGGTGAAGGCGCCTATAACTATTATGGTGGCGTTCCTCCCAATACCGCCATCGGGGTCAGTGGCTACAGCCCGGGACAGCAGTTCAACAATTTGCCGGGTTATGCGAGTGTGAGTTATCCGATGAATCAAGTCGGCCTCAACGATTTGCAGGTGTTGGAGGTCCCCTTCGAATTTGATTTTAAAATCAGCCAACTGGATGCCCAGGTGTTTGGCGACGCCGCTTACAATCTGGAAGGCGCGCAACGCGCCGAAACAGCCGCCGCGGCTTACTCGTACGTGTTATCCCAAACCATCGGCGCCATCCCTCGCTCTTTTCCCGCCCAAAAGCATGATGTGAAGGCTTACCAGGTCGGCTTTGATCTTGCGAGCCAGGGCGGCCGGGGATTGGTCTATGGCACAACTTCGAAAAAAAATGCCTGGGAACTGAGATCCTACTGGCAGCATGTCGAACAATATGCCCTGGATCCCAATCTGCCGGATTTGGACTTTTTCAACGGCGCCGCGAATCTGCAGGGCGTCTATGCGGCTCTCGCCTATAGCTTCACCGACAACTTCATCGGCACCTTCCGCTACGGTCGCGCCAGTCGAATTAACGACCTGCTGGGCACCGGCGGCAGCGATACGGGTGATATTGCCCAAATAAATCCCATAAACAATTACAGCATCTATCAGGTGGACCTGACTTTCAGGTTCTGAAGCCGTCTTCCGGCCCTTCCGGGGGAAGGATTTGAGGTTGAACGACAACGTGCTTAGAAATTGTTTTGGGGAGAAAGAGCAAACCCGCGGGCGGTTCATTGAATCATGCCCGTTTGGTAATTCAGATTGGCCTGTTCGATCAGCACGTTGTAACGCGCGCCGGCATTCGCGATCTGTGCCGAGGTCAGGTTCAACTGCGCCTCACTCAGTT
>DATJYM010000116.1:0-2738 GCA_035499615.1 Candidatus Acidiferrales bacterium | reverse complement strand
CCGTCCGCGCGAACCACTCCGACCTGCAATCCTGACGTGCGAAAGATCAAGGTGTTGGAAGGCAACACCAGATGCGGCGTGGAATTGTTCGAGTTGAACCTGACCTCGCCATAGCTGTAAGGCAGGACTTGATGTTGCGAGTTGTCCACCTCCAGTTCGGTCAAGAGCGTTCGGGAAATGGTGGAGATGGCTTGCGCGGTGGTCGTTACTTTTGCGGTGAACGACCGACCTGGGTTTGCGGGCGTCGTCAACGTGGCAGTCTGGTTGGGCGCAATACCGGATGCGTAGGGTTCCGGCACCCGCACATACACACGAAGTTTTTCGGCTTGGGCAATATGGAACAATTCCCGGCCGCCGCTGCCCGCAACGATGAGGTCGCCAATATCCACAGAGCGGATGGTGACGGTGCCGGCGAACGGCGCGGTGACGCGCTGGAAGGCCACGAGTTCTTCCAACCGCCGCACATCGGCCCGATCCGCATCAACACTGGCGGTCGCAGTTTCGCGGCCCGCCGTCTTTTCGGCGGCTTCCTGTTCAGTCACCGACACCGTTTTCAACAGCTCCTGCCAGCGCGCGTCGGTGGTCTGTGCGAGATGAAGGTTGGCCTGGGCCAGAGCCAGTTGAGCTTTGGCCTGCTCCAGTTGCTGATCCAATTCCGGCGTCTCAATCTCCGCCAGCAACTGTCCGTTCGTAACATGCGCCCCGATGTCCACCACCCAATCTTTAAGGTAGCCGTTGGCGCGGGCATAAATGGAGGCTTCGCGCCACGGCCGGATTTCCGCCGGCAAGACCAGTCCGCTCCCCGGTTTTCCCAGTGTCGGCGAAACAACGGAAACCGTCGGGATCGCCAGCTCATTCATATCCGCCTTGGCCGTCTGACGCTGATGCCAGCGCGGGAGAAAACCGAGCACGAGTGCGCCGATGACAATCAGCGCGATGATTGTTCCGGCGATGCGCAGGCGCTTGGCGGAAGAGGCTGGCACCGGTTGCGCCCCACTGTCTTCAAGTGGTTCGTTTGCGCGGTTTGGTTGAAGCGGAGATGTGTTCATGAAATTTCCTTACGCATTGGTTGGTGCCGGGATGCTGCCTGGTGTGGGTGCGATCCGTTTCACCTCGCTTTTTTCCGGCGCAGGCACCGACCGTTGCAGGACACTGAACACCACGGGGACAAAAAACAAGGTGGCGACGGTGGCCATGAGCAGACCGCCAATTACCGCCCGGCCCAAGGGCGCGTTCTGTTCGCCGCCGTCGCCCAATCCCAGCGCCATCGGCACCATGCCGATGATCATCGCCGTTGCCGTCATGAGGACCGGACGCAGACGTCCGGTGCCGGCTTCCCAGGCAGCCTTCAGCGGCGTCATGCCTTGATGGAGGTTCTGCTGCGCGAAGGTGACGACGAGCACGGAGTTGGCGGTGGCCACGCCGAGACACATGATGGCACCCATCATGGCCGGGACGCTCAAGGTGGTCGCGGTGAGATAAAGTCCCCAGATAACGCCAGCCAGTGCGCCGGTCAAAGCGGTGATGATAATGAACGGATCAAGCCAGCTTTGAAAATTGACCACCAGCAGCAAATAGATCAGCGCAATCGCCATCACCAGACCGACGCTCAAGTCCAGAAAACTGGAGCGCATCGTTTCCGCCTGGCCGCGCAGCATGATCGAACTGCCTTTCGGCAATGATTTTTGCGCCTCGGCGAGAATCGGTTTGATATCCGCCAGCACACCGCCGAGGTCGCACCCGCCGACTCCGCCGAAAACATCCAAGACGGGAACCACATTGTAGTGCGAGTAAATCGGCTGGCTGTTGGTGCGTGAAACTGTGGCCAGATTTGCCAGCAACTGCTCGTTGCCGGTGCCGGGAGTGCCCGCCGTCACGGGCATGGAATTGAGATCAGACAGGGACGTCATCTGATACTCCGGCACCCGGATGTTCAGGAGATACTGGACACCGACACGCGAATCGAGCCAGAAGGTCGGCTGCACCTGGGTGCTGCCGCTCAAATTAAGCAGCACCGAACCGGCGACGGCGCTTTCGGACAGGCCGAGTTGGGAAGCCTTCGTCCGGTCAACGGCAAACTCGAAGCGCGGCAAATCCGAGGGCTGCTGCACCCGCACGTCCACGGCTCCGCGCACATGGCGGATTTTGTCGGCAATCGCGGCGGCGACCTGTTGGTTGCCTGCCACATCACGGCCCAGCACCTGCACGTCAAAAGGTGCTGGCAGCCCAAAATTGATGGTCTGGCTGACGATGTCCGCCGGCAGGAAGTAAAATGTCGTGCCGGGAAAATTGCGGTTGAGCGCGAGGCGCAGGTTCCGGATGTAATCAGGCGTCGGCTTGTGTCCGGGTTTCAATGAAACCAAGATGTCGGCGTCTGCCGTTCCGGCCGTCCCGCTGTCGTTGTAGCTCAAATTGATTCCAGAAATCGGCAGGCCGATGTTGTCAATGATGCCCTGGATTTCTCCCGCCGGAATTTCACGGCGGATCGCGTCTTCAACCCGATCAACCAGAACTGCGGTCTCTTCAACCCGGGTGCCGGTATGGGCGCGGACGTGCAACCGGAAAATTCCCGCATCAACACTCGGAAAGAAGTCCTGTCCCAGAAACGGAACCAGGAAAAACGAGGCCGCGCAGAAAGTCAGGAACGCCGCGCCAAACGCCCGCCGGTGCCCCAATACCCAGCCGAGCAAATTTTGGTAGCCGTTCCGGAAACGATCGAAGCCATGTTCAAAGCCCTG
>DATJYM010000115.1:0-3847 GCA_035499615.1 Candidatus Acidiferrales bacterium | reverse complement strand
CATGGTGCGCTCGGTGACGGCAACGGCATCATGAAGAAACTCGGCGTCATGCCCGCCGTCGCCAATCTTCACGACAAACGCATTGTGGAAATGACGGATGGCGAGATTTTCAACACGGTGACCCATGGAAAGGGATTGATGGCAGCCTACGGTCCGACGGTGGCAATCAGAGACCGCTGGGCCATTATTGCGTATGTCCGGGTCCTGCAGTTGAGCTGGCTTGGTTCGACCAATGATTTGTCGCCGGACATGCAGGCCGCCTTGAAATAGTAATCATGAATCCGCCAAACGCCAACAACCCGCCACCGCTGGACTTGTCCGGATGGCAGAAGCTGCCCGGCATATTGCTGGTCGTCGGCGCGGTGCTTTCGGTCATCGGCCTGGTGAAAAGCCCGGCGGAATTCGGTTATGCCTGGCTGACGGCGTTCATGTTTTATTTAACGATCGCCCTGGGCGGATTGTTCCTGGTGATGATCCATCATCTGACTGACGCCGGTTGGTCGGTTGGCATCCGGCGGTTCTGCGAACACCTCGGTGCGCTGCTGTTTCCGTGGCTGGCTGTTCTGTTCGTGCCGGTTTTGCTGCTCGCACCGAAAATATATACCTGGATGACACTCAGTCCGCATGACGACCGCGCCCTGAGTGCCAAATGGCCCCTGTTCACCTGGCCGGGCTTCACCGTCGCGTCGCTGGCGATGTTCGGCATCTGGTGGCTGTTGTCATCGCGGCTGCGCTATTGGTCGCTCAAACAAGACGAGAGCGGCAGCGCATTCTGCACCTACCGGATGCGGTTTCATTCAGGGTGGGGGATTCTGGCCTTCGCGGCGACCATCACCATGGCGTCCGTGCTCTGGATGAAATCGCTCCAATATCAATGGGCCTCGACGATTTATGGAATGTATTTCTTCGGCAGTTGCGCGTTTGTCGGCGTGGCCACGGCTTATTTGATTGCGCTGATTTTGCAACGGCAGGGTGTGTTAAGCGGCGTGCTCCGCGACAGCCCGTTCTACTATCTCGGCACGCTGTTGTTCGCCTTTACGTTGCTGTATTCCTATTTCGGTTTTGCGCAGTACTTCGTCGTCTGGAACGGCAATATTCCCGATGAAACCTTCTGGTATCTCATCCGCGAAAACCGATCGTGGTGGTGCCTGGATTTGCTCATCATTTTCGGCCATTTCCTCCTGCCGTTCCTGGTGTTACTGCCCATTTGCGTGAAGTCCAATTTTAAAATCATTTTCTTGGTCTGCCTCTGGGCGTGGGCGATGAATTATGCGGACATGGTTTTTAACATCCTGCCTGTGCTTCACCCGGACGGTTTTCCGTTCCATTGGGTCTGGCTGCAATTTGGCTGCCTCGCCTTCATGGGCGGGTTGCTGGCGCGAGTTTTCGTGAAACAATTCACTGCGCACGCGCCGTACCCGATACGCGACCCGCGCCTGTTGGAGGCCATGGGGGTTAAATACGAGACGCCCGAGGACATCGCGGCCACCACACCTGTCGCCGGAGGTCATCCATGAATCCGGAACTGACCAACGAACGGCCGGTCTGGCATGTCGGCCTGGGATTTATTGTCGCGAGCCTTCTCTTCGCGGCGCTGATTTTGGTTCTCAAATTCTCCGTGCCGCCGCCGGCGATTGATGCCGACCGCGCTGCTCTGCGCAGCAAGGCCCTCGCTCAGATTCGCGCGTCGGAGGCCCAGGCCCTCGACAACGCGGGCTGGCTCGACCAGCAACGCGGGCTCGTGCGTTTGCCGATCAATGTCGCCATGCAGATGGCCGCCCGGGAATGGCAGAATCCTGCCGAGGCGCGCACGAATTTGATTGCCCGTGAGGAGAAGGCGACCGCGCCTGCGCCCGTGGCTCCGGCCAAACCGAACGCATTTGAATAAATCGTGAATCAGACGCCACCAAACAGCTTGACCAGCCGGGATGTTGACCGTTCCTGTTGCATCCCGCTGCTCGCGCTCTTTGGCGGCGCAGCGCTTTGGCTCGTCGTCGGCTCGGTGCTGGGGCTGATGGCCTCAATCAAATTCCACGCGCCGGACTTTCTTGCGAATTGCGCCTGGCTGACTTACGGCCGCCTGCAACCGATGGCAGATGATGCGTTGCTCTATGGATTCTGTCTTCCGGCCGGATTGGGCGTGGTGTTGTGGCTTTTGACCCGCCTCAGTGAAACGCCGCTGCGGGGTGCGATCGTCCCCATCGTGGCGGCCAACCTCTGGCATCTCGGCGTACTTGTCGGGCTCGGCGCCATCCTGATCGGTGACGGCACTGGGTTTGCCTGGCTTGAATTTCCGCGTGGCGGTTCGGTTCCGATTTTCTTCGCTTGTTTGCTCCTGGCGTTGTGGGCGATGATGATTTTTGCCGGCCGCCGTGAGCGCGCCTTGTATCCGTCGCATTGGTTCCTGATCGCAGCACTCTTCTGGTTTCCGTGGATTTACTCCACCGCCAATCTGTTTCTGGTCGCGTGGCCGGTGCGAGGCGTGGCCCAGGCCGTCATTGGCTGGTGGTTCGGCAACAATCTGCTCGTCGTCTGGACGGGTTTGGTTGGGTTGGGCGCGGCATTCTATTTCCTGCCGAAGTTCACCGGCCGTCCGTTGCAAAGCCATTACCTGGCGCTGTTCGCCTTCTGGACATTCATCCTTTTCGCCACCTGGTGTGGCATTCCGGCGGGCGCCCCTGTGCCGGTCTGGATGCCCACGCTCAGTGCCGTGGCTGCCGGCCTGCTGATTGTGCCGTTGCTGGCCGTGGCGATTGTCGGATGGCAAACAGTGTGGGGCTCGGTAAGGTCCAAATGGGACAACGGACCGTTTTGCTTTATTGGCTCCGGCATGGATTGTTTTTGCCTTTCCGGCTTGATGTTGGTGGCCATGGCTTGTCCGAAAATCTTTCCGGTGACGCAATTCACCTGGTTCGGACCGGCGGAGACGCAGCTGCGCCTGTATGGCTTCTTCGCCATGACGATGTTCGGCGCAATCTATTACCTGCTGCCGCGCGTCGTCGGCTTTGAATTCCCATTCCCGAAACTCGTCCGCGCACACTTTTGGCTTTCGCTGATCGGTATCGTGTTGCTGGTCGTGCCGCTGGCCATCGGCGGGGTGGTGCAAGGAATGAAACTGGAAGATCCCGATATCGCCTTTGCCGAATCCACCCGGGCCATGTTGCCCTTCCTGCGCGTCAGTACAACCGGTCTGTTGCTCATGCTGCTGGGCAACCTGCTGTTCTTTGCGAATATCATGGGCCTGACGCTCCGATGGAAGCTTGCGTTGCTCAAACAATTCCTCGTGTTTGTGAAATCGCCATTGGAGGAAACGCCCGCCTGCACTCCGTTGCCGGGCGACAAGGAGGTGCAGGCATGAAGAACGGTTTTCTGATCTTCCTCGCTTCGCTGGTCGCGCTCGGGGGTTCCTGGTGCGGTTTCGTGCTCGCGCCGGTTCTGCAATTGGGCAGCCAGAAGCAGACCACCATTCTGAATGCAACCGACCTGTATCCATTCGGTCGCCCGGGCATGGCCAACCAGGGTTTGCAGGTATATCGTGCCAACGGTTGTGCCACCTGCCACACGGAGCAGGTCCAGCAACGGGGGGTCACGTGCGAAGTGGCATTAACCAGCGCCGGGAAGAATCCGGCAGCGGTGAGTAACATCCTTTCGTCACTCAAACTGAGCGGCCTCGACAAGGAAGCCGCCGACGTCGTTGTCAATAGTATCAATGCTGCCGGTGGCAAGGCGGAGATTCATGTCTTCGCCACCGGTCCGGACATTGCGCGCGGCTGGGGGCTGCGGCGCAGCGTTGCCGAAGATTTTCTCTACGACGACCCGGTGCAACTCGGGAGCGTACGCATCGGAC
>DATJYM010000114.1:0-13221 GCA_035499615.1 Candidatus Acidiferrales bacterium | reverse complement strand
AAATCCAGCGCGAAGAAAATCACGATGATGACTTCCAGCCACAACATCCGCTGCTCATTCACCTCCGTGTGAACGACGCTGTACAGCTTGTCAAGCTGCGCGAGACGCTGCTCCACGCTGGCACGCCACTGGTCGAGGTAGAACCGGTCGCGCGCGCCGAGATAGACACGGGCCAGATGCCAGTCGCCGAAAAATTTGGTGATGTGTGTGACCTCGTCGGTAAGCTTCGCCACGTCCACGCGGAACCGGCGCAGATGACGCAACGTCATGGATGCCTTGCCGAACAGCGGCATGGGCCGCCGCTCCAAATCCTCGTAAGCCCGGTCGAGATACGCGTCCAACCGGCGGTCCATCACCCGGAATTCCTCCAATTGCAGGTTCGCCAGTTCCAGCGCATACAACACGTCGTCCACGTAACCCGTCAAATCCACCACCAGCGCCGCGTCCCAATCTATTACCGCCAGATCCGTGTTCTCGAACGAACGCTGGATACGCAGCACCTCGGCCACCTGCGCCTCGCTCAACCGGTCCGGCGCCGTCTCCGTGAGCAGACCCGCCACCTCACGCCGCTGTTCGCCCAGCCAGCGGTTCACGTCTTCCACGCCCCCGAGGTCGGCAAGGCAAAATACCGTGTAAGCCTCCGGCGGCAGCGGAAACTCCGTGCGCCCCACCAGCAAATCCTTGAGGCTGTCGCAGACCTCCGCGCACAGTTTCAACGCCATCGTGTCCAGCGTCAGCCCGCTCTCCAGTTTGGGATTGTGAAACGGCATCAGGCCGGTGAGGGCGCCCGTTTCGAACGCCGCCCGCATCATCACCGTGACCACGCCCACATCATAGACGCGAATCAACAGGCGGACGGGCGCGCCCTGCAACCGGGCGGGCAGCGGGTGCGGCTCGATGGCGAGCGGCTTGTAGAGCGGCATGTCCTTCGGCAACGTTCGGTCCATCCGGATTTCGAACGGGAACGGTTTTTCCGACAGGATTTCCTCCACACGCGACGTGATGATTTCATTTGCCACATCGAACGCGTAAAGATAGGCCACCTCGCCCTTCATGCGGATTCAACACTAACCGACGCGCCCGGTTTGTCGAGAAAGGGAATGAGTACGGCGTGGGAACCCGGAGGGATACGGTGCGGGTGGAGGTTCCGCACCGCGAAATCCGGGGTGGTGAAGCTGTCGGCCGGGATGGCTGCGGCTGGCCGTCCGCGGACGCCTCCGCGAGGCGCCCCTGCCTCAGTAATGCGCCGCACGAGGTTCAATGCGTCCAGCGTCCGGCCGCGTTGACCGATGGAAATTTCTTTCAACGGTTTGGCGCGTTTGAATTTCTCGCGCACTTCGGCTGCCGGGATGATGAGTGCAGGGCAGACTTTCGAGCCTGCCGGTTCAGTGGACGTTACTGTCCGGTGTTGGCGCCTTGATTTGAAAAACAAAAACACCGAGCCTGTTTTCCGGGCCCGGCGGCAACCTTGCCCCACCCCTCAAATCAGCCTTTCTTGTGGTGCTTCCCGTGATGATGATGTTTGCCGTGATGATGGGAGGCATGTTTGCCTTGCCCGGCTTGCGCCGATGACACCAGCAACGGAGAAAAGGCGAAGGCGGCAAACGCCAGAATCAATATCAGCTTTCTCATATTTACCTGAGCTTTTCACCTGTGACTATACAGGTGGTCGCCTCCCTAGACCGAACCCCGCCGGCTTTGGTTACAACGTTTGTTACCCGCGAGGCCCACTCGCTCGGCCCTCACGGGCCTTCGTCCCGCATTGCGGGACAAATTCCTTTCGCCTTTTCCCAAACGGCACAAGTGTCTCGATGAATGGGGGCCGACCGCAAGGACTTCCCGCTCGTGGGCGGGGCTTCGGGTTTTTGGAGGTGAATAGTTCGGTTTACGCACATGGCATTATTGACAAGGATTAGGCTTTTCGATACAGTTTTCGCATGCGGGTTTTATGCTTAATCCTCGCTTTCCTTGGTATTTCCCTGCCGTTGACCGTTTGTGCTGATACGATTTATGTCGCGACAGATTGGGGAGGCGCGATTCAGAAATTTGATCAAAATGGAAATGGGTCCGTCCTGGTTTCGGGCCTGGACCTGCCCTCGGGCCTCGCGCTGGATCGTAATGGCAACCTGCTGGTGGCCGAGCAGGGGAATAACCGCATACTGGAGGTGGACCAGACGGGCGCCACGACTGTGGCCATCGACGGGCTGGACACACCGACGGGCATCGCTTTCGATCCTGACGGCAATCTTTTCGTCGCCAATTATTGGGGATACAACATCATGAAGGTGGCCGGGGATGGAACCCAGACGACTTTTACGGAAACCTGGTGGAATCATCCGAATGGCATGGCTTTCGACAAGGCAGGTGACCTGTTCGTGGCGTTCCCCAACGGCAACGAAGTGGTCGAATACAGTCCCGACGGACGTTCCTCCGTCCTGCCGCTGACAGGCCTGAACCTGCCCTCCAGTGTGGCTTTTGATCAGGCTGGCAATTTGTATGTGGCGAGCAGCGGGAACAATCTCATTTATAAGTACAGCGCCGGCGGCGTTCAGAGCGTTTTTGCCAGTGGTTTCTATGCTTATCCGACCGGCCTGGCTTTCGACAGCAGTGGCAACCTCTACGTGGCAGACCACTGGCTGGGGGATGATATCATCAAGGTCGACCCGAGTGGGAACGAAACTCTGTTTGCAACCACGCTGTCAGGGCCCGCGTTTATCCTGGTTGTTGTTCCCGAACCACCCTGTCTTGCTCTTCTGGCTGTGGGATCGGTTCTGGTCGGGTGGTACTCCCGCCGTCGCTGGTATTGACTCCAGGTATTTCAATGAATCTTAGATCTTCATTTCTCTCCAGTGCCAGTTAATTTTTCGCCCTTCTCGCACAACCGACGCCGGAAACCGCTATCACATCGCCACATGGACCACCGGATACTGTTCAAAGCCGAAGCGCCTTGACCAGACGTCGGAAGCGGAAAAGGATGCATTCAAAAAGAGGCTGAACGCCAAAATCCAGCCGGGCCGGACACTACCGAAGACCTGAAGTAGCTGACAAGGAATCGCCGACATGGCACTCTTCATCCATTGGAAAACCCCAAAACTAAAAGTCTTCTGACGCGCTTGATAGGCTTCGGTTTGGTCGGCCAGCTCGTTCTGGCCGTTTGTCTGCTCGTCCCCGGCACCATTCATTTCTGGCAGGCCTGGGCGTTTATGGCCGTAACCTTCGTCCTCACGTTTCTCTTTTGCGCTTATTATTACCGGCGCGATCCTGAATTTCTCGCCCGCCGGCTGCTGCGAAAGGAAAAAATCCGCGCCCAAAAACGGGTCATGCTCCTGGCGAAAAATGTCTCCGTCATTTTCTATGTGTTGTGCAGTTTGGACCATCGGTTGGGCTGGTCGGAAACCTGTCTCGCGCCTGTCCCGTGGTGGTTGACGGCGCTGGCATTGCTGCTCTACGCGGGAAGCTATCTTTTGCTGATTCCGGTTTGCAACGCCAACCGTTTCGCCGCCAGTGTCGTTCAAATTGAGGCCGGCCAGACGGTTGCGGACCGGGGACCGTACCGCCTCGTGCGGCATCCGATGTATTCCGTCTCGCTGCTGATCTGGCTCTGGATTCCGCTGGCGCTCGGCTCGTTCGTTGTGCTGCCGGCGGTTGCGTTCATCGTGCCCATCCTCATGCTGCGCCTGCTCAATGAGGAACAGTTGTTGCGGCGCGAGCTGCCCGGCTATGCCGAATATTGCCGGCGCACTCCCTGGCGGCTGATTCCTTTTGTCTGGTAATCATTTCAACCGCCGGACTCCGCGGCCGACGTGAAGCAATAATCCGGCGCCTCGCACCGCCTGGAGTTGCCGGCGGATTTTATCGCGGGAAAAATCAGCGCACAGCCACCACGTCAATCCGGTCGCCGTTTTTCCGCAGCGTGACGAACGTGGCTTCGTTGGTCTTGTGCAGAAAGAAATCCTGCGGCAACGCCACGTAATTCAATTGATACGTGCTCGACCCTCCATGTTTGCTCCACACCACCACCAGGCTGTTTTGGCAGAATTGCACCGTGTAAATCTGATTCGTCCCATCCAATGGCTGAAACGCCACCGTCAATTCCGTGTCCGCGCTCCGCTGCAACGCCTTCGCCCCGTCCTTCAGGCAATAAGCCAGATGCACGCCGTCGTCCTCCAGCCATCCGCAGCCGCCCAGACCCGCACAAAGCAGTGCGGCCAAAAGGCATTTGCATTTATTCATGGGCCAAAGCTAGTCCATGCGAACCCGCCGTTCTAATTGAAAAAAATTGCTCCAACATTGATAAGCGCCAGGACGCCGGGACGCGGAGGGGTTCGCACGATGAAGAATTACGGCCGGCGCCAGTCGCCACGGCCCGCGTGAATCAGTAAACCGGCGTCGCGCAGGATCCCGCAATGCGGTATTGATGGCCGATTTTAGCGCGGACGCTTCAAGGTCTTTGCCGCCCCTTCAGATGCCGGAACCCGATCAGTCTTCCGCCCTTTTCATCCCAGAGCCGGAACGCCAGGGATTGGAAACTGGAAAAAAAGGTGATGGGCTTCACACCCTGAAACAGCGGGTCGGCCTTGTGGCATTTCTCCAGGTTGTAATTGGGAATGCGCGGGCTCAAATGATGGATGTGATGGAAGCCGATGTTGCCGGAAAACCATTGCAGCACGCGTGGCAGCTTGTAGAAGGAACTGCCCCGCAGCGCGGCGGCTACAAAACTCCAGTCCCCGCCACGTTCCCAATATACACCTTCAAACTGGTGCTGGACGTAAAACAGCCACACACCCGCGCTGCCGGCCACCATCAACGCCATCAGTTGAATCAGCAGATACGGCACCATGCCAAAAGTCCAGCTCAAGCCCACGGCCATGCCGAGCAAGGCCGCATTCATCGCATAAACGGAATGGCGCTCGCGCGTGTTGGCCTTGAGCGAGGGAAAGCGCTGCTTGATGACGAACAGATACAGCGGCGCCAGCACGAACAGCACGATCGGATTGCGCGCCAGCCGGTAGGCGAATCTTTTCCAGCGCGACGATTCCAGATATTCCTGCACCGTCAGCGTCCACACATCGCCCGTGCCGCGCCGGTCCAGGTCCCCCGCCGCCCCGTGATGAATGGCGTGCTCCCAGCGCCAGTGATAATACGGCGTAAACGTCAGGATGCCCGCGAGAAATCCCACCGCGTTGTTGGCTGCCGGCGATTTAAAAAAGGAGCCGTGGCCGCAGTCATGGAAAATGATGAACACCCGCACCAGCAGGGCGCCCATCAAAACCGCCAGCGGCATGACCAGCCACCACGACACCGCCAGGCTCAAATACATCAGATACCAGAGCGCGGCAATCGGCACCAGCGTGTCCACGATCTGCCACAGCGCCCGCCAGGTTGAAGGCTTCTGGTATTTGCGCACAATCTCCTTCCACGCCACCGCGTCCTCAGCGGCCTTGGGGGCGATTCCCTTTGCATCGTTTGGCTTCACTTCTATTAGACAATTTCCACTGGCGGTTCCGTTCAAAGGGAACAAGTCCCACCACGGCAGCCGCAAAGCGCGCTCATCATCGCCGAATCCACACCCTCCGTGATGGATTCGCCGATGCGGGATTTCCGGCTTTTGAGTTGATACCGGATAACACAGGCCGGACATGAATTATCACTGATCGGATGTCCCCGCTCCAGCCAGGATCCTCGATGCAAAACCCGCTGTGGCGGCCCTGACGGACAGAGGAAACCCCCCGTCAATACTCATGTTTTTAGCGTGAAATGAACGGTTTTACTGGCGGCGCATTCTAAACTTAAATGGAAAGGAGTGAAATAGAACGATATGAAAACTCGAACAAAGATCGCGATTATGATGGGGATTACAACCCTCGCGGCCCTGCCATTGATGGCAAGGCCGGTTTGGGTTGGAGTCCAAGTTCAAGTCCCCGCGCCGCCGCCGCCCGTGGTGACCGTGTCAGCTCCCGCGCCTGCGTTGGTGGTGCAAATCGGCGTTCCTGACTCCTACGTCTGGGACGGTTACGAATACATCGGTCTTGTTGGTGACCAATGTTATTATCTGGGACCCAACCACGTCTGGATTGCTTGCGATCCAGTCCGTCTGGCCCGCTGGAACGACTGGCAAAGAGCCCATGCGGATTGGCGCACCCACGCCACGGTCAACATGCAATATCGCCGCGATGCCAAGGGCGATGACCATCCCTGGCACGCAAACCACGGTCAGGCCAAAAGCAAGCCCGACACCGGCCATGACAAAGACCATGGTCATTGAATAAATTCGGGGAACACCAAGGAGAAGCGGGAGGCTGTATGAAGCAGGGCGACGGGGCATTCGCACCGTCGCCCACGGCGTTTGCGGCGATGACTTGCTCCTCTGCCAATCACTGGCCGGAATGTCCCGGCTCCAGCTACGGCAAACACCAACGGGTGGTGGTACGTTTTGGTGGGGTGAGCGTCCTCGCGAGCCGGCTCGTCGGTAGCCTCGCCCCACCAAAACTTACCAGTACCCGGAAGCGGATCCATTTTCCATTTTACTTCGGCCATTGGCCTTCAGCCTTTGAGCACCGGATGTCCGGGCTGCAGCCAGTTCAGTTTTGGGGAAGAACGGCCTGCTTCAATTCAGTTTGTGTCAATTCTCAGGACCTCCCTCCAATTCACGGCAGGCGCCAACCACCGCACTTGACGTGTCACAACGCTCCTGTGTCGCACAAAATTTGGAATGCCTGCCGGTGGTCCCGACTACGGACGGATCTTCCGGTCGCTATCGGTATTCGTATCGCCGGGCGACGGTGTGTTTACGGAATAATCGGGTAACGCAATGGAGTCGATCAGGGTTGAGCCCATCGCCAACCGGGCGACAAGGGGAAGCGCAAATGCCTGGGTGATCTGGTTGCGAAGAAAGAGTCCCCAGCGCGTGCGTGGTGCAAATGAGCCGGCCAGTTTCGCGGCGGCGATTTGCTTGCCGGCAAGGAAGGGGCGCAATTGCAGTTCATAGCGCCGGAGCGCTTCTTCCGGCCCGCGGCCGGCCCGGCCCAGTTCACCGGCGAGCACGTAGGCGGCGACCATGGCCAGCGCGGAGCCCTGCCCCGCCAGAAAGGACGGACAAAATGCCGCGTCTCCCACCAACCCAATCCTTCCTCGCGACCAGGTGTCCATCCGAATCTGACTTACCCGGTCAAAATAGATTTCATCGCACGATTCCATTGCCGCCAGTATCTGCGGACATTCCCAGCCCAGGTTTCCAAAGCGCGAGCGCAAAATGGTTTTGTGCGCTTCCGTATCAAAAGGATCCGCGGAGCTTCCAACGTCGTTCCCAAAGACGAAGAGAAACAGGGTGCGGTTATTGCGCAGGGACAGCCGCCCCACCTGTTTGCCGGGTACGCTGTGGCTGAGGTAAATATTCTCATCCCGGGGCTGGTAGCCGGCCGCTTCGAACGCGGCGACCCGCAAGCCGAGAAATTTCTCGAAACACTCCTCCTCCCCGAATGTCAATTGGCGGACGACGGAGTGCAGGCCATCGGCCCCAATGACCGCGTCAAAGCGCCGCGCCGGCGCGTGCTCGAAGGTCACTTCCACGCCATCGGGCCCTTGCTCCATCGCCCTGATGCTGTCGCCGAAAATTGTTTCGCAGCGTCCCTCAATCTTTTGGTGGATGATTCTTGCCAGGTCGCTGCGCGGGATGCTGACATACCGGCCGCGGGTGGCGGTCCGGAAGGCGTCGAGCTTGAATCCTCCCACGCGTCGACCGCATTCGTTGACGAGGCGCAATTCTTTAATGTCATAACCATCCCGCCGGATATCCGCTAGCAGACCCATCCGTTCCGCCACGTCGAAGCCGCTGCCCCAGAAATCGATGACGTAACCTCCCGTGCGCAACCGCGGCGCGCGCTCCACCAATGTGGATTCCATTCCGTAAACGGAAAGCCAATACGCGAGCGTCGGTCCTGCGATGCCAATGCCGGAGATGAGAATGGGCATGCGGACAGCCTACCATAAATCACGGCAACCGCCAGAGACCGCGGGTGGTGGCATTGCTTCGTCCATACCTGGATGGGGAAGCGAACCCGCAGTGCGGGACTTTCCCCCAACATCCTGCCCGTTCAGGAGGCGGTTGGCGGGTGCTTGGGCCAAAGACCGGCCAGGCCGCCGCCGATTGCCCCAAAGACGCTGCCCAGCACCAAGCCTGTCACTAGATGTGTAAATCCTGCGTCCAGTGAATTGGCGATGGCAAAGGCTTGCGCATCGTTCCAGCCGCTGTGCTTGAACTCCGGCCAGGTGGCGACGTAGTCCGGCGACGGAACCGCAAAAAACATCAATGCGAATCCGAAGGTCACTGCCATCAGTACGCACACGACCGCGCTCCAGCATCCTCCCAACCAACCCGGTGCGGTGCTGGCCGGGTTGCGCGCCACCGCAAACCCGCTCACGCCCCATGACAGGAACGTGATGAACATGAACGCCAGAGTAATCCAGACATTTTCACCGATACGCCGGCCGAAGTTTTCCAGAGCCATGTGTACGACCAGCAATGCGCCACCTGCCGTTCCCCAGGCCGTGGCCGTCCGCAACGCGTCCGGGTATTTTGCCCTTTTGCCTGATGTCGCTGCCACTACAAACAACGCGCAAGCCGTCAGGCCGACGATCGGCTCGACGACAAATTGGAGCGCTCCCGGCATCGCCCACAGCGGGCGGTACAGCCACACCCGGATGACGACAAGACAGAGGTTGAGGGCCATGCCGAATAACAGGGCGCGACGCCATGGCAACCAATGTGGCATTTTCATGAGAGTCTTTGGGAACACGGTGACCAACTCAATAAACAAATTCGGACACAGATTTTCACAGATGCCTTTATCTGCATAATCGGCGAAATCTGCGGACCAACTCCTTTGCGCGCTTGGCGGCTTGGCGGTAAAAAAGAGCACGATAATCGCCATTCACCGCTGCCGGTATGCAATTGCAGTTTGGCGTTCCGCAAGAGTCTTACCTCCGGCCTTTAAGCAACGAAAGTACGAACAGCACCAGAAAAATTACAAACAAGACCTTTGCTATCGTTCCGGCGATGCCGGCAATTCCCCAAAAGCCAAGCGCACCCGCCACAATCGCCACCAGCAGAAAAATTACCGTATAGTATAACATACAATAATTCTTCCCTATTTTGCGGAACGAAGCAAACCGAACAATCCAAGAATGCTCGCGACGATGCCGCCGAGCAGCATCCAGACGGCTTTGTTGGTGGGCGAGCCGGTGAAGAACCGGGAGACATCCGAAGTGAAGGCGTTGGTCGCATTCACGCCAAAGATAATCAGCACGATGCCGGCAACCAGAAATGCAATCGAGAGAGGTTGATTCATAAATTTATCCGTTGGTTGTCTCCTGTCACCCGTCACGTGTCAAGGCTTCTCGGACCAGATGTCAGCAGCGGAAATGGACGGGTTCAAACAGATGCTGGATGCCAAATTTCATCCAGACGCAGCCATCATGGCCGAAGCCGTAGCCGCCAACGTGAGAGGCGGATTACTCACGCAAAGACGCAAAGGCGCTAAAGCTGAGGACAGAATTAACATGATGAACAGGATGGGAAAAAGTAAGCTGTCATCCTGTCAGAAATCTCTTCACGGCAATCGCCAAAGACCACGACCGATGTGAATTAGCAACCCGGCATCGCATAATATCTGAAGTTGCCGGCGGATTTTATCCCGCACATGGCGATTGTCAGGATGGAGCTTTTCCAGTTCGCGGGTGAAGGCGTAGGCGTCCGCGGTGGTGAATTCGTTGGTAGGGACTCCTTACCGATGTTCTGATACTCTCCATCGCCGGGCTGTCGCATGATGTGCAAACATCCGGGGTTTGGCATTTGGAAGAAATTATCAAACCCATGCTTGATTTTGACAGGCTTCTGACGGAATGTGGAGCACCAGAGCGCAATTCCCGATGACATGAAATTTCGGTGCATCGCCTGTTTGTGTGTGGCTTCTTTTGCCTTATGGCAACCGGCTTTCGGGCAGGATTTTAGCGACTTGGATTTTAATTCTACGGTTCTTGTTCCCCCCGAGATCGGGCCCTCATCTCTGATAGAATTTGCCCCGGCCTTTCCGGGCTGGAATGGTTATATCGGCACAAATGTGGCTACGCAGGCACTTTCCTTGGGTTCATATTATCTGGACTCGTCGGGAATAGGTCTTACTGGCTTCGGTCTTTCCAATGGATCCCCTGGTAATTTCGACGGAATCCCTGTTTATTTCGGTGCGATGCTCGAAGCCGGATTTACCTTAAGCCTCCCCCTGATGTCTGTGGATACCACCCTTTCACAAACTGGTTTGATTCCCCCCGGAACACAATCCCTGCTTTTTTATGCAGATTTTTTTAGTGAATTAAACGCGACGCCAAATGATTTCGCCGTGACACTTGACGGACAGACGCTGTCATTGATTCCTTTGGCAACTGGTTTTGGTACTACTCAATACGGGGAATATACCCTATACGGGGCAGACCTCAGCGGGTGGGCCGGACAAACAGCCACACTGGCTTTCACGGATTTTGCCCAACGGCCTCACGACGGCAACAATTACCTGTTCCTGGCTGATATACAGTTTTCGCCCTCGGCGGTTCCGGAACCGGCCGTGTTCAGCTTGTTACCCTTGAGTGGTCTGCTTCTTGGCGTGCGCCGTTTTGTTTATTCAAGCTGAGCCCCTACCTCGCAAACTTCGCAGCCATCACCTGGCTCTCAGTCGCGGCAATCGCCACTCACCACGACCGATGTGAATTAGCAACCCGGCATCGCATAATATCTGAAGTTGCCGGCGGATTTTATCCCGCACATGGCGATTGTCAGGATGGAGCTTTTCCAGTTCGCGGGTGAAGGCGTAGGCGTCCGCCGTGGTAAAGGTGTTGGTGGGGCGAGCAGCCTGTCCCGCTCTGCGGTGATCCTCGCGAGCCGGCTCGTTGGTAGCCTCGCCCCCCACCGGCTGCGCTCCTCCACCAGCCGCCGGATGGCGCTTCGCACGCCCAATACCCGGCCCCGTTCCCTGACGCTGAACCGGATAACCAACTCGCCAGGTCATTTCCCGGCACGGAACGGCTGGGAGAAGAAGTCGTCCACGCATTTATTGAAGTCGTCGTGGTGCTCGATCAGCGTCGCGTGCCCGGAATCAGGGACCACCCAGAGCGCTGCCTGCGGGATGTTCTGGAAAATCTGGACCGTGTGTTCGATGGAGATCAGGTCGTGATCGCCACAGATAATGAGCGAGGGACAGCGAATGGAATGGAGCGCCGACAACGGAATGTGGGGCTGATTCCAATCGAGCAGGAACAGCTTCCAGTCGTTTTTTTCCTTTTCGGTGTTCCGGGTCCGGTCTTTATACGCCTCATAGTGTTTCCTGGCCTCCTCCCAGACTCCGGGCGCAAAGACATCACGATCGGGCCGGAGGTTTGCACCCGTCGCCGCCAGCTTGATGACCTTTCCGGGATGTCGCATCGCTAAAAGCAGCGCGTCGATTCCGCCATCGCTCCATCCGATGACGTACGCCGATTGGATGTGGAGGGTATCGAGCAAGGCCGCGTCGTCGTCGGCCATCATTTCGAAGGTGAGTGTTTCACCGCTGTCCTTCGAATTGCCCTGGGCCCGACTGTCGGCAACAATCACCTGATATTTTGCCGCGAAATACGGGATGTTGTACTGGAAGGTTTTGATGCTGCCACTGTTGCCGTGGATCATCAGCAGCGGTTTGCCCTTCCCATAAATCTCGCAATACATCTTGAAGCCGCGGATGTCGTAATATTTCCCGACTGCCGGGTTGGCTCCATAAGGAAACGACTGGTCCTGAGCCATGGCGCTGGCGGCGCAGACGTGCCAAACCAGGAGCGCGGTTAAAAGAGTTTTCATATCGGCGAAAATCCGCCCGGGCAGACTAGAAATCGTGATTGGTGGCGTCAAGGATCGGGTTTAAGCGCCAGGACGCGGAGAATGCCGAGGTTTCCGCATTTTCTTTTTCAGAACTTGGCGCGCTTGGCGACTTGGCGGTAAAAAGAGTCTTCCGGCTTTTGAGTTGATACCAAATTCCATTTTTACTTCGGCCATTCGCCTTCAGCCTTCAGCCTTTGAGCCCCGGATGTCCCGGCTCCAGCCAAGTCAGTTTGGGAGAGGAACAATGCGCTTCAAGACCGTTTTGTGTCAATACTCAGGACTGACCCGTTTCCGTTTCTGGGTCAAGTTTCAGGAAGTTCCATTGCCAGGCCCTGCTTCGCGCAGGCAGCGTGACCAACCCTCCCCGCTCGCCGACCGTTTCTGCTTGTAATTATTCCTAATCCATTGTATAAACTCCCGTTGCCAACATTTGAGGTTTGTTGGACGTGAGCCATAAATGAGGGTGACAAGAATCCGGTAAACCAACGGCCCGTTAAGTTATGAAAGATAATCACAAAAAACAGCCCGCGCCGGTCGCGGGCCGGAACCCCTATCGCAGATCTCCACTAAGTAAGGCTGTGAAATCATCCTGGATTTTGTGCGCTTTACCGGCAGGCATCGTCATTTTTAGCACCTGCCTGCTCCAGGCCCAGTTAATTAATGTTGATTTTAATAACAACAGCTATGGGTCGGGTCATGGTGGCCCCAATCCTGGTCCAACCATGTCCGGTGCGGCGGTTTTGGGAGCGCTGGGTGACCAGTGGAATGGAATAAATACCAGCAACGGCACTGCGATTCCTCTAATATATGCCAATGGCAGCAACTCGCCGGTGACGATGACATTCACATCCGGAGGCGGATACGATGCCAACAGTTATGGCGGTTCTACTCCTTTTGCCGGCACTCCCTACGACCCTTTGATGGAGGATTATCTCTTTACGAAGGGCACCCCACAAACCATTACGCTCTCGGGTCTCGTGGCAAACTCAAGCTATAACGCGGTTCTGTATAACGCCGGGGACAATGCGTCGGCAGGCCGTACAATCTATTTTACGGTCAATGGCCTGACCCTCAGCAGCACTTGGAACGCCTCCAGCAGCAACTTCATCGCCGGCATAGATTATGTGGAGTTCTCGTCGACTTGGTCGGATGGTTCGGGAAATATGGTCATTACTTGGACTGGAAACGGCAGCGCGGAAGCCGATATTAACGGGTTTCAAATCCAATTAGCCGCACCCCAGCCGCCGCCGCCGCAACCGACTTTGGGCGTCGCGCCGGCGGGCCAACAATCGGTTCTTTACTGGCCTGCTATTTCGGCCACC
>DATJYM010000113.1:0-8481 GCA_035499615.1 Candidatus Acidiferrales bacterium | reverse complement strand
TCGGCGACCAGCATCGGTGGCTCGCTGACCGTAACCAACGTTGGCGGCTTCTCCCCATCACAGCAGTTTTATCGGTTTGTCATAACTCCGTAACAACGAGCCAATTCGCACAGACTATAGGCCCAGCAAGGGCACGAGATTTTTGTGTCGCTGGCGCTTGCTTCGCCAGTGTTTAGCGATCTCCCTGGTGGCCCTGTGCAGCCACTCTTTATCCGCTGCCAACTGGATGACCTCGACCGCTGCAAACCATTTCGGCGCATTAGGGGCAGGATCGCCTAACGGCGTCAGCTTGCCCCCAAACATCAAAACCTGAATGTCACTCACCGCTAAGCCGAGTAGCTTCGCCGCCGCCGGGACATCCAGCCGGGCAGGCAAATGTCTTGCTGCCCAGGTGGCCATCACCGCTTGCGTCATCTCGTCTGTCATGATTCCGTTTGATTTCATCTGGACACACTTCATCTTCAAGCCATCGGGGGGTGCCCGCGCTCCGCGCGGGCACGCCCCCGAATTGGCTGTCGAATCCCACCGCCGCCGAGCATTCGACTAGGCGGTGACAAGCGTGTCCGATAAACAAACTGAAGCTTATTTGGCTTGCTTATCATTGGGGTTGAAATTAGTAATGCCCTCCACCCTTGACGGCAAACGAATTGCCGTCAAAAAAGGAAAGGCAAAGTATGCACCTGTTATTGTTTGCACCACTCCTTGCCAGTGACGCTTGTGTGGCCCCCAGCGGCGCAGCGTTCATTGTGATTCTCGCCCTTGTGGCACTAGTGCGCAGTCGCTTGGCATAGGTACGTTGCTGTAAGCATTGGCGAATTGGAATTTGTCAGGACAGGCACCGACAAGGAAATTGGTGCTAATGCCCATAGTATCTTATACCTCAACAGGAGCCATCTCAGGGGTTGTTAATTCCAGCGCGTGTTCGGCTGCGGTGACTGATTCATGGTAACATTTGTCCGTGAGTCAACACGGACGGCAACATTGCTGGACTTGCTCGGAAGAAAATCCTGCCCCGAATTGCAGGTCAATTTTCCGTCCCGGCCCGCCGATCAAAACCGGATTTTGATTGATGGACATTTTAAAGCTGCGCCGGCCCCGAGTTCACCATCATCGGTGCGAAATATTGACTTTGAATCAATCATTCTTCGGCAACCTGACCGTGAATTCGGATCCTTGGCCCACGGCGCTCACCACGTTGACCTGTCCTTTATGCATCTCAACCACGGCCTTGACGAGGCTTAATCCCAGGCCCAGACCGCGCTGGGACCGGCTCTTGTCGCCGCGATAAAGCCGGGTCCAGATGTTCCCTTGCTCCTCCGGGGGAATCCCGGCGCCGGTGTCACAAAATCGCACCACGGCCTGGTTTGGTTCATCCAGGATGGAAATAAGAACACTGCCGTTTTCCGGAGTGTACTTGATTGCGTTGTCCAGCAGGTTGGCGAACACCTGACGCATCCGGTTGCGGTCCACCGGCGCATCGCAGACCGCCGGCAACTCCGTCCGCACCGTCACCTTTCGCTCGTCCGCGACGTATTCGTAAAGCTCGACGACTTCGCGGACCATCCCGCAAAGATCAATCGGCTCGCGTTGCAGTTTCATCATACCCGCCTCGGCTTCGGTGATGTCCAACAGTGTATTGAGCATGTTCAGTACGCGTTCGGACTCCTCGACACAATCCGCCAGCGCCTCTTGCGCCGCATCCGGTGCGGCCTGGGGCTGGAGCGCCAATTCCGCCGTGCCGCGCAGGCGGGTCAGCGGCGTGCGCAGGTCGTGCGCCACGTTGTCGAGGGATTCCCGCATGGCCCGGATCAACGCCTCATTTTTATCAAGCAGGTTGTTGAAAAGGCGAACCATCTCATCGAGTTCATCATTCGACTTGCGCACCGGAACGCGGGCGTTGAACTGGCCGGTTTGTATGATGGAGCGGGCGGTGGCCACCACCTGGCGGATGGGCCGCATGGCGCGATGGGCAAAAAATGCGCCGGCCAGAAAACCGAGCAGGATGGTTGCGCTGCCGAAAAAGATGAAATCCCGGCGCAAGGGGTCCAACAAGGCCGCGCGGCTGTCCGTGCTCCGCCCAACCTGCAACAGCGAGTTGTCCGGCAGGACCAGCGAGGCAATCAGGAAATCCTTCTCGGCGTTTTTGGGGATACGGATGAAGCCGACCCGCTGACGGTAACCAGCCAGGCCGCCGGGAATTTCCCGGAAGGCGACCCAGTCCGCCGGGATATTCACGATGGAGGCTTCGTTCCAGGAATTGAGCAGGCGGATGAAAAAGGCTTTGGGGTCGCCGGCTTCCTGTTGCATCGCATAGCGCAACGCGGGCACCCCGCCATTCTCGTAAACGGCCGCGTATTCCTGTAACCGCGCTTCCAGCACCTCCCGGTCCTTTCGGCCAACGTCAGCCGCCAGCAGGCAGTAGGCGATCATCAGTAACACGACGCTGCTGACCGCGAACACAAAGGCATACCAAAGGCCGAGCCGGACGCCGATATTCCGGCGCGCTGTTTTAAGCAGGTCGAAGAACATAGCCTACTCCCCGGAGAGTCTGGATCATCTGCTTGTCGGGGTCGGCCTTGCTGCGCAGCCGGTGTACAAGCACATCCACGACATTGGTTTGTGGATTGAAACTGAAATCAAAAATGTGCTCAAGAATCATGGTCTTGGTCACCACGCGGCCGGGGTGGCGCATCAAATATTCCAGGAGCGCAAACTCGCGCGGCTGCAATTCGATCCGCTTGTCGCCGCGCCGCACGTCGCGCGTGAGCAAATCCAGCGTGAGGTCGCCGGCCGTCAGGCGTGTCGGCTCGGCGGTTTGCGTCGCCCGCCGGATGAGCGCCTGAACGCGCGCCAGCAGTTCAGAGAAGGCAAACGGCTTGGTCAAGTAATCATCGCCGCCGGCCTGCAAACCCTTCACGCGATCATCCACGGAAGCCTTGGCGCTGAGGATGAGCATCGGCGTGCAGACGCCGCCGGCACGGAGCTGCTCGACGAGTTTCAAACCGTCGAGCTTCGGCAGCATGAGATCCACCACCGCCGCGTCGTAAGCAACGGTCTTCGCCAGGGCGAACGCCCGTTCGCCGTCCGGGCTGTGATCCACGGCGTAGCCGCTTTGTTTCAGGCCCTTGGCGATGAACGAGGCGATTTTCTCGTCATCTTCAACAACCAGTATGCGCACGTTTTCATCCATGATGAAGGGCCGGTTGAAATGTTACAACGTTGAATCAGCGGCTCGTGCAGCGAAGAAACCGGACAGGTCGGAAATGGGCGCCGGTACGGTTTTTTGCCATTTGAAGAGCAAACAGCCTCCCGCGCTGGCCGGTTCCGGTGCGGGAGGCTTTGAACCCGTGGATTAGAATCAACCCACCGTATTGCTCTCGTCCACCACCACGTAATGACTGCCGCCATTGTCCCATACCCGCACGAGCGTCTGTTTGCTCTTGGGATGTTCAGTCAACTGGACGGCCTCGTCAGCATCTGTCACCGGATGCCGGTCGATGGATTCGATTACCTCGCCCGGCTGGAGGCCGGCCTGCGCCGATGCGGACGCGGGGTCAACCTGCGTTATCAAGGCGCCCTTCACATCTTTCGGGATGTTGTACTGCTCGCGAGCCTGTTGATTCAGGTCGCTGACCGTCACGCCATTGAGGGTACCGGTGTCGTTCCCGTTTTCTGTGCCGGCCTCGGCCAGTTGTTCGGTTCCCGGCAGTGGCTGGATAGTAACGTCAAGCGTCTTTTCACTCCCATCGCGCATGATTTCCACCGGCACTTTCGAACCGGGTTTGGTCGCTGCGACTTCGAATTGCAGGCTCGCGCTATCCGTGACCATCTTGCCGTTGAAACGCACAATGACGTCGCCATCTTTTAGCCCGGCCTGTTGCGCCGGTCCTTTCGGCTCCACCTCGCTGACGAGCGCGCCGCTGTCCTTTTTGAGGTCGAACTCCGGTGCCAGCGCCGGCGTTACATTCTGAATCATGACACCCAGATAACCGCGCGTCACATGTCCGTATTGAACCAGGCTCTCCATGACATTCCGGGCGAGGTCCGATGGAATGGCAAAGCCGACACCCTGGCTGCCCCCGGAACGGCTCATGATGGCGGTGTTAATGCCGATCAACCGGCCATCGATGTCCACCAGCGCACCGCCGGAATTGCCCGGGTTGATGGCTGCGTCGGTCTGGATGAAGTCCTCGTAATGTTCAATGCCCATGTTGCTCCGGTCCTTGGCGCTGACAATGCCTTCGGTAACCGTCTGGCCGACACCAAAGGGATTGCCTATCGCCAGCACGACGTCGCCGACCTTCACGTTGTGGCTGTCGGCCATCGGCACGACCGGCAGATTGTCCGCGTCAATCTTTATGACCGCGACATCGGTTTTCGGATCGCGCCCGACGACTTTGGCGGTGAACTCGCGCCCATCCGGCAGCGTGACTTTGACTTCTGTGGCGCCGTCTACAACGTGATTGTTGGTCAGGATGTAACCGTCTTTGGTGACGATGACGCCGGAACCAAGGCCATGTTCGACTTCCGGGCCGATCGCGCGGGGTGGAAATTCCCCGCCGAACTGGTTGCCGAAAAACTGCCGCCAGAACGGATCATTGAACCCGGGGAATTGTTCCAGAGACATATTCTTGATGGAGGCGGTCGTTTCAATCTTGACCACTGCCGGCGCGACCTTTTCCACAATAGGCGCATAGCTGCCGCGCGGCAGGACATCCCGCGGCACCGCAGTCTCCTGCAGGGGCACATTCAAGTCCGCCAGTTTGGCGGTGGCCTGAGACGATTGGGCCAGGGTGAAGGCAGCACCGGCTACTAAGGCAGCACCGGCCAGGCCCATGATAACCAGGCGGGTGCGAAACGAGTTAAAGATGGTTTTCATAGTCATTTTCTTTTGGTTCATTTTTAAAGTTCTAAAGATTTAGAGCTCCCGAAGATGACGGGAAACTGTCTGCCGGATTACAAATTTGTAAGCCGGCGAATCCCGGACCAAAGCGGCCGTTGTTCGCGATTACAGGAGCAACTGCCACTTGGGGATTGATCAGTTCCATTTTCGCCGGCACGCACGAGGCGCCTGCCGCGCAAGGCAATGGGTTACTTTACTTTCCTGCTGTTGCTGCTCATCATCATGCCGGTAATGTATTCATAGTGCGAATGCCATCGGTGTACATGCCCCGTATTCGTAACGGTGGTCGGGCGGCGGCGTGGGGATCACCTTGTTGCACGGTTTGAAAACCCAAAGAACGGCAGCGAGAAGAATGGTAAATAGCACGCCGGTCGGCCCGGTTGAAGACCCAGTTCTGGCTATGAAGGATGAAAGCGATGACAAGTTGTCCGGACTTTCGGCCCGCATGCCGCGTCCCGTTTTTCTGATGGTGCTGTGCCTGGTGCTGGGAATGGCAACGGGCATGATCTTCGACCGAAGGGTGTTGCTGGTTTATATGCCCTCCAATGCCGCCCCCGATTTTCAGCTCATGGCCCAGGTGTGGAATACCATTCAGCGTTACTACGTGGATCGGGAGGCGGTAAGACCGAAAGCCCTTACCTACGGTGCCGTCAGCGGGATGGTGGATGCCCTGGGCGATACCGGGCACAGCGTTTTTCTGAACCCCGAAATGGTCAAACAGCTGCACATGGCCGAGAGCGGGCAGTTCCGGGGCATCGGTGTGCAGATTGATTTGAGGCAAGGGCATGTGGTGATCGTCTCGCCCATTGACAACTCCCCCGCGCAACGGGCCGGTTTGCGCAGCGGCGACATCATCATGAGTGTTGATGGCCGGGACATCGCCGGGTTGCCATTAAGTCAGGTGGTCCAGCGGATTTCCGGACCGGTCGGCACCTCGGTTGAGTTGACGATTTTAGCTCCGCAAACCCATCACCTGCGCAGTGTCACAATCGTCAGGGCGACGATCAAGGTCAACGACGTCACCTGGCAACGATTGCCGGGAACGGAAGTGGCCGATATCCGCCTCGCCACCTTTAATGAGGGCGTGGCCAAAGAGCTGAGCAGCGCTTTGCGCGAAACCCGGCAACAGCGATTGCGTGGATTGGTCCTGGATCTGCGCAACAATCCTGGCGGCGTGCTGGACGAAGCCGTGGCCGTGGCCAGCCAGTTCCTGACGAGGGGCAACGTGCTGCTCATCAAGGATGCCAACGGGAAGATCACGCCGGTTCCGGTCAAGCCGGGCGGTCTGGCCACAGATATTCCCATGGCGGTTTTGGTCAACGGCGGTACCGCCAGCGCGGCCGAGATTGTTGCCGGCGCACTGAACGATGCGCACCGCACCATTCTGGTGGGTGAAACCACCTTCGGCACCGGCACGGTGCTCCGGCAGTTCCCGCTGGTGAACGGCTCGGCGCTGATGCTGGCGGTCCAGGAATGGCTCACGCCCAGCGGACATTCCTTCTGGCACAAAGGCATCACCCCGGAATTGGAAGTGGCGCTCACGCCCGATGTCAATCTGCTGGTGCCCGCCGCCGAACGGGATATGACGGTGACCGAACTGCAATCGTCGGATGACGGACAATTGTTGCGCGCATTGAAAGCGGTGATCGCGAAGATCGAGGAGGAGAATACTCATAATGTTGTGACGAATTCTGGCGCACTTCCGGCAGAGATTGGAAAATGATATGTACCAAATGATTGGCACGCATTGAAAGGAGATCGAACCATGACTATAACGGCACACAAAATGGAACCGACGGACGCGGGAAATTCCGCGGCCGCGCTCAATTTCGATGTCCTCGTTTCAACGAATGTGGGGCTTCCCTTGATGAACTGGACAAACCTCGTGACCCGACTCATCGCCGAATCGAAGGCGGCCGGCTAGCACACCGGTGAAGCGGGGGAACATCTGGCCTTCGCCGCCAAGGAACAAGGTGAAGGCGAGTACAAGATGGCATTCGAGCAGTTGCACCAGGTTTATGCGGGGCTGACGACGGAACGGGGCAGGTTTTCACAAGGAGATAGAGACTGAAGCATCGTGGCGGGCAGGGCGTGCAGCCCTTTGCCCGCCGCCCTCTTCTGTTAACGAGTGCGTTCCGATTCACCACATGGGTGCGGACCCAGCTCGGCCAGTATCAATTCACCGATCCGGGCGCGACCAATTATCCGAATTGCTTTTACCAGGTCGTCTCGCCGTGAAGTTTTCCTTGAACCATCGCCCGGAGCGCGGACGGCCTTGTCCGCGCGAACCCGTCCGAAGGTGGATCTGGGAGATTGTTTTGCCTCGTGAAGACATTGGGTACGTCAATGCTCTGCGTTTCTGACTCGGGCAACGTGTTCGCGTTCACCGGCTTCAAATACTTTCTTTAATGGAGATCATAAAAAACTTGCATTGCCGTCCAAAGGGTGCTTAAATTCCAGCGCAAGGACCATGCGCCTTAAGAACCGACACGACGCCGAAAGAATGAATCACCAGAAATCCATGGACTGTCTGGCGCTGTTCCGTGTTCTGCTTTGGCGCGAGTTCGGGTTGTAACGCACAGACGGGTTAAGCCCGCCTCTTCGTGCGGACTTGGGAATTGGACTGGCGCAACTTCTGCCGTCAGACAATGCAACCCGCATCGGCGTAAAATTCCCCGCACGTTAGAGGCAATCGGCCGTTTGCCCGCGAAACCATCCAAATCATGAAAACAACCAAAATCATGCTCAACTTGGCGGTGCTCTTGGGCTTCTTCTCCGCCAAAGCGCACGCGCAATTTCCAAACGCCTGGCAGATCAATGACAACTCGACCGCCACCGGTTCGACGCTCAATTACTACACCAACCTGACCGCCGCGCAGTTCGACGCGGCGATTACCAACGGCTGGCGCTTCACGATCACCTGTCGGATGGTCACCAACTACGGCAGCGCCAACGGAGCCATGTACCTCCTCTTTGGCGACGGCACGAATCGTTACGGTTTCAACCTGAACTTGGACTCCAGTGGACGGCTCGTCGTGAATCCGCTGGTGGGTTCGCAGGTCGTCGTGACCCCGGACGCGAGCACGGCGACGAATTATCATACGCACGAACTGGACTTCGATCCGGCGACGCAGCAGGTGACCTATTTTTTCGACGGCGCGCCACTGGCGAACTGGTCCGCCCAGGCGATTAACGCTGACGCGGGCGAACCGGTTTGGGGCAGTGTTTCCTCGGCCGACAAGGGCGAGATGAATTTTCATCGCGTCCAATTTGAGATCATCGGCCAGGGCACAGTCGCTTCGTATTATGCTGGATTCGACGGCAATCCAGCCGTTGCGCCGAGTCCAACGACCCAGGGCTGGACACGCTTTTCGGGAGGGGTCTCGATTCCCGAAGGCCCGGTGTCGCCCGACGGGCTGGCCGCACCGCCGCTGGTGACCACACTCGCCGCCTCGGCGCTCAGTGCTTCAAATGCCACGCTCGGGGCCGTGCTCTATCCCGGAAGCGGGCCGACTGTGTATTACTTTGAATATGGCACCACGACCAACTACGGAAATTTCAGTGCGACCAACACGGTT
>DATJYM010000112.1:0-9890 GCA_035499615.1 Candidatus Acidiferrales bacterium | reverse complement strand
TGCTGGGCCGCCGCCAGCGCCGGATCCGCCGCCTCCAGGTCCGCCAGCGGCACCGGATGCAAATCCGCCCCGGCCAGCTTTTGCACCGCGCGGACGGCGGTCTCGTCGAGGCCGAGCACCCACAGCACCGCCGCGGGGTCGTGTCGCTTGAGCGAACGCCACAGGGCCATGCCCCGCGCGAGATAGCCGCCGTCAAAATAAGTGCAATAGTGGTTCACGCCGGGGAAGCCGGCCGCCGGGCCAGAACGATGTTGTCGAGGTAGAAATCGGCGTTGCGCGGCAGCACCCCGCCGGCGAGCACGCCGAGCAGATTGACCGGCGCGATCATGACGAGCTGCGCCAGATGATTGAAGACCCGGCTTCGGCTGCGCGTAACCTTGTAAAGATAGGCGCTGCTCAGCTGAAACAACGCCTGCCCGCCCTCCACGCTTTTCCGGCGCTCAAGAATTTCGAATCCGGCGCGTTCGAGCAGCGCGCCGAGGCCGAACGACGAATAGCGGGCGAAGTCGCGCGGTTGCTCGTGCTCGTCCCAGGCAAAAGGGACGGTCAGCAGCAACCGCCCGGCCGGCCGCAACACGCGGTGAATCTCACGCAAAAACTCCTCCGGCGTGAAAATGTGCTCCAACACCTCCGAGCAGATCACCGCGTCAAAACTCGCATCCGCAAAAGGCAGCGCCGCGCCATCGTAATACACGTCGGCCACGCCGAGCGCGCGCGCCGCCGGTGAATCCACCTCGAGCCCGACATAGCGCGCGGCCGGCACCAGGTCCCGATAGGGTTTGCGCCCGCAGCCCACATCCAGAACCTCGCCGGTCAGCGTGCCGGCCAATGCCGCGATCCCCCGCCACAATCCGCGGCGCGCAAAATAAAACGGATTGGCCAGCCAGCCCAGCGGACCGGGCTCGAAATACTGCCGCCACCACCATCGTCGCAGCTGGTTCATGCCGACTTCCTTTCCAGAAAAAGCCCGCGAAATTCCGCCGCCGAGCCGCCTTCGTCCACGCAGGGCCACTCCGCCGCCAGCCGGTAGCTGTCGCCAAAGTGGCGCAAGACTCCCGCCCGGGCGAAAAACCAGCAGGGAAAACGCGCCGCAAAAATTTCCGGCGGACTCCGCTGCACCATGAGCCGGTCCCGGTCAGCTCTGATGAATCCGGTGCGATCGATGATGATATGGCGGAATCCAAGCTGCGCAACATCGGCGAGCAGCGTATGCGGCGCTTCCAGATAGGGCAGAACACTCGAAAGCAGCATAACCGTGGGTCTGGCGTTCGCGCAGGCCGAATCGATCGTTTCAAAAAATTGCAGCTGGTCATTGGCGAACTCGCGCCGGCCCGCCGCCACCACTTCCGGTCGATCGACGACCTGCCATTGCACATCGAGGCCGGCCAGCCAGGTGCGGTGCTGCCACCAAAGGCTGCCAAAAGCACCCCCGAAATCCACCACGCCCAACCGGCCGCCGGCCAGGACGGCGGCGCGCTGCAGGCAGGCGAGCAACGGCCAGTGCGCCTCTGGTTCGGCAAACGTCAGGCTGTCGCGCTCCCAGGCGGCGCGCCCATCGCGGACCGCTCGCGCCGCCGCGAGCGTCTTTTCAAAAATAACCGGCGTCTCATAGCCCCGGGCGACGGCGCGCGCTTCGGCCCAGGAGGCATAGTCACCCGCAAAGCCCTCGCGCGATTTCAGGCGACGAACCAGGCGGCGCAAGACGGGTGGCAGCCAGTCGTGGATAAGCTGGCCCCCTTTCATTTCATGCCCCCTCCTCCCGCCATGCGGATGACACGACAAAGCTCGCAGGCGATGGATTCATTCGATTGATTTCGCGCAAACCGTATCGATCTTGAGAAATCGCTTCAAGCAAATCGCCGCCTCCTCCGGCGACCCGTTGGGCAACGCTTTTTGGTTGAGCGCCGACCGGGCGATGCGAATGGGGCTGAGCTTCGTCGTCGGAATAATGGTGGTGCGCCATCTCGGACCGACCGGCAATGGCTTGCTCCAAAGCAGCCTCGCCCTCGCCGCCCTGCTGGCGGTGGGCGTGGAGCTGGGCCTCGACGGCGTCCTGCGGCGCGAAATTGTGCGGACGCCCGAAGGCACCGGCGCCTTGCTCGGCACAGCCACCCTCCTGCGCACGGCCGCCCTCCTGCCCGCGATCGGCGTCTTCGCCATCGCTTATGCGCAACAGGGCAACGGCGGGCCCTCGCTCGGATTCTGGGTGGGCATCACCCTCGCCTTGCCGCTGGCGCAGACCGCTGAAGTCTGGTTTCTCGCCACCGGGCGGGTCCGCACCGATGTGCTGGCGCAAGGAGTTTCCTTTCTCGCGATTTCGGGACTGCGCGTGACTCTGGTCCTAGCCGGCGCCGCCGTCACCGCCTTCGGCGCCGCGGCCGCCGTGGAAACCTTGCTGATTGGATTGGTCCTGGGCGTCGCCTTCGTCCGCTGCCCGGCCGCTCCGTCCCGCTGGTCGTGGGACGCCGCCCTCGCCCGCCAGATGCTGCGCGACGCCATGCCGCTCCTCCTCACCAACCTCGCGATTTTCATTTATCGCCGTTTCGATCTTGTGATCGTAGCGAACCTGCTCGACGCGCACGCCGCCGGCTTCTACGCGGCGGCGGTGAGGATGTCCGAACTCGGCTATGTCGCCCCCATGCTTTTGCTCAATGCGTGGTTCCCCCTGCTCACACGGCTCCACGCCGAAGATCACGCGGCCTATCAAGCCTCCCTCGCCGCCTTTTACCGCAAAATCGTCTGGGCCGGCGCGGCCTTTGCCCTCGCGGTCACTTTTTCCGCCCATTGGGTGGTGAGAATTTTGTTGGGGCCGGCTTTTGCCGATGCCGCCACGCCGCTGGCCATTCACGCCTGGACCGGGGTGTTTATCGCCTACGGAATCGGACGCAGCCAGTGGCTCCTGCTGGAAAACCGGCAGTTCGACGGACTCTGGCTGGCGTGCGCCGGAGCGGCGGCCAATCTTTTGCTTAATTTTGCCCTGATTCCCCTGCTCGGGGTCAATGGCGCGGCCATGGCGGCCGTCGTGGCCCTGGCCTTGAACATGGGCCTGTTTCCGGCCCTCTCGCCGCGGACCCGCCCCGGCTGGGTGCTGGGCTGGCGCGCGGTCTTCGGTTTGCGCCCTTAAGGCAGATCGCCCTTGTCGCAGCACGCCGCTCGTCATAGTCCTCTTGCCGCATGCTCCATCGCTTTCGCCATGCCTTGGCCCGCACGGCTGTGCGCCTCACCCAGCAGGCCACCGGTTTGACGCCCATCGACGATCATCAGGCTGACGATGTCTTCGTCGTAGGTTTTCCAAAGTCCGGCCACACCTGGATCCAATGTCTGCTCGCTGGCCTGGTCGGCGGTGTCGATGCCGCGCGCTGTCCCGACGCGCTTGTCCAGGAAATTGTGCCCGATGTCCATGATCATGCCGGCTACCGACGGTACACGCGGCCCGTGTTTTTTAAATCGCATCATTTGCCCCGTCCCGGCTATCGGCGCGTGGTCTATCTTTTGCGCGATGGCCGAGATGCCATGGTGTCGTATTTCCATCATTATAACGCCCTTTTTCCCGCTGTGGACTTTGCCACGCTCGTCCGCACCGCGCCCGGCCTGCCCAGCCGCTGGCACGAACATGTCGAAGCTTGGCTGGCCAACCCCCACCAAGCCGACCTCCTGGTGGTGAAATATGAGGATCTTCACGGCGACCCGGCCGCCATGCTGAAAAAAATCGCCGGCTTTGCCGGAGTGCAGGCCGCCGATTCCGATCTGGCCCGCGCGGTGGAGGCCGCTTCGTTCCCCAATCAGCAAAAGCGAGAAAAGACGCTGGGATGGGAGGATCCGCGTTGGCCCAAAGGCCGCCTTTTTGTGCGCCGCGGCGAAATCGGCAGCCACCGCGATGAAATGCCGCCCGAAGCGCTGGGCCTTTTCCTGGCCGAAGCCGAGCCGACGCTGCGCAAGACCGGCTACCTGGCTTGACCGGCCGCGGGCGTCTAAATTCGCTCGTAAACCACCGTGATTGACTGGCCCTTGGGCTGAAGCCGGGCGTCGGTCAATCCCCCTGCCAATAAGCGACCGCCCAGACGCGAGATTTTTCCCAGTATCCGGTTTCGCAGCGAACCATCAATCAGGGGCGGGGAACGCATATGCAAAAAACGCTCGAGCGCGGCTTGGACAAGCGTGCTGGCGTACAGTGGCTGATGAATCGGCTCCAAGGATTCCTCCACGATTTCCACCGTCCGCAGTGGGAAATAACGCGTGAGGTTGGCCCACAACTTCCTGGAGAACCATGCCGTGTGATGCGGCGGAAAATTCAGCACGCAATTCTTGACCGCGCTGATAAAGGCATCCGCATTGGGCGTGGAAAAAATAATTTTCCCGCCCGGCCGGCAGATGTCGGCGCACGCCCGGATAAACAGGCGCTGGTCGCTCACATGCTCCAGAACCTGAAAGGCGCAGACGACCTCGAAAGGTTCCGGCGCCGTCGCGGCATATTGCTCGATGCTCTGTTTGAAAACGCTCAGTTTTTTCGCCTGCGCCTTTGCCACCGAGCTCGCGGTATATTCCAGGCCGACATAATTCCCGGCCGGATGATATTTGGCGAAAGCCCCGCTTCCGCAGCCTATGTCCAGCACCCGATCGGTCCGTCGCATATGGCGCCGGGCGGTGGCGAATTCCGGCTTCTCTTCCAGATAATACCATGAGTTTTCCTGCAGTTTTTCATAAAAGCCTTCGGAGCCGTTCAGCGCCGGGGAAAAATATATAAAATCGCAATCCGTGCATCGATTGAGGCATATTTTATCTATATTCAAAAACTCCCCCCTGACATCCACCGATATCTGCCTTTTATATTGGTGCGCCAGTTCCGAGGTATCAAAAACCTGAATGCAGGTGACACCGTGCCGGCAGATCGGGCAGCTGGATGCATCCATGCTTATTCAATTTATGGCGGGGGGATGTTGTTGTCACGATTATTCACGGCCCGGCCGCTGCTTTCCCGCTATCAGCGTTCGGCCCGCAGCGCCTCGCCTTTATTGAAAGCGACACGCGCCAGCCGCTCCTCCCCCTTGGCCGCGCTCGCGCTGGCGAGCATGAAAAGAAAGTGCGCCCGCTGGGCGGTCGAAAGATGCCCGTTGGATGTGGCCAGCGCCCTCAGATAGCACGACAGCGCCTCGTCCGTCTTGCCCTGCATGGTCAGCACCTCGGCCAATTCCAGCCTCGCCGGATAGAAATCCGGAACATCGCTCAGCGCCGCGTTGAGATGGTCGGCCGCCTCCTGCCATTCGGTGTGCTGGATTTTTTGCGTGGCAATCCAAAAGTGGGAGCGCGGCGCCTCGGGCAAAAGCGAGCTCATCCCCAGCTTTTGCGTAATCTTTGCCGCTTCGGCAGCCGAGCTGGCAATGGCCGTTTTTTGGTCCTCCAATTCCTTGGCGTTCGGATATTCCGCCAGCCCCTGCAGGCAGATCGATCTTGCCAGCTCATAATGACCTTCGATCTTCAGTGTGTTCGCGACTATATAGTAGACATGCATTTTCAATTTTGCCGATCGCGGAAGGCTGTTTAACAGGGAGACAAAAAACGTGCTGGAATTCTGCCAGCAGGGAAGCTCCGACCGCATTATGAATACCTGTCCGGTAATATATAAAGCAAGGATCGCCCCGGCCATCCATTTCCTCCCCAAATTTGTGATGGACGACAATCCCGCCGCGATGGCGATCGCCATGGGCAATGAGCCGGGATAGCTGTAGCGATCGCTGGTGAAATAGGATACATCGAACAATCCAAGCATTGGTATCAACAGGAGCAAATAAGACGCGCCCGCCGCCCAGATGCCCGTGCGCCGCGACGCCTTCGTCGCGAAAAACCATGAGAGGCCGGCCAGAACGACCGCGCATACCGGAAAATCCTTTTCGCGCCAGGCTGCCAGATCGAGCCGGTCCGGAACCAGCAGGTGATGGAATGGCCACCACGGCTTCCATAAATAATATCCCCACACATAAATCGCCCGGCCAATTTTTTCCGCCAGATTGAGTGATAGATTGCGGGTCGTCTCCGGCCGCCAAAATGAATTCGCGTGGGAACTGGCATAGAGGGTGGCGGCGCCCACAACGGCCGCCGACAACCCAAACGAGAGCACGATGGTGCCGAACGGTCGCTTAAAGGCCGCCCATGATTCCCGGCCGAACCGCCGCTTTTCGTGCTGAAGCAGGCCCGCCTCCCAAACAAGCAAAACCGCCGGATAGGCCAGCCCCAGGGGATAGCTCGAAATCGATATCAGATAACAGGCCGCCGACAATCCCAGCCTGACCCGGGAAATTTTTTTTCCAGTCGGCGTGATATATATATATAATGACACCAGCAGAAAAAAAATCGCCTGTATGTAAAGAAAACCCGAGGCCCACGCCACGGTCTCGACTCTCATCGGCTGCCATGCCCACCAGGCGGCGGCGAAAGCCGCCGAAACCACCGCCCAGCCGCCCTGCGGCGGCGATCGGAACTTCTTGATGATCTCGCCGCAGATGGCCATGACCAGCACCGTGTTTATCCCATGCAGTAGGATGCAGGCCAAATGGTAGCCGCCGGCTTTCAGCCCGGAGATGCTATATATCACGGAGAATCCCATCCAGCCAAATGGAATATAGCGGCGCATATATTGGCAGTCCGTCAACATCCATCTGACCGTAAAACGGTCGAGACCTCCCAGGTTCGGATTAAGGAATATGTTTATATCATCATCGAAATAGAGAAACCTGAAATGGCGCACCGGCCAGAAAATAACAATCGTTCCCACCAGAAGAAAACAGGCCGCGGCCAAGAATGCGACCGCTGGTTTCTCGCTCGACGCCAGCAATGATATTTTTCGGGGCAACGCCATGGCGCCAATTGGGCTGAGCTAGATCATCAATGTGGTTTTGCGCCAATGCCGGCCCGATCGGCCTTCCCCCCTAGATCTCTGTCTTCGGATCAAGCATGATATTCATACTCGCCCCAGCCGGGATCATTTTTTTCAAACCCGCCGGGGCCGACGGAAGAAGGCGCAGGGCAGGAATGGAATAAAGATGATAACCTTGATCTCGGATTATGGCTATCAGCTCGTCGAAGTGATCATTTTGATAATAGGATGGCGCCAGCTCCATGAAGATGCGGGGGCGCAGGCCGCGCAGAACCGACTTTGCCCCCCGCAGCACGGACAATTCATTGCCGTCAACATCGAGTTTGATCCAGTCGACCTTTTCCAGCCTCTCGTCAGCCACCAGGTCGTCAAGGGGCAGAACCCGCGCTTCGCCTACGGATTGCAATTTTCCCTGATGGTCCGCATTCAGCCCCTGCCCGCCCTCCAGGGGCCAGCTGGCCGGAAGGGCCGCGGGTTTTTGGGCCATGGCGGAATCGGCGAGGAGCGCGTGATGGGCCCTTACATAAGGCTTGAGCGCGGGATTAAGATCGAGATTGGCCTGCAGCTTCCCAAAGGCGTAGTCCGTGGCCTCGATGGCAACAACTCGTCCATCCGGCGCTACCGCTCGGGCAAAATGAAGCGTATGAGCGCCAATATTTGCTCCGATGTCCAAGACGATTTCGCCCCTTTTGATCCGCCTTTGATAAAAAGCCAGCAGTGACGGTTCAAATGCACCAAGAAGAAAAATGGAAAAATCGATGCCTTCTCGCAAGTCGAGCTGCCACCGTAAGTTCTTCCTTTGAAAACAGCCGCCGGGGGGGCGGCGACAAAGTTTCCGGACCGCGATTACCCCGCGCGAAACATACCTGGCCAAGGCGATCTTGGATTTTGTCGTGAGCATCGGCAAAAGTCACACCATGCGGAGGATAAACTCAATGATTTTGCAGCGACTCGCCGCAACCCCTAGGGCAATTTGCGCAGCAGACGACCAACCAGTTCGGATTCGTTTTTGAAGGGGAATTCACCCTCGGTATCAGCCGCCGGGAGGGGCTTGATCCCGGTAAGATCAACGTCCACCACACGACTTATGCGACTTATAATATCCGGACGAAAGCGTTTCTCCGCCAGAGTCTGCAGCTTGAATCCGCTCCCGAGCTGACTTGGCCCTGTTTCAGCGAATTTTCCGGTTTTATAATCCATCATGAATCTTTGCAGAATAATGACTTCTTTATAGAATTCCCCGTCGGTACAGGCCTTCACCTGCCATTTGCGCGCCTTCGCCTCCTCTATCGAGATTGCCGGCATATTATATAAAATTGGACCGAGGGAGGAGCCCGCAATCGTCAATGTTTCAGACGGATCCTTGTGCGACAAATATTTGATCAGCCAGGCGTATTCACGGTCCGTGACGATATCACCTGTGGCGAAATGCCGCGCTGACGCCGGCACGGCGAAGAGCAGCGCCCAGATTCCGGGCACGATCACCATCCACCTCGGCAGCGGACGGGCCTTGAGAAACTCGGCGATAATCCTGAGCACCAAAACAACCAGCAGCAGCTGCAACGGCAGTGAAAACCGGGAAACCATGGGATCGTCCCACTGGCCCCAAAAATTACACAAAGCCAGAAGGGTGTTGGCCAATGTTATGCAAAGGATGAAGATCAAAACCACCTCCGTCTTCCTCCCGACAAAGAACTCTTTTGCCTTTCCGATGCACAGCATGACAAAGAACACCAGGGCGACAATGCCGACAGAAGAGAGCAATATCGAATTTGTCCCGTCAAAGCTTGGATTAAATAGATAATAAACCGCCCTGCCGGCATTATCAGAGAGATATTGCAGGGAAAAAAAATGCTGCCCCGGATTGGTCTGGAAAAAGCCGGCCGTGGACATAAAAATTTCATTCGACATCAATGGCATCAGGAGCAGCGCCGGGGAGGCGGCCGCCAGCCATGTCATCGTTATTCGTTTTTCGTAGTACCACTTGGAGAGCACCACCGCCGGCACGACCAGGACATAGAGAATCGATTCATACCTGATCTGAGCCAGCAGGACAGCGACCAATATGAATAGATTCAGGCCTTGCGAACCCTGCGTTCGATAATAATGGCTGCCAAAAAAGTAAAGCAGCAGTATCATGGAAAGGTTTATCAGCTCATACCCTCCATCCGTCGCATTCTGGGCGATCAGTGGCAGCCCGATTAAAAGCAGAATGCCGAAGCATCCGAGCCGTAAACCGCCGAGATTGAACCCGATGGCATAGACCAGGGAAAGCAGGAGAAACGAAATCGCCGCATTAAGATAAAATACGTTTTCCGGCCTGTATCCGGTGACATCGTGCACCAGGGAAATAAGGAATTGAAAAAAGAAGGGGCGCTTGTCGATCCCGCTTCCCATGACAATGAGGCGTCCGTTAAAATAATGGGCGCGCGCGGGAAAGGTCGCTTCACGATCGAAATGCATATTTCTGGCCACACCGGAAATTACATATTCGTCAAACAGGACCTTGAATTCGTGCGGTTCGTGCAATTGCAGGTAGGCACCCGAAAGAATGATGCAAGTCAGACCCAGGATATGTGCACGCCATTGCCGGCACAGCGCGGCCAACGCCTGGCGGTGGTTTATCAGCAACAGGACCACAAACGTGAAAAATATTCCCGCAATGGACCAATAACCGCATTTTATGACCAGCAATTTGGCCATAGTGGCATCAATGAAGATAAACCGAGCCGCGAGCACCAGCGCAGCGGTCAAGACCCCAATGGCCAATTTGAGTATATGTTTATCATATCGCATGTTATGAAATCACTTTCAAATGAAAAAAAAAGCCGCCTTTAATAAACAAAGGCGGCTTTAAAATATCCTTCTCAGGATGCGGTTACATATTGTATGTGACCGTGATGACGGTGGAGGTTATGCTGATCTGGGTGGTCGAGTTGGAGATCGAAATGGTGGTGTAATCTTCGCCGGCCACCGTGTTGATGCTTTTGACATACTTGTCGGTGGTGGTGCCCACGAT
>DATJYM010000111.1:0-19245 GCA_035499615.1 Candidatus Acidiferrales bacterium | reverse complement strand
CGCCTGCTCCCGCCGAGGTACATCAAACAGTTAGCAGGATGCTGAAAAAGCCATGTTCTGGAAAAATGACCCTCGATTTTGTTGGGGTTTTTGCATGTTTTTTGTGTCAAAAATGAGTTTTTCAGCACCCTGTTAGGGACTGATTTTGGATGGAGACAGGCGGGACGCCCGTCCTGCTGCATGGTTCCAGTCAAGCCTTTCATCATTCGACACCGTTTCCGCGCCCGTGGGAGCGGTGACGAAGACGGGCATCAAGACGCAAAGTTTCCTGATAATTGGCGCCCCGGCGAATGCGTTTCCAGAAAGTAACTTGACTATTAACAGGTTTTCTAATATAAAGTCTACGATTCTTCCAAGTGGTCCTTTAAGTCATCGATTGGCTGGTGGATTTGGGAGCAATAGTTAGTCACGAGTCTGCCTATGCAAAAATCTCGAGGGTCGTCTCACTGGCTGAAAAAGCGATATGCCGGGGTTGGTGTCTTCTTCGAGGTGGTTTTGATGGCAGCGATTTCTCAGTCCGTGTTTGCCGGCCAAGCCACCGAATGGCAGTCGGTGCCCATGCACCTGCCGGCGGCGGCGACCCATTTACAGTCCCTCGGGACGATGAACCGATCCCAACGTTTGAATCTGGCCATTGGTCTGCCGCTGCGCAATCCGGCTGCCCTGGACGCTCTGCTCCGTCAACTTTATGACCCGGCCAGTCCGAGCTACCATCATTTTCTGACGCCTGAACAGTTCACCGAGCGATTTGGCCCGAGCCGGGAGGATTATGAGTCGGTGATTGCTTTTGCCAGAACCAATGGCCTGACGGTGACCGCACGGCATCCCAACCGGTTGCTGGTGGATGTCAGCGGGTCGGTGGGCGACATCGAGCGGGTGATGCATCTAAAAATGCAGGTTTACCAGCATCCGACGGAGAGTCGAACTTTTTATGCGCCGGATATCGAGCCAACCCTGAACCTGGCGGTGCCGATTCTGGGCATCAGCGGATTAAACAACTACTCATTGCCCCGGCCGCGATTGAAGAACCTTGAACGGGTGACCGGCCAGGCCACAGTGCCCAATGCCGGTTCGGGTCCAGGTGGGGGTTACCTGGGGAACGACTTTCGGACGGCCTATCTGCCGGACACGACGCTGGACGGGTCGGGTCAGATTGTGGGGCTGCTGCAATTTGATGGTTATACGGCCAGTGACATTACCTACTATGAAAACCTGGCGGGATTGCCGAATGTGACCCTGACGAACGTGCTGATTGACGGTGCCGACGGATTGCCCAGCGGCAATGGCGGGGAAGTCGAGGTGTCGCTCGATATCGAGATGGTGATTTCCATGGCCACAAATGTATCCACGGTGGTGGTCTATGAAGGGCCCAATCCCAGTCCATTCGAGGACATCCTCAATCGCATGGCGACGGACAACCTGGCCAAGCAATTGAGCTGTTCATGGTATCAACCCGGCGGAACAGCCGACGCAGTGGCCGACCAGATCTTCCAGGAGATGGCGGCGCAAGGGCAATCCTTCTTCAACGCCTCGGGTGATTACGATGCCTATACCGGACTCATCGATTTTCCGGGCGACACACCCTACATCACCGAAGTCGGGGGCACAACGTTGACGACGGGGTCGGGCGGTTCTTATGTCTCGGAGACGGTGTGGAATCGGGGCAATGGGATTGGCAGCGGCGGCGGGATCAGCACGCAATACCCGATTCCCTGGTGGCAGACCAACATCAACATGACGGCAAACCAGGGATCCACGACCATGCGCAACATTCCGGACGTGGCCTTGACGGCGGAGAACATCTATGTGCGGGCCGATGGAGTGGATCAGACGGTGGGTGGCACCAGTTGCGCGGCGCCATTGTGGGCGGGTTTCGCCGCACTGATCAATCAGCAGGCCGCACGATTCGGAAAACCGACGATCGGCTTTGTCAATCCCATCGTGTATGCGATGGGTGCGACGTCCAATTACCCGTCGGTTTTCCACGACATCACGACCGGCGACAACACCAGCAGCAGCAGTCCGACCCGGTTTTACGCTGCGCCGGGTTATGACTTGTGCACGGGCTGGGGCGCGCCGGTCGGTCAGAAGCTGATTGACGCGTTCGTGCCGCCGGTCATCGTCACGCTCCCGTCCAGCGCGACCGAAGGCGATGGCCTGCTCACGGGCGCGGGACAGGTTCGGCTGCCCGGCGCCCCGACGACGAATGTGGTCGTGACGCTGAATTCGAGCGATCCGACACAGGTTTCCGTTCCGACCGGTTTCACCATACCCGCCGGTCAGGCCAGCGGCACATTTGATTTGACGATTTTGGATGACGGAGTTCTGGACGGAACGCAAACCGCCACCGTCACGGCAACGCTGCCGGGGATTGGGACCGGTAGAGCGAGCCTGATGATTTTTGACAAGGAAACAGCCACGCTGCAGGTCGAACTGCCGACTCCGCTTACCAAAGGACAAGGTACCGTGTCGGGAACGGTACAAGTCAGCGCTCCTGTAGCCGCTGATGTCGCCGTGACGCTGTCGTCCGCGGGCACCAACCTGATTCAGTTGCCGGAATCGGTAATTATTCCGGCCGGCCAGACTTCGGCCGTGTTCACGGCGACGATATTAACGGATGGCCGGATTGACGGCGGGCAAAGCGTGGCCGTCACGGCGCATGTGCAAAACTGGACCGACGGCACCGAGGTGGTCACGGTGCAGGACAACGTCAACCTCACCGTCACCTTGCCGGCCAGCGCTTGGGAGAACGCCGGCGTGCTGACGAATGCCGGTTCGGTCAGCCTGGCGGGAACGCCGGTAGGGGATCAGGTGATTTCATTGGCTTCCGACAAGCCGAACAAGCTGATCGTCCCCGCCTCCGTGACGATTCCGGCAGGTTCGTGCTCCAACACCTTCAACGTGACGCTGGTGGACAATTCCATCGCGGACGGCCACCAGATAGTGACGGTGACGGCCGGTGCGCCGGGCTTTACCAACGGCTCGGCGGCGATATTGGTGCTGGATGATGAATCACCGCCGTTTCCCTCAAATCCGCGGCCGGGAAACTTTGCCACCGGCGTACCGGCAATTACCAATTTAACGTGGAACAGCAGCGACGTCGGGAACACTCAAGCGATTTTGAACGGAGACTTTGAAACGGGAACCTTCACCAATTGGGTCAAGACCAATAGCGCTACCTCGGGAGATTGGGTCATTAACAATGGAACCTATGTTCCGCCCGGACCGGGCGGGCTGGAGCCGCCGTTCGCCGGCAATTTCAGCGCCCTGTCGGAGCAAACGGGAGGCGGTATCTGCACCCTGTATCAGGACATCTCCATTCCTTTCGGCGCGAGTTCGGTCACCCTGTCGTGGGCGGATCAGATTCGCAACCTTGCTTCGCAGTACACCACGAACAGCCAGTATTTCCGCGTTGAGATTCGTGGAACCAACAACAGCCTCCTTCAAATCGCGTTCACCACCAAACCGGGAGACCCGCTCATGAATAATTGGACAGCACGCTCTTTCGACCTTTCCGCGTATATGGGGCAAACGATCCGCATCGCGTTTGTGGAATCGGACAGCCTCTATTATTTCAACGTGGGGCTGGATAACGTAAGGGTGCAGGTGAACGGTCCCGGCCCCGGCCCCAGTGGCGTCATCACCAACGCTGTTTATTTTGGCACAAACCCCGCGCCGGGCCCGGCGGATTATCAAGGCAGCACGACCAACAATTCGTGGACCCTGCCGCTGCTTTTGCCGCAGACGACTTACTATTGGCAAATTATTGCTCATCGGGGCGGGTCCACGGCGGGGCCGGTGTGGCAATTCACCACGGCGGGAGTGGACCATTTTGCGTGGAACACCATCCCTTCACCCCAACTGGTGAACCTCCCGATCAGCGTCTCGATTACCGCGAAAGACGCATTCGATACCACCGTCACAAACTTCGCGGGCTCCGTCGCCCTGCAATGCCTCGTGAACGCGCCGATGTTAAACGGCGGATTCGAGGCCGGCTCACTCACCAATTGGACGGTAATACCCGGCAGCTATGGGAGCTTCGTCATCAACGACGGGACAGTGGTTCCGCTCAGTCCGGATGGACCTCTGCCGCCCTTTGCCGGGAACTATAGCGCGTTGGGTGACGAAAACGGGCCGGGTGTTTTTTACATGTATCAGGATGTTTTCATTCCCGCCGGCGTACCGTCAGCCACCCTGAGCTGGGCGCACCGCGTGCGGAATTTTTACAATTCCTTCGGTGTGAACCAGCAGTTTCAGGTCCGGATTTGCGATACCAACAACAATGTTTTGGCCACCGCGTTCACCACCAGTCCCGGTGACCCGCTCCTCGGTGACTGGGTCCAGAATTCTTACGACCTGACGTCCTTTAGCGGTCAAACCGTGCGCGTCATGTTCTGGGTAAATCCCGGTGGTTATTATCTGGATGTTCACGTGGACAGCGTCAATCTGCGAGCAAGCATCCCCGTCCTTCCGACCAACTCTGACAATTTTGTCAATGGCGCGTGGAGCGGCAACCTTACCTTGCCGCAACGGGCCACAAATGTGGTGTTGGTTGCCGATGACGGCAGCCAGCACATGGGAACCAGCAATCCGTTTGACGTGGCGTTTGCCAATGACATCACTATCCGCATCTCGGATTTGCCACACCCGGTTTCCGTCGGAGCGAACCTGATCTACACCCTCACCGTGGGCAACACCGGCCCGTGGGCTGCCACGGGCGTAACGGTGACAAACGTTCTACCCGTCAACGCGACTTTCGTTTCGGCGACATCTTCGCAGGGAACCTGCGCGCACAGCGGCGGAATGGTCACCGGCAACCTCGGGGTCGTGCCGGGCGGAACCAACGCGACCATTACGATTGTCGTCCATCCGACGATTGCAGGAACGGTGCTGACCAATCTGGCCACGGTTTCGCGCGCCGGGGCGGACGCAGACCTGGGAAACAATACGGCGACCGTGACGACGCCGGTCACCACGCCGGCCATTTCCATAGCGGATGCTTCGGGTCTGGAGGGCAATGTCGGAACGACGAACTTGGTTTTTGCCGTGACCCTGGCCGTACCCTGCGCCCAGACCATCACGGTCGACTATGCCACGACCGATGGCACGGCCAGCGCCGGTACGGATTACATCGCTACCAATGGAACCGTAACCTTTTCCCCGGGAACGACGAACCAAACCATCGCCGTTGTGGTGATCGGGAACACGTTTGTGGAACCGAACAAGACCTTCTTCGTGAACCTGAGTAATCCCGTCAACGGCACACTGGGCCGTTCGCAGGCGGTTGGCACCATCATCAACGACGACGGCCTGCCGGGCCAGGTGGATCATTTCATCTGGAGTCCGATTGCTTCGCCGCAGTTCGTGAGCCAGTCCTTCGCTGCGACCGTCACTGCAGTGGATCATTCCAACAACGTGGTGACCAGCTTCAGTGGCACAGTGGGGTTGAGCGCAACCGGCAAGAGCGTCGTTGGATTGACCAATATTCTTTTGTTCGAGTTTGTTAACAATCACTACTTCCGGGCTGCGCTGAATGAACTGGGATTGAACTACCAGGCGTTCGGATCCGGCGACGAAACGGCCTTCAATACCGCTGTCGCAAGCGCGAATGTTAACGCCACTCTGGTAGTCTTTGACGTGGCCTCCACCTTCAACAATTTTGGTCCAATCACGACTTTTGTGAATTCAGGCGGCCGCGCCATTTTTGCGTTCTGGGCCCTTGACCAGCAACCGGCGGTCGCCGCTGCCTTCGACGCCAGCGTGGTCTCATACTACTTCGCGCCGCAACCGGTTTATGACTGGGGCAATTCGCAATTGTTTGCCGGGCTGCCGAATCCTTTCGAACTCATTCAGGGAAGTTGGAGCCAGAACGGAGACCTTCTCAATCCGGTCGCGGGCGGGGTCGCCGCCGCCGGTTTCACCAGCAGCCCTGCGACCGACCAGACGGCCCTGGTCATCGGCAATTACGGGAGGACGATCTTGAATGGCTTTCTGGTGGACAACGCCCAAACCGGCAGCGACGCCGTGCGTTTCGCGGAAAATGAGATCCAGATGCTGCTCTCCGGTGCCACGTCAGCCGTTCCCATCAGCCCGACCAACTCCGCCAGTTTCGTAAATGGCGTCTGGACCGGCGATCTCACGGTGCTGGCCGCCGCCACCAACGTCGTGTTGTGCGCCGATGACGGCAACGGCCACATCGGCGCCAGCAATCCGTTTGACGTCACGTCTTCGAACAGACCGCCGGTCATTACCCGGCAGCCGGCCAGTCAGGCTGTGGTTCGGGATCAAACGACGATGATCTCGGCGGACGCGAGCGGCTCACCGATCTTGAGTTATCAGTGGATGTTTAACCGGACAAATATTGCGGGAGCAACCAACACCTCGTTGATTCTGTCGGTGGTCCAGCCCGGTCAGGCGGGGGTGTATGCAGTGCAGGTGACCAATCTTTACGGCTCAACCATCAGCTCCAACGCCACGTTGACAGTGTTTCTGCCGGTCACCAATTGTATCCGGGCCTCCTCAAATCTGGTGAGCTGGTGGCCGGCCGAGGGCAATACCGACGATGCGGTGGGCACCAACAACGGCACGCTGGTCGGCGGGGCCGGTTATACCGGCGGTGCGGTGGGACAGGCGTTTTACCTGAATGGGACGAATGCCTGTATCAAAGTGCCCGCCAGCGGCAGTCTCGATGTGGGACCAGCCGGCGGAATGACCATTGAAGGTTGGATTAATCCAGCGGTCATAGACGTGCCGCGTCCGATAGCCGAATGGAATAACGGCAGCGCGGGGGGAGTACAACTGTGGATCTCCGAGCCGGCCCCGCCGGGCAACTTTGGCGCCGGCCCCGGCTGTTTGTACGTCAACATCGAGGACACGGACGGGAACGGGACGTCGAGTTACCACACGCTGGCGTCCCCGCCGGGAATTGTCCAATCAAACGTTTTCCAACATGTGGCCTTTACTTACGATCGAAACTCGGGGTTGGCCATGATTTATTTGAATGGGGTTGTCGTGGCCCAACAGGATCTCGGCACTAATTTCACTCCCCAAACCAGCTATGATTTTTATCTGGGTGCGCAGGTAAGTGATGATCCGCCAACCCTCTGGTCGGGTGGCCTGGATGAATTCAGCTTGTACCGCTGCGCGCTGTCATCGGATGAAATTGCGGCGATTTACAGCGCAGGAAATTACGGCAAATGTGCGCCCGAGCCGTTGATGGTCTGGGTGCGGCCGGACCACAAGGCGGTATTATTGGGTTGTAATGTTGTTTTTGACGCCCTGGCTGATGGCAACGGGCCGCTCACCTGCCAGTGGTGGAAGGATGGACATATGTTGAATATGCAGACCAACGAGAGCCTCCTGGTGACCAACGTCCAGACCCCCGATTTCGGCAATTACAGCGTGGTGATTTCGGATGCCTTTGGGTCGGTAACCAGCTCGCCGGCCTTATTGTTCCTGGGGCATCCGCCCGTGGCCCATCCGGACGTCATCCAACGGTTCGCCGCGGGCGGTGTTCGGGTAAATGCGTTCGATCTGGTGACCAACGACACCGATGCGGAGGGTGAATCCCTGACGGTGGTCGAGGTCAGCTCCAACAGCACGGCCGGTGGCGTGGTGGGTTTGACGAACAACTGGGTTTATTATGCGCCGCCGCCGGGCGGAATCAGCACGGATACCTTCACCTATGTCGTGGACAATGGAGGTTGTGGCACGGATGTGGGCACAGTCACTGTTCAAATCAGAGCTGATGATCCGCAACCGCTGAATTTTGCCGGTGACAACCCCAACGACGGTTCCGCCCTGGTGAGGTTTGACGGAATTCCCGGATTTACCTACCGGATTCTGTACAAGGATAGTCTGACGGCACCGGATTGGCAAACCTTGACCAATCTGACGGCGGACGGTTTTGGCGTCTGCCAGTTCGTGGATTGGTCCCGGACGAATGCGCCGGCAAGATTTTATCGTATCGTCCGGCCTTAGACGGGGACATGGGCTCAGCCGGGCCGAATGCGTTTGACGCCAAACAAAAGCCGGCCGCCCGCCGCGCGAGAGGGTCGCTGGTTAAATCCGGCGTTCGTCGGATAAACGTTACCGGATATCGCTTTAGGAAACCGCCGACGACCACTGTTCAATTTCCAGTCATTGATTTCCTGCCGGATTATCGCCATTGTTCCGGTTGGGTTTGACGATGAAAACCTGGCAGGCCCGGACAGTAAAATGAAAGTCAGCATTATTATTCCGTTTTACAACGAAGAAGAAAACGTTGAATCGGTGCTGGTGGAAGCGCGCCGGACCAATCCGGAAGCGGAAATCATTGCCGTCAACGATGGTAGCAACGACCGGACCGAGGCGATGATCCGGCAGCACCCGGATGTCCGGTTGATTTCCCTGGGATGCCGTCTGGGGCAAAGCGCTGCGCTCTACACCGGGCTGCAATCGGCGCGGGGTGAAATTTGCGTCATGATGGATGGGGATGGCCAGAGCGACCCGGCCGATATTTCCAGCCTGGTTTCGATGCTCGACCAGGCTGACCTCGTCTGCGGCTACCGGCGGACTCGTCAGGACACCTGGTCCCGCCGTGGCGCCTCGCGAATTGCCAACTTTATCCGCCGGATGGTCTTGCACGACGGGGTGCGCGACACGGGTTGCACCTTAAAGGCCATGCGAAAAGTGGATATGCGCCATCTTCTGCCGTTCAATGGTTTGCACCGCTATCTCCCGGTCTTCTTCAATCATGCCGGCTTGCGTATCGTCGAAGTCCCCGTCAACCATCGCCCCCGCAAGGGTGGCAAGACAAAATACAACAACCTGGAACGGGCCCTGCGCGGATTTCATGATCTGATCGGCGTGCGCTGGCTGCTGGCCCGCAAGATCACCTGGCCAGGGAATGGTGAGAACCCGGAGAAATGAGCCGTGTCCCGGAGTGGATAGCTCAGAGTCTCTTTCGGGCCGCACGAGCCGGTGAACCGGCGCTGTTTTTTTCCTCCCTGAAAGTTGTCCGCGCTATTGAGTTTTCAACGCCCGGTTTCCCGCTACACTTTCGGTAATGCACTGGCTGCAAACGCTCGACACGGGCCTGTTTCATTTCATCAACCGGTCGCTGGCCAATCCGGTCTTTGACTGGCTCATGCCCATTTTGAGCGGGGCCAACGGCGCGATGCGATGGTTCGTCCTGCTGCTCGTTGCCGCCGCGCTCTACGCGCTGTGCTTCGGCAACGCGCGCCTCCGGCTATGCGTCCTGTTGATGGCGCTGACCGTCGGGCTCGGCGACCCGCTCATCGTCAACACCGTCAAACACGCCGTCGCCCGGCCGCGCCCGTTCGTCACGCTGCCGGATGCGCGGCAGTTCGGCGTCGTCGGCAAAGGCTACGTCCCGCCGGAAGAAATGGGCGCCAACACAGGCAGCCGCAACAGCATGCCGTCGTCACACGCCGCCAACTGGTTTGCCGCCACGATGGTCGCGTTTCTGTTTTATCGCCGAAGCTGGCGGTTCATGCTGCCGATGGCGGCGGCGGTCGCCTTTTCGCGCGTCTATAACGGCGTGCATTATCCCAGCGACGTGCTGGCCGGCGCGATTCTCGGCGCAGGCTACGCCGCGGCGGGCCTCATCGGATTGCAGGCTGCATGGAATTGGATCGGCAAAAAATGGTTTCCGCTCTGGCATGCGCAAATGCCATCGGTGCTCAATCCAGTCCAAAACGCAGCGTCCAAACTCCCTGGTCCGGCGCCCGAAGCTGTCAAATCAGAAATCGGTAATCGGAAATCGGAAAGCGAATGGCTTCGTCTCGGCTACCTGGTGATCCTGGTCACCTTGATCGCGAACTGGGTATACCTCGCCAGCGGCCTCATCCAGCTCAGCCCGGACGAAGCCTACCAATGGGTCTGGTCCAAACACCTGGCCCTGTCTTATTACAGCAAGCCGCCGGGCATCGCCTTCATTCAATTCGCCAGCACGTCCCTGTTCGGCGACAACGAGTTTGGTGTCCGTTTTTTTTCACCCCTGTTCGCGGCGATTCTCAGCGTGATAATCCTGCGCTTTTTGGTGCGTGAAATCGGCGCGCATCCGGCTTTCTGGTTCTTGCTCATCCTGGCGGCCACACCGTTGTTTGGTGTCGGCATGACGTTGATGACCATTGATGCGCCGCTGGTGCTCTGTTGGACGTGGGCGTTCGTGGCCGGCTGGCGGGCCGTCCAGCCGGGCGGGCAAACACGCCACTGGCTCGTGGTGGGACTGGGCATGGGGCTGGGTTTCCTGTGCAAATACAGCGCGGTTTATCAGATCGTGTGCTGGGCAGTTTTCTTTGCGCTCCGGCCGCCGGCGCGCGTTCAATTGCGGCGGCCCGGCCCGTGGCTGGCACTACTGATTTTTCTGATCTGCACCACGCCGGTCGTGGTTTGGAACTGGCAGCACGGTTGGATCACCGTCCAACATGTGGCGGGCAATGCGGGCCTCAATTCCCACTGGCAGCCGACGTTGCGTTATTTCCGGGACTTTTTTTTACAGGAACTCGTGGTGTTAAATCCGATTTTTTTTATCGGCGCCCTTTGGGCCATGATCGGCTTCTGGAGGTCCCCCCGACGTGAGAAATCGGGGTTATGGTTGTATTTTTTTTGCATGGGCGCGCCGGTTTTTCTGGGACATTGGCTTTACTCGCTTCACTCCCACGTCCTCCCCAACTGGATCGCCCCGGCCGTGGTGCCCATGTTTTGTCTGATGGCGGCTTATTGGAATGAACGCCGCCGCCTGACCGGCCCGTTTTTTTCGTTCGGCCTCGTCCTGGGATTTTTCACCTTTGCCATACTGCACCAGAGCAAGTTGGTGGGGAAAATCACCGGAGAAATGCTGCCCGGCTCAAAAGACCCGACGCGCCGGGTGCAGGCCTGGAAACCGGAAGCGGCGTTGGTGGAAGCCGAACGCGAAAAATTGCAGCAGGCCGGCAAACCCGCGTTCATCATCTGCGGGCACTATGGCATTACGGGGTTGTATTCGTTTTATATTCCCCAGGCCAAAACGGCGCTGGCCTCGGAACCGCTCGTTTATGCGATGGATTCGGATCAACCCCAAAATCAATTCTATTTCTGGCCGGAGTACAACTACCGCGAACATCGCCAGGGTCAGAACGCGATCTTTGTCAACCAGGTGAATCTGTACCCGTTGGAGCACGGCTGGTTTTGGAAATGGCTGGCCCATCGGCCCCTCCAGTACGCGACGATTCCGCCGCCGCCGCCCGCGCCGGAGGATCTGGCCCGGCAATTTACCTCCGTCACCGATTTGGGCGTGCGCGATATCGTCATCGATGGACGCGTGTTGGACCGCATCCACCTTTGGGCGTGCTACGATTTGAAATGAGAAAGAAGAAGTGCGAGTTAAGAAACACCCCCGAGGAACCGATGCCGGCGCGAATAATGGTTTCCTCCCGATCCTCGATGCTCTTGCGGGTTCAGGACTACGATTTGGCGGCCACGCTGGACTCCGGCCAGGCCTTCCGCTGGCAGGAACGCCCGGGCGGTTGGCATGGCGTCATTGGTGAACATTGGGTGCGGCTGACACAATTGCCCGAAGGCATCCGGGCTGAAGTCGCCGCGCCGGTGAAGAGCTGGGGCTGGCTCCAGGTTTATTTGCAGACGGATGTGGATTTAACCGCCGTCCTGAAAACTTTTCCCGATGACGCCCCGATGCGTGCGGCGGTTGCCGCGTGTCGCGGACTGCGCGTACTGCGTCAGGATCCGTGGGAATGTCTGGCCTCCTTCATTTTGTCCTCCACCAAGCAGATCGTTCAAATCCGGCAAATCATTTCCTTGCTCTGCGAGCGTTTCGGTGAACCCGTGGCCGTTCCCGCGGGCGCGCCCGGCGCCTTCGCGTTTCCCGCACCGGAAAAAATTGCGGGCCTGGCCGAAGCCGATCTGCGCGCCTGCAAGATGGGCTTTCGCGCGCCGCATCTGCTCGCCGCCGCCCGGCAAATCGCCACCGGCACGCTGGACGTGGGCCGGTGGCGCGAATTACCCATGGCGGAGGCACGGGCCGAATTGATGAAGTTACGGGGTGTGGGCAGCAAAATTGCCGACTGCGTCCTGCTTTTCGCCGGCGGCTTTGACGCCGCGTTTCCGGTGGATGTCTGGGTGGAACGCGCCTTGCGCCGGCTTTATTTCCCGAATCGCCGCGTGACGGCCAAACATCTGCACCGTTTCACGGCGACCCATTTCGGGACGCACGCAGGCCACGCCCAGCAATATCTTTTCCATTACATGCGGACCAAAATGAATTACTCTCGCGCGAAGCTTGCGAAGCGCGGGAAGAACGACCCGCCATTGCCCGGGTGTTTTGCGCGCGACCCAAAATGAAAATTGAAGCCATTCTGACCCCGGCGGAGTTGCCCGCCTTGAAACAATGTGATTTGCACGATGCGGCGTGCGTCGTCTTCGACGTGCTGCGCGCGACCAGCACCATCGTGACCGCGTTGCACCACGGCGCCAAGATTGTGATCCCCGTCAGTGAAATTTCCGAGGCACTGGTCCGGCGGCAAAAACAGCCCGGCGTGTTGCTCGGCGGCGAACGGGACGGCGTGAGGATTCGCGCCGCCCAGGCCGGCGGCGTGGATTTTGACCTTGGCAATTCGCCGCGCGAATACACGCCGGAAAAGGTCCGCGACAAAACCATTGTTTCCACCACGACCAATGGCACGCGGGCGTTGCGCGCCGGGGCGCGCGCCAAAACGGTGGTGGCCGCTTCCTTTTTGAACCTGTCGGCCACGGCCAAATTTCTTCGGCAGCTTTCACCGGCGCACGTCTTGCTCGTGTGCGCCGGCACCCGGGAGAACACGGCGTTCGAGGATGTGCTGGCCGCGGGCGCGTTGTGTGGAATGTTGCTGGCCGACGCCAGACCGCACGAAATTTCGGATTCGGCGGAAATCGCCCGACGCACCTGGATGCAAGCCAAGGACAATCTGGCGGCTGCGGTGGCCACTTCCGAAAATGCGCGGCGATTGCTGGCGATCCCCGAACTGCGCGATGACGTTTCGTTTTGTCTGCAACATGACCTTTTTCCACTCGTGGCCCGAATGGAGGCCGATGGCATCATCCGCAGTTAGCCATTGGAAATGATCAGGCCTTGCACAGCTTCCGATATTCCGGACATCTTCGCGATTGTCAACGATGCCGCCCGGGCCTATCAGTGCGTGATTCCTGCCGATCGCTGGCATGAGCCGTATATGCCGTTGGTGGAGTTGCGGGAGCAAATCAACCTCGGCGTTGAATTTTGGGGTTACGAGGAAAATTACCGGCTCGTCGGGGTCATGGGTATGCAACCAGTCCGGGATGTCACGCTGATCCGGCACGCTTATGTCAGGTCGGCGATGCGCCATCGCGGCATTGGCGGGGAGCTGCTCAACCATTTATTGGATCGGATTGAAGGCAGAATCCTCGTCGGCACCTGGCAGGCCGCCGATTGGGCAATCCGGTTTTACGTGAAACACGGATTTCAGCTGGTCGGTGAAGCGGAAAAGAATCGCTTGCTGGGCATGTATTGGCAAATCCCTGAGCGACAAATTGAAACCTCCGTTGTGCTGGTTTATAACCGGTCTCAGTCCCTGTCCGCCAAACGATAAATCACCCATGCCAACGGCAATGGAATGTAACTTGCTAATAACGCAATTAGTTAATAATGCAGAATCTGATGACCATTAATCGCACGACGCGACAACCTTAACCATTGTCATTATGACTCCGTCGAATCTCCCGACACAGGCGGATCCCTGGTACCTTCGCTTGTTGCGACAGCCCGTGACGTCCATCGGCCTCGCCGCCCTGTGCCTGGTCGTTGATTTTTCGGTGGGGCCGTACATTGCCTTCCCGATTACGTATATCATTCCAGTCGCGGTCTCCGCCTGGTTCTGTCGCCCGTTTTACGCCTATCTCCTCGCGATCGTCCAATCACTGATTCGTCTGAGTTTCCCGTTCAGTCGACAGGCTCCCTGGCATATCACCGATGCGATCATCAATACCGTCATTCGCATCTTTGTCCTCGCGTTGCTGGCTTACCTGATCAGCCGGGTTGCCCGGCAGACACGCGAGTTGGCCCGACGGGTCAATTTGCTGGAAGGCATCCTGCCCATTTGCAGCCTGTGCAAAAAAATCCGCGACGAACATGACAACTGGCAACCGGTGGAAGTTTTTGTTTCCAACCGCTCGGAGGCCCTGTTCAGCCACAGCCTTTGTCCCGACTGCCTGAAACGGGATTATAAAAAGGTTTATACCAACGGCCAAAATCCCGGCGCCGATTGAGTCCGCCTCGCCGGCCATTCGGAGTCATCGGGTTCAAACCACGAATTCCAGTTCCTGCCGGTGCGGAATCAGTCCGCGCTCGAAGGCCCGCCCGAGAAACCGGCGGATGGATTCCCGGCCGCGTTCGCCGTAATCGAGCGTCCAGTGATTGACGTACATGCCGACGAATTGGTCGGCCAGGTCGCGGCCCATGTCGCGCGCATATTGCAGCGCGTGTTGCACTGCCTCGGCACGATGCTCCAGGCTGAATTGAATACTCGCCGATAAGACCCCGGCAATGGTTTTGCGCACGTCCGGGGGAAACTTTTTGTGGATGACATTGCCGCCCAGCGGCAGCGGCAGACCGTCGTTTTCCTTCCCCCACCAGATGCCGAGGTCTTCGCACACCATCAGCCCCTCGTTGCGATAGGTCAACTGGCCCTCGTGGATGATGAGGCCGACATCGGCGGCGCCGGTGCGGACGGCTTTGAAAATCTGATCGAACGGCACCACGATATAATTGAATTCCTTCGCGCTCCGGCCCAGCCAGAGTTGCAGGGCGAGAAAGGCGCTGGTCATGGTCCCCGGCACGGCGATGGTTTTGCCGGCGATTTCCGTCCGGTCAAATTTTTGTTTGGCGACGAGCATCGGGCCGTAACCATCCCCCATGCTCGCGCCGCTGGGCAACAGCGCATACCGCCCGCTCACATAAGCGTAGGCGTGCAGGCTGATGGCGGTGATGTCCAGTTCGCCGCGCGTCGCACGTTCGTTCAACGTCTGGATGTCCTGCAAAATATGCTCGAAACGGAAACCCTGCGTCGGAATCAAATCCTTCGCCAGCGCATAGAACATGAAGGCGTCATCCGGGTCGGGCGAGTGACCCAGCGTCAACGTCATTGGTTGCATCGGCGGAGACTAACGCAAACGGGTCAAACTGTCACGGCGGGACGGTCCGGCAGTGATAATTTAAATAAAAAAACGCGGTGGGGCGGGCGCTTTTGCAAGCCGCCGCGCCCCACCAACCCATGCCACCCCGGTTTTCCATCGATTAATTTCAGCTTCTGATTTCACGCGCTTGCGCACCGCCCGGCCCGGCCGCAACCAAACTTCACCTCCTCTTTCGCAATTTGCTTTGCGGGCAGACCTGACAGCCGCGCTCGTCGTGTTCCTCCATGCCCAACCGCCTTTCGCTCAACCATCCCAAATACCTCCGCTACCCTTTTCCTCACTCCCTCCTGCCGGCTGCCCGGGGCTCCCCACCCACATCACTCGTCTGCGGCAACCGTTTCCCAACCACGAATCCCTCCAAGCACAGTGCGTGCCGTCGGGAAATTTTTTGTTTTTTTGCGGAAATCCATTGTAATTTACAAACCCGATTTGGCGAGAGGGCCAAAACGCTGTTGGTTTTTTCCCAGCCTGACCAAAAGGCATCGCCACCTCGGGCAAATTCACACTTTCTGCACGCGACGTCGGGATTGGCGTCAGCGGTCGAAGTCCGTGCGGCGAAATGGCAGACCCACAGGACAAAAGTTCTTGTGATTCCAGGGTCTGCGCCACTCTCACCTCAACCTGCCCCAAATCGCGACCCTGAGAACAGATTGCTCTCGGGTTGCACCCGGCTCCAATAGTTCATTAATTTCGATCGGATGGGGCCTGGCCTGGCGAACGCCCACCTGGCTTCAACAAAGAAGTAATTCTCAGAAGTCACCAGCAGTTGCTTGAGACCTTTCGGCAGCGACTGAAATCCCGGATAGGTAAAAACGATTGATCTCATATTTCCACAATTCAACCATCAATATCAGACGAATAAGTAACCATTTGGTTACACAAATTCGACCCAAACCCATAGACCGCACCGCCTACCCTCCGTTCAACCATGCGGAACATCGGCAGCAAATGAGACAGAAAATTGCCCGTTCGCGTTCACGTGTTTGTCTTGCGGCTCGCTGATTTGGAAGCCAGGCCGATGCCAATCACGAGAACGCTCACCTCTGGAATCACTGCCCGCGACCGGATTTTGCAGCCAGCACTGTGCCCTTGTTGCCCTCCGCGGAACCGGCTTTGAATCAGCTATCACCTGAACAAATCCACTCGCGAATGCCGGTCAGTTTTATTCGCATTACTTATTAGTTATTGACATTCATTCCAGGTTCTGCTAATGAGACGACATGGTTGGTTGGAACTCAGAACCAATTCTCAGCCATCGGCGCAACGCTCACGACCGTCGGCTGGCAAAAGAAGCAAATTCCTGTGATCAGTGGTTGTCATTTGATCTGTGCTTTAAATGAAAATCAACGCCACCTCCCGCTGTGGGTTGCCTTCACGCGCCCGGTTCAACTCGCTCACCGCCATCGCCGCCGCCGTTCTTCTGCTCCTGGGACCCGGCAGCGCGACCGGCCGCGCTGACATACTGTTCAACGCGCCCTCCGCCAATTATTCTTATTACGGAATGTACAGTCCCTATGCCACCGCCGTCTCCTTCACACTCGCAGACAGTTATTACGTCTCAACCATTGACGTCGTACTCCGGACACCCCCTTCAACCAGTTTCAACACCTTTAACTTTTCGCTTCAGAGTGCCCTGACCGGTCCCATGACCGTCTTTGCCAGTGAAAGTCTGACGGCCCCGTTGGGCGTCATGAGCACGCAGGTGATGACGGTCAATGAGACTCTTCTGCCCGGTACCTATTACCTGGCAGGTCTGGTGCCTGGTTATGCCGGGACCCCGGTAATTCCTGGTAATGTCGATGGTTGGCTGCTGTCAACCGGCAGCTATAACGACGCGGCAGGCTCGATCGCGAATGGCGTGTGGTTCGGCAGCGATCCCCCGATCTTCGAAAGCGCGCCAGGGTATCCAGGGTATGTCGCACCGGCGTTCGCGGTGATTGGCTCCGCCGTGCCCGAACCCTCAATGTGGGCCATGCTGGCTCTAGCGGCCGCTTCGCTTCCAGCCGTCTGCCGCCGAAAACGTGCCTGAAGGCACCTTTAATATCCCGCACTTCGCGGCTGGAAACCTCAGCGCTCCCCGCGTTCTTTGCGGTTAAACAATCACACACAAGTTCGCGCTTCCTTTTCGGGCCGGTCGCGATTAGCGTTTTGCCGCCCGGAGCTGGCGGCGGGCAAGATTGCAGACCTGGTGCCGAAGCATTAGAGATGTGCGCAGCTGCTGTTCCCGAACCCATGGCAAATTGAAGAATTGATCCTATGGCTCACCCATGAAAAAGGCGTACTCCATCCTTTTTGTTTTTGCCGCGCTTGCCGTCAATGCCCAAACCCAGGCTCTCTCCGGCCAGGCCCAGGGCCATTACCAAAGTTTCATCGTCTCCACCTACGCAACCCAGAGAACCGTGCAAGCGCTGATCAACGGCAATCTCGACCCGGCCGCATCCTGGTCCAACCTCACGCGCAACCTCAAGATTGACAAGATTTATATCGAAGTCATGCGCAACCACACGCTCGTGGATGAATCCGGCCTGGAAAAACTCAAAAAATTCTACCAGGACCAGGGCGTGCAGGTTTGCGGCGGCCTGGCCTTCAGCGTCAGTGAAGCCAATGGTTACCAGGGTTTCGACTACGCCGATCCGGAAAATCGCGCCTTCGCCAAAAAAGCCGTGGAACTGGCCGCCCGCCATTTTGATGAAATTCTGCTCGATGATTACTTCTTCTTTGACCGCAAGACGGACTACGATATCAAAGCCAAAGGCAATCGATCCTGGACGCAATACCGCCTGGAAACCATGCGCGAGGTCGCGGAGGATCTCATCGTCAAACCGGCCAAGGCGGTCAACCCAAAGTGCCGGGTCATCATCAAAATGGCCAACTGGTATGACCAGTACGCCGGCATGGGCAATGACACGGAAAAGGTCCCGCTCATCGCCGACGGCATGTTTGCCGGCACCGAATCCCGCCTCTGGGTCGGACAGGAACAGCATCTCCAGCCTTATCTCAGCTACGACATCATGCGATTCATGGACAACCTTAAGCCAGGCGTGAACCGGGGCGGCTGGGTGGACCAGGGCGGCGCCTTTCCCATCGATCGCTACTCCGAGGAGCTCCTCGATACTGTCTTTGCGCGCTGCCCCGAGATGTGCTGCTTCAACTACTCCGGCATGCTCCGCACCATCCCGCCCTTCGCTATCACCAATCGCACCTGGGCCGACCAGCCCACCAGCCTCAACTTCACTGAACTCCTGAAAACCATCGGTCCCGGTGGTGGTGAACCCACCTTTGCCGACGTCGCCGCCTATACCCTCGGCCAGGTGGATAAGGTGCTGGTCAAAGTCGGCAAACCTGTCGGCATAAAAACCTACACGCCCTATCACGCCACCGGCGAAGAGTTTCTCCACGATTATTTGGGCATGATCGGCCTGCCGATGGATATCTTCCCGCAATTTCCCTCCGGGGCCGAAATGGTCCTACTGACCGAACAGGCCAAAGCGGATCCGGAGATCATTCAGAAAATCAAAGCCCAGCTCCAGGCCGGCAAATCGGTTTGCGTTACCTCCGGTTTCATACGCGCCATGAAAGGCAAGGGCATCGAAGATATTTGTGAAATCGAAACTACCGGTGTCACGGTGCCGGTGCGGCGTTTTACGTTCGCCAACGGGCCCGGCTCACCTTTTCGAGGTCGGCGCGGCTTCGGCGGTCCGGGCGGCGAGTCGGCGGGCGCGCCCGACCCCTTCGCGGCTCCTCGTGACATCCTTATTCCCGAGATCAAATACTTCAACGTCCTGACGCACGATGCCTGGGGCGACGTCCTGGGCGTTTCCCCCGGCGGCACGACCTATCCCATTCTTCTTTCCTGTGATTACTCCCGGGGCAAATTTTACGTCCTGACCATTCCCAATGATCCGGCCGATCTCTATGCCTTCCCGCCCGGCGTTCTTTCCATCATCCGCGACGCGCTGGGTTCGGCCGAGCCGGTTCGCCTCGAGAACGCGCCCGCTCAGGTGGCGTTATTCCGGTACGATAACGAAACCTTCATCG
>DATJYM010000110.1:0-7994 GCA_035499615.1 Candidatus Acidiferrales bacterium | reverse complement strand
CTGCCAGGTTCCATGGGCCGTTTGGAGTATTGTAACCGTCATATCCAGTCGAAAACTGATCAGTTCCGGCAATAACCCTGCCAACCTCATGTGTCTCCCATGGGTTGGCAGGGGCACCACCGACAGCGTATGTGACTCCTTTCCAATGGCAGGGCATTACCTGGTTGAATTCCTGCTGGTAGATGTTCCAGCCGACGCCGATCTGACGGAGATTGTCGGTGCATTGAGCCCTTAAAACGCGCTCCTCCGTGGTAAATGATACCGACAAGAGTGCGACCATCAACATGGCTACACTGCCGGCAACAACGAGCAGTTCAGTCAGGGTAAACGCCCCGGCACCGATTTGCCGCCGGCGCCTGGCTATCATTTGGTCTGTAAAAAATCTTTTCATGACTGGAATCCATCAATCGCCGCACAGGATGCGGAAGTACCGCTGCGAATCCACCACCGGGACGTTGAAATAGCGTTGGCTGCCATTGACACCAACATTGGCCGGGAACACCTGCCAGACGGGGTTGCTTAAATTGGTGGCGGACAGAACCTGATAATTTTTGCCGGAGACGGCGTTCCAACCCAGAAATAGATTGGCGCCCGTGGCATCCGTCGCAATGCTCAGCGCCAGGAGGGAATTCGGGTTGGTGGGATCCGTGCCCGCCAGAAATTCCTGGAGATTCGACATGCCATCCGCATCGGCATCATCCTGTGCGAGGGATAAATCACCCGCCTGTCCGGTCGGGTGCCCGAAGTATTCAATCATCCACCAATCCGGGATGCCGTCCCCGTCGCTGTCCAACGCGGGCCAACCGCTCAAGTCTCCGGCGAAGACATCCCCGGCCCGGTTGAAATCGTTGTTCACCAGACCGGAATCCCAGCTTTGAAAGGCGAGACTCGAACCGTTCAGCCTGAAGGCCGGTTGAGATACCCACGTGGTCCAGCCGGTTCCCGCCGTGCCGGTGGCGAGCAGGCTGTTCGTTCCCGAAAGCCGGTCAAACGCAATCAGGGAAGGCGGTCTTACGATTCCGGCGACCGCGTCGGTGGCAAAAGTGCGGTATACCACAAATCGGCCATCGCTGCTGACCACCGGCGAATCTGAAGGGCCGGCGGCGCTGCCGGTGCCGCTTTGGTTTGCGCTGACCAAAGTGGGCGTGCCCGCCTGCAAATCCATGAGATAAACGTCGTTGGTCCCGTTATTATCCGCAGCCACAAGGTTGGCGCCGGTGGCGAAGGTGACGTAACGCCCATCTCCGCTCCATTGCGCGGAACCGCCGATGGGGACGGTGGTTGGATAGCCAAATAAATTCGAGGCACCGGCCAGATCGTAGGCGATTAGCTGATTCGTCGTTTGATAGAGCAACCGGCTTCCATCCGGCGAGATGGCCGCGCCCGTCAGACCGGGCGTCGAATTTGTATAAATGTTGGCCTGCAAATTCGCATCCCAGATATAGAGCAGGGACTGGTTATCGAAATAGGCCAGGCGTTGTCCACTAGCGCTCATGGAGATGGGCAGGATTGGATGAGCGTTGGTGAATACCAGGAGAGTCACTCCGAAATTCAGGTCCCGCCAGAACAGATTGGTTTCCGCCACGCTCGTATTAGTCCGGCAAAGGAACGCCACGTAACGTCCGTCCTGACTGCTGACCGGCGAGAAGCAATCGAGGTGGCCAAACATGGCACCACTTAAATTAGTACTGATCAGAACAGTGGTGCCGGTTTGCAGGTCGCGGCGGAAAATGTCGCTGGCTCTGGTAATGTTAATATCGCCGGCAACCAGATTAGTCGCCGCGCTGACGAAAATGACATAGCGGCCATCGGCGCTGAGGATCGGGGTGTAAGAAGGTCCTCCCTGGCCGGAGTTTCCATCCAGACCCACGCTCACCAGAAGATTACTGTTTGCCGTCAGATCGCGAACGAAGACATCGCAGTCGCCATTGCAATCATTCGGCACCAGGTCACGGGCATAACTGGTAAACGCCACCCAACGGCCATCCGCGCTGAGAGAAAGTTGTCCCAGTGAACTGGGCAGGTTGCCCGTCTGGAAAACCGCCAGCGGGTCGTGAACGGAAATCAACATGTTTGTCCCGACCGCCGAGTCCCACAATAAAACATCCGACGCGTTGTTGTTATCCGAAGCAACCAACCCGCCGTCCAGCGCCGCAAATGCCACGCCACTGCCGTCGGCGCTCAGAAATGGAATCGCCCCCAGTTGATCCTGCGAGCCGACACTGTTCGTATCTACGTCCACCAGCACGGTGTTGGCCGTTTGCAGGTCGCGGCGATAGAGGTGGAGACCGTTGGAAACAACGTTTCCGACGAGGTTGGTAGCGTCGCTGAGAAATGTTACGTAACGCCCGTCGTCACTCAATGCCGGGGTGTGCGACGTACTGTTCGTCGGCCAGGAACCGTCCGGGCCGGCGCTGACCAGCACATTCGTGCCGGACAGCCGGTCCCAGAGTCGAACACTCGAGTAATTCGTCCCTCCGGCCTGCTCGTTCTGCACGTAGGCAACAAACCTCCCGTCCGGTGTCATTTCCGGACCGTAAACATCGTCGCTGTCGGGCCATGGCGGAAAGCCGTTGGTGCTCAGGATGGTCGTCGTCCCATTGACCGAATCATACTGTAAGCAGATCACCGGAGGCGGGGTTATTCCGGCGAGCACCGCCTCGTTGGTCCAGCCGGCCTTAAAGGCAATATATTGTCCATCATCGCTCAGCGCGGGATGGTAAGCCTGGTAAACCGATGGCCCATCAGATGAACCCAACACGCTGGAGGCAATTGCCGCCGCATTCGTGCTGGCCCAGATGGTTTTGTTTGCCACGCGGTCTCGGACATAAATCTCGCCGGAAGGATACCAAGTAATGCCGGGCACGAGATTTTGGGCCGTGCTGAAAAACGCCACGTACCGGCCATCGGGCGTAATCAGCGGCGTGTCCATGGTCGCATTCGCGCCGGTGGCGCCCGCACTGACCAGCCAGGTCGTTTGGGTGATCAGGTCGCGCACAAAAACATCCGGTATCCCATTCGTATCGCCCGCCACCAGATTGCTTGCCGCGCTGATAAAAGCCACACAGGTGCCATCCGGCGTCATGACCGGTTCCGTGGACGCGCCATTGGCAAATCCCCCATCCGCCGCCACGCTGATGAGTCGCGTGACGCCGGTATAGGTATCGCGCAGGAAGATGTCGGTGACCCCGTTCGTGTCGCCCGGTACGAGATCACTCGCGTCGCTTTGGAACACCACATAGCGGCCGTCGGCGGAAACCTGGCCGTCGATGGAATCGCCATTGCCACCACCGCTGCCGCTGCAACTGGGGCTGACCAGGATCGTGGTGCTGTGGGAACGATCATAAAGAAAAACGTTCAGATAAAACTGGCCGTTGGCGTTCGTTACAATGTCGCTGGCCGAGCTGCCGAAGACCACAAACCGCCCATCGCTGCTCAGCCGGGGCGCAACCGAATCGCCGTTCCCGCCGGAGGGAATGGCGGCGGATGGGCTCCGTGCGGAAAGCAACTGTACGGGGCCGGCGAATATCGAGGAAACTGGAATCAGAAAGCCCCCAACAACTACTGCCAACAGATACAACCTCGCCTCTTGAGAAAGCGCGCTGACCGAGGTTTTCATGAGAAGAACATGGCCATTCTCAATTAATCATCTGAATTTGTCAATCTTCTCCCCCCTCGAAATCATGCCGCCTTGCTGGAAAAAAGTGCACGCCATCGCGTTGCGGATGACTCGAACCCTGATCAGATAACATCAACGTGCGCCCAAAAGTCATTGGCGCCAGCAGTAAATTACTTCTCCGCCCCGGCCAGCAGGGTCTGGAAGTGCGGCGGCTGTTCCTCGTGGGCCACCACGCTGATTTCAATCTTCTTGAAGCCCGCATCCTCCAGCCAGCGATGCAAATCGCTTTCGGCAAACCCCGGCCAGCGGTCGCCGTAAAGTTCGTGAGCCTTCTCGAAGTTGTGCCTGAGCAAATCCAGAATCATGATTTGTCCGTGTGGCCGGAGAATTTTGTGCGCGGCGGCAATCGCCATGGCCGGCAGTTCGGCATGATGCAATGCCTGACTTAATATCACCAAGTCAACACTGCTCGGCTCAATCGGCGGGTTCTGCAAATCACCGAGACGGAATTCCAGATTCTTGAGCCCGTTCTTCTTCGCCTTGGCCGCGCCGAATGATACCATCTTTTCCGAATTGTCCACGGCAATGACTTTTTTACAACGGCGTGCCAGCAACTCGCTCAACAAGCCCTCGCCAGCGCCGAGGTCGGCCACGACCAGGGGCGGCAGAATCCGCAACAACAGATGCCCGAACGCCTGCCACGAACGGCCCGGCCCGTAAACCCGGTCGAAGCGCCCGGCGATCTGGTTGAAATACATCTGCGCCTGCTCGCGGCGGCGGGCCAGGATGCGTTTGAGATTGATCTGATCGCCGTCGTATTCGGGCAGTTCCTTGGCACCACGAATCGCCAGTGGAATCAGCTCCCGCGTCGCGTCGTCGGCCTGCGGGTTCGGCCGGTAAAACGTCCGCTTGCCTTCGCGCCGCGATTGCAGCAGCCCGGCGTCCTGCAACAGGCCCAGGTGCGTGGAGATGCGCGACTGGCCGAGCCGCGTGACCTCCTGCAGTTCGTTCACCGAAAGTTCGTCCCGCTCCAGTAAGGCCACCATCCGCAGGCGCGTTGGATCGGAGAGGGCCCGAAGCGATTTTAGTGCTGATGACATGGTTTTCAGGACGCGCCGCGATTTTTCAATAAAACCTGTTGACGCGCTTCAATTCTGATATATCATCTTATCCTGATACGTCAATATGACAATTGAACCAATTATTGCATGAGCAAAAATTTCATTTTCTCGTCCGAGTCCGTCGGCGAAGGCCATCCGGACAAGGTTTGCGATACCATCTCCGATTACGTGCTGGACGCCTGTCTGGCGCAGGACCTGCATAGTCGCGTGGCCTGCGAAACCTACGCCAAGTGCAATCTCGTCGTGGTCGGCGGCGAAATCACGACCAAGGCCAAACTCGATTTCAATGCCATCGCGCGCCAGGCCATCCGCGACATCGGTTACGTGAACGACGACGACGTGTTTCACGCGGACAAGGTGCTCATCATGAACGCCATCACGTCGCAGTCTCCGGACATCGCCCAGGGCGTGGACGCGCGCGCCGCGGAAGGCAAGGACACCGCGGAACAGGGCGCCGGCGACCAGGGTTTGATGTTTGGTTACGCGACAACAGAAACGCCGGAGTTGATGCCCGCGCCCATCATGTTCGCGCACCAGTTGGGCCGTGAACTCACCCGCATCCGCAAGACCGGCAAGGTCAAGTGGCTTCGGCCCGATGCCAAGAGCCAGGTCTCCGTTCGCTACGTAAACGACCAACCCGTCGAAATCACCAACGTCGTCATTTCCACCCAGCATTCGCACGATGCGAAACATGAAACGATCAAGGAATTTTGCATCGAAGAAATCATCAAGAAAACATTGCCGAAGAGCCTCCTCACGAAGAACACGGCGTTCCTCATCAATCCGACCGGCCGCTTCGTTGTCGGCGGACCACAGGGTGACACCGGACTGACCGGACGCAAAATCATCGTGGACAGCTACGGCGGGATGGGGCGGCACGGCGGCGGCGCGTTCAGCGGCAAGGACCCGTCCAAAGTGGACCGCAGCGCAGCGTACATGGGCCGATATGTGGCGAAGAACATTGTGGCCGCAGGCCTCGCGACCAGTGCGGAAATCCAGTTTGCCTATGCCATCGGGTACCCCGACCCGGTCTCGGTTTGCGTCAACACCTTTGGCACGGGCATCGTGAGCGACGAAGCCATCGAAAAGGCGGTCTGCGAAGTATTCAGCTTCAAACCCGCCGCCATCATCAAGCAGCTTAATCTACTCCGGCCGATTTACGCCAAGACCACCAATTACGGTCATTTCGGCAAGAACGATCCCGACATCACCTGGGAACGCGCGGATAAAATTGAAGAACTCAAACGCGCCGCCGGCAGCGCCAAATCCGCTGCATCGAAAAAGGCCGCGGCAACGGGAAAAGCAGCCCGGGCGTCCGCCTGACGATTAACTCTCAACTTTCAAAACTCAACTTTCAACCGACCATGCCAGCGATCAAACTTTCGCCGTCACGAAACAAACCCGCCAAGCTCAACGGCAACGGCGCGGCCAAACAGGATTACTCCGTCAAAGACATTTCGCTCGCCGAGTGGGGACGCAAAACCATCGAAGTTTGCGAGCACGAAATGCCCGGCCTCATGGCCATCCGCAAAAAATACGGCCCGACCAAACCGCTCAAAGGCGTGCGCATTACCGGTTCGTTGCACATGACTATCGAGACGGCCATCCTCATCGAGACGCTCGTCGAACTCGGCGCGTCCGTACGCTGGGCCAGTTGCAACATCTTCTCCACGCAAGACCAGGCCGCCGCCGCCATCGCCCGGGCCGGCATTCCGGTGTTCGCGCACAAGGGTGAGACGCTCGAGGAATACTGGCAATTCACGCTGAACGCCCTTACGCATCCCGGTAATAAAGGCCCGCAACTCATCGTGGACGACGGCGGCGACGCGACGCTCCTCATCCACAAGGGCTACGAACTTGAAAACGGCAGCGACTGGGTCAACACGCCCAGCGACAATCACGAAGTCGCCGTCATCAAGGCGTTGTTGAAGAAGGTGGCGAAGGAACGCCCCGGATTCTGGCACGCAGTCGTGAAGGATTGGAAGGGTGTTTCCGAGGAAACGACGACCGGCGTGCACCGGCTTTACCAGATGCTTGAGGCAAAAAAACTTCTCGTGCCCGCCATCAACGTCAATGATTCCGTCACCAAATCGAAATTCGACAACCTTTATGGCTGTCGCGAATCACTCGCCGACGGCATCAAGCGCGCCACCGACGTGATGATCGCCGGCAAGGTTGCGGTCGTTTGCGGCTACGGTGACGTCGGCAAAGGCTGCGCGCATTCGCTCCGCGGCTTCGGCGCGCGCGTCATCGTCACCGAGATTGACCCCATCAACGCGCTGCAAGCCTCCATGGAAGGCTTCGAAGTAACGACCCTCGAAGACACGCTTGGCGAAGGCGACTTGTATGTGACCACCACCGGCAATTGCGACGTCATCACGCTCGACCACATCCTTAAGATGAAGGACCAGGCCATCGTGTGTAACATCGGCCATTTCGACAACGAGATTCAGGTGGACAGGCTCAATGCGTTGAAGGGCGTGAAGAGAATCAACGTGAAGCCGCAGTACGACAAATACGTGCTGCCGAACGGCTGCGCGATTTATCTGCTGGCCGAAGGCCGGCTGGTGAACCTTGGCTGCGCCACCGGCCATCCGAGCTTTGTAATGAGCAACAGCTTCACCAACCAATGCCTCGCGCAACTCGACCTCTGGGCCAACCGCGATACCAACCAGGTCGGCGTTTATCGCCTGCCCAAGAAACTGGACGAGGAAGTCGCCCGGCTGCACCTGGAGAAGATTGGCGTGAAGCTGACCAAACTCACCAAGAAACAGGCCGATTACATCGGCGTGCCGGTGGAAGGCCCGTACAAACCGGAACACTACCGGTACTGATTTCGAATTCCGAATTGCGAATGGCGAACGGGCAACCGCTCGCCGTTTTCGTGGAGTCATCATCCCAGTCTGACTACGCCGTTGCCAGATGGGCGACGGTGTAGGAACGGGCGGGCAGCTTGAAGGTCATTTTGGAACTTGCGGACGGCGCGTCGAGTGTTCGCGGCGAAACGGTCATTGGGCGGTTGAACGTGTTGAAGGCCTTCAAATCGGGTCCGGCCAGCGTTTCACACGCTAAAACCTGTTTGGGTGTCGGATCCTGGAATTCCACGACCAGCTCCCGCTCGGCATCGAGATCGCGATTCAGCATGAACAGGCTAACCTGTCCATTCTCCGGATCGAGCGTGGCGGTTACGTCCACGTAGGGAACCTCGTCGTTGCGGGCGAAGTCGGCGCGCAGGCCGTCCGCGTGAATCGGAT
>DATJYM010000109.1:0-4859 GCA_035499615.1 Candidatus Acidiferrales bacterium | reverse complement strand
TTGATCAACCGCAGTCGCGGTGAGAACATGCGCGCCGGCCGTCGCGGTTTCCGTGTTCCAGGTCGTCATAAAGGGTGGAGTTGTGATCGGCGCCCCGAGCGGCGAGTTATCGACGTAGAACTGTACGGTTGGTATGCCGATCTGGGCCGCGGCCGTTGCCCCGACAGTAATGACCGCGGATACCGTTGAATTCGAATCCGGCTCGGTCACCTGCACGGCGGGAGGGTTCGTGGAAGTGTTCATGACCGTTACCAGGATGACGGGCGAGGTATTATAATGGCCGGTCGAATCCGCAATCTGGGCCGCAAGCCAATGGGATCCGTTTTGCACCGTGGTCGTATCCCACGGCAAAGTGTAGGGGGCGTTCGAAACGACGTTTCCGAACGAAAGACCATCCACGAGGAATTGCACGCCGCTTCCGCCGGTCACCGGCGAGCTCGCCACAAGTTGCACGGTATTGGACAGGTTGCCCGGACCCGGCGCGGCCAAGGTGATGCTGGGCGGCGGGGTCAGGGCCGGCATGACGGACTGCAGCACGGTCACTGAATTGCCGTTGACCGAGATCTTGGTATCCGTTTCGTTATTGGTTTCGTTGCTCTCGGCGAGATAATTGAACGGGTCAACAACGGACCGTAACCAGTAAATGCCATTGGTCAGATTGGGAACCGGGATGGATTGGCCTTCGTCGGTCTGGTCGTATTCATCCGCGTAACCGATCGACAATCCCCGCAGCGACGTCGGGGCCGTGCATGGACTCAGGTAGCCAAACACGCCGGCGTTCGGCAGGGAAGGGTTCAGAAAATACGAGTCACCGATGCAGAACCCGACCTTCGGGCTGACGGCGACGACGGGGCCGATGCTGCCGTCGGGATTGGCCGCGTAGAGACCGTAGGCCGCAAAGGGGAAATGGAAGTGGCCGTGGGCCACGTCAAAGACAAACGCGCCGGCCACGGGAATGCTTTTGGCCAGCGTCCACGTGCCAGAGTGCAAAAAATAGACGTGCTGAATACCCATGTAGTTGCCGGAGTTGGTATTGTAAACCGGCTGGATTTCAAGCGGACCGGTGCCGCCATTGTAGGTGTCATGCGTGTATTGAAACATCCGGTTGGTTCCCGTGCCAACAATCGAGATCGCACTGGCAGGAAGGATGTCGCTGAGATCCGGATAATTGAGGTAGAAGGAAGGCCATTGCTCGCTGAGCAGACGGTAGAACCGCACGGGGGCGTTGGGGTTCATCGGAACCACAAACTGGCCTTGCCGGGACGGCGGAACGGCGGTGTAGGTTACCGGTTGCGGACTGGTGGACAGAGTGCCCAGATCGCCCGCCGTGAGGAGTGTCACATAACCCTGGGTGGTCATCATGGAGTAATTGAACAGCAGGTTGGTGCCGTTCAAGGTGACATTGAGAGTGCCGAAATTTGTGAACGTAGTCTGAGCGGACGCGGTAAAGGAAATGCAAGCAACCGCCAGCGTGACCAGCAGCATCTTCCACGTCCGGCCCGACCAGGATTGCTGGACAGCACGACCGTAATTTGCGGTCACGTCAAAGCGAGCCGGTTGTTTCCGGTTAAAGTGCGGAACTGAAAGAGGGGGGCGAATAAAGTAGGGCATTTGAATCTGAAACCGTGCGGTGCGTTATGACTCCCGGGCAACTCTTGATTTAATATCTCGCAGTCAAATCTGGGTTTATGTTCACTGTTCACCAACTTCGTCGCGTGTGAGTTTAACTTCTGATGCAAGAGTTGTCAATTACTTATGAAACAATATTTTAAATGATGGCGGCCTAATGGGTTACGCGGAATGAAGGTCTTGTGGGAGAAACTCGATTCAGTCTTCTGGCTATTGTCCGTCCCGGGGTTAGAATTCCACTGGTTTGCCACAACTTCTGCGGGTTCAACGGCGTGCTCAACGATCGACGCTCTTAGGGCGCCTGGCGTAACTGATGCGGCTGGCCGATGAAGCTTTGGCGCCCTTCGCCGCCAGCGAATCGTCCATGGCACGTTTGAGTTCCTTGATCTGGTCGCGGAACAGGGCGGCTTTCTCAAATTGCATTGCTTCGGCCGCTTTGAGCATTTCCGTTTCCAGTTCGCTGATGGTTTCGGTCAGGTCCACGTCCAGCGCTGCGTCCTTGAGCACCGAGGCGGCGGCTTCGCGCTTCGATTCATAAATCGCCAGACTTTCCTCGACGGCGCGACTGACACTGCGCGGGGTGATATGGTTTTCCTCATTGTAGGCGATTTGCCTTTTGCGGCGATACTCGGTAACCGCCAGGAATCGCTTGATGCTGTCCGTCATCACGTCGGCGTAGAGAATGACTTCGCCGTGAAGATGGCGCGCCGCGCGGCCGGCGGTTTGAATCAGGCTCGTTTCGCTGCGCAAAAAACCCTCCTTGTCGGCATCCAGAATGGCCACGAGCGAAACCTCCGGCAAATCCAAACCCTCGCGGAGCAGGTTGATACCGACGAGCACGTCGAATTCTCCCTTCCGCAGCGAACGCAAAATCTCGACACGCTCGATGGCATCAATCTCACTGTGGAGATATTGGACGTTGACGCCAATGCCTCGCAGATAATCGGTCAGCTCCTCGGCGGTGCGCTTGGTCAACGTGGTCACCAGTGTGCGTTCCTTTGCGTCGGCGCGTTTGCGGCATTCCTCAATCAAATCGTCTATCTGGCCTTTGAGCGGTTTGAGGATGACTTTGGGATCGATCAATCCGGTCGGGCGGACGACCAATTCCACGACGCCGGGTCGCTCGCCAACGCCGACTCCCTCTCCGCCGCGAAGCGGGGGAGAGGGCTGGGGTAAGGTGGTGCGTTTGATCGCTTGCCCATCGTCCCGAGCCTCTCCCCGCTTTTGTGTCGAAGGGTGAGGGAGAAGAAAACTCTCCCGCGACCATTCCAGTTCCCTCCGGGCCGGGGTGGCGCTGACGTAAATCGCCTGATTTTGCATCGCTTGAAATTCCGCAAACTTCAACGGTCGGTTATCCAGTGCGCTCGGCAGGCGGAAACCATATTCAACGAGGACGGTTTTACGCGAGCGGTCGCCTTCGAACATCGCCCCGATTTGCGGCACGGTCGCGTGCGATTCGTCAATCACCAGCAAAAAGTCCTTCGGGAAAAAATCAATCACCGTCGCCGGCCGTGAACCCGGCGGGCGGCCTGCGATGTGGCGGGAGTAATTTTCGATGCCGGAACAGACGCCCATTTCCTCCATCATTTCCAGGTCAAATTCCGTGCGCTGTTTGATGCGCTGGGCTTCGAGCAGTTTGCCATGCTTTTCAAACCAGACGATGCGTTCGCGCAGTTCCTCACGGATGGCCAGGGCGGCCCGCTTCATCTTGTCCGCGGTGGTGACGAATTGTTTGCCCGGGAAAACGGTGACCGCGTCGAGCGATTCGGTTTTGCTGCCGGTCAACGGTTCGAAGCGCGAGAGCCTTTCGATTTGTTCGCCGAAAAATTCGACGCGCAAGCCGTCCTCGCGTCCGGCGGGGCGGACCTCCACCGTGTCGCCGCGCACTCGGAAATGCCCGCGCTCGAACGCAATGTCGTTGCGGTCATACTGCAAATCCACCAGCCGCGTCAGGAGTTGTTCACGTGAAATATCCTGGCCCACGCGCATCGGGATGACCATGGCCTCATAATCCTCCTTGCTGCCGATGCCGTAAATGCATGACACGCTGGCGACCACCACGACATCGCGGCGCGAGAACAGCGAGCTCATCGTGGAAAGCCGCAGCCGTTCGATTTCCTCGTTCCGGCTGGAATCCTTTTCGATGAACGTATCGGTGCGCGGGATGTAGGCTTCCGGCTGGTAATAATCGAAGTAACTGACGAAATATTCGACGGCGTTGCGGGGAAAGAAACCCTTAAACTCGGCATAAAGTTGCGCCGCCAGTGTTTTGTTGTGCGAAATGACGAGCGTCGGTTTGTCCACATTTTTGATGACGTTGGCGATGGCAAACGTCTTGCCGGAACCGGTGACGCCCAGGAGTGTCTGGTGTTTCGCGCCGGACAGGACGCCTTCCGTCAGTTTCGCAATCGCCTGCGGCTGGTCCCCGGCGGGTTTGAAAGGCGCAACAAGATCAAACATGCAGGATGAAGGTAGGTGGCCAATGCGTCAGAGTCAATGGAGTGACGTCCCGGCCAAATTTTGATTTGGCAGCGTTAATGTCGGCGCTGTGCGCCGATTTGGAGCCCCTGGTTCTTCACGACAACGAATTCAGAGAGCCTGCGCTTCCAGGCTTCTCTTTACTGGAGAATCTGATTATCCTCCCGCCCGGTGAAACCCGATTCCTGGCGTCGTGGCGTCACACCCTACCAATGGCTGGTGCTCTTCGTAGCGTGGCTCGGCTGGGTCTTCGACTCGATGGATTCCACGATTTACGCCATGGTCCTGCAGCCCGCGCTGCGCGACCTCCTGCAGTCGTACAGTGGCGGGCCTGTCACCGCCGATGTCATTGGCTGGTATGGAGGAATCGTATTTTCAATTTTTCTGATTGGCTGGGCCATTGGCGGCGTCTTGTTCGGTGTCCTGGCGGACCACTATGGCCGGGCCAGAACGCTGGTTTTCACCATCCTGATTTATGCGCTGTTTACCGGCCTGGCGGCGCTGTCGCAAACCTGGTGGGAACTCGCACTGTTCCGGTTTATTACGGCGCTCGGCATCGGAGGCGAATGGGCGGCGGGCGCGGCGCTGGTGGCCGAAGTCTGGCCGGAGGATAAACGCACCCGGGCCGCGGGGTTGTTGCAGTCGGCGTGGGCGGGAGGATTTCTGGCAGCGGCCATCCTGAGCTTGCTCCTGCGCCACCACGGCTGGCGTCCCATGTTCGTTGTCGGTGTCGCCCCGGCGGTGGTCGCCCT
>DATJYM010000108.1:0-18602 GCA_035499615.1 Candidatus Acidiferrales bacterium | reverse complement strand
GGGAGTTAGGGGTCGTGGTGCGGACGCGGGTCGAACGAATCAGGCCGGAAACCAAACGACCGGTTTGAGCAACGAGTTCCAGAACCTTTTTGTGTTCGGCGTCAGAAACATATGCAGCGTCGAGCATGACATAGGATAACGAACGTACTTCGCCGCAGGAAGCGCGGGCTACATTGTAAAATTGCAATTTCTCGGCGGAATGAACCCGTTCAAAGCCTTCGGCAACATTTGTCATTGCTGAAACAGCAGCGCGTTCTACCTGACTTTTCAGGCCGAAGTCGTTGCTCGCGGGTTGGCGCTTGAAAACACAGTAGGCAATGCGGACCAACTCCCGCGTGGTCTTCCACGCTTCCAATTCTTCAAACGAGTTGATTCTATCTGCCATCTCCCATCTCCGATCTGCTTAAAAATATCCCGCTTTCTTCCGGTCTTCCATCGCCGCCTCGGAGGCTTTGTCGTCGGCGCGGCTGCCGCGTTCGGTCACTCGCGCGGCGGCAATCTCCGCGATGATGTCATCCACGGAATCCGCCGGTGACTCGACCATGCCGGTGCTGATGATGTCGCCGATGGTGCGGACACGCACCACGAGTTCCTGCACCTTGTCGTTGGATTTGAGCGTCAACAGATCGCTGACGGGCAACCATTGGCCGTGGCGCCGGACGCATTTTCGCTGATGGCTAAAATAGATGGTGGGCACGTCGAGCTTCTCGCGCTTGATATATTCCCACACGTCCATTTCCGTCCAGTTCGAGAGCGGAAAGACCCGCATGTGTTCGCCCGGATTGACGCGCGCATTGTACAGGTTCCAGATTTCGGGCCGTTGATTCTTCGGGTCCCACTGGCCGAAACTGTCACGATAACTAAAGAACCGCTCCTTGGCACGGGCCTTTTCCTCGTCACGCCGCGCGCCGCCAATCAGGCAATCAAACTGAAATTCCTCGACGGCGGCGAGCAGCGTCGGAATCTGCAATTGGTTGCGGCTGACTTCACCGGGCCGGGGCACGGCGATGCCTTTGGCGATGGCGTCCTCGACCTTGCGCACAATGAGTTTGGCGCCCAGTTCCTGGGCGCGCCGGTCGCGAAAATCGTTCAGTTCCGGAAAGTGATGACCGGTATCAATGTTCAGCAGCGGCAGGGGGATGTCCGACGGGCGGAAGGCTTTTTCGGCCAGGCGCAGCAGGGAGATGGAATCCTTGCCCCCGGAGAAGAGCAGGGCAGGGCGCTCAAATTCCGCCGCGACTTCACGCATGATGTGAATCGCTTCGGTCTCCAGGTACTGCAGATGGTCGAGATGGTAGCTGTTCATTTTGACACGGATTTCACGAATTAACACTGATTCATAAAATAACGCGTTTGCATTCTAGCGAATCCGAGCCGAAATTAACAAGCAATCCCAAACGAAGTTTTGCGGCGGCCAGATAATTCAGGACCTGCTTAACATGTGCCTCCGTTAGTTGCTCAACCGCCTTTGCTTCAAACAAAATCTTGTCCCATATTACGAAATCGGCGCGGTAAGAATGAGGAAGAATCACGCCTTTGTATTCCACCTCGTATTTGTTTTCGCGCGTGAACGGGATTTTTTTCCGGCTCAATTCCACGACCAAGGCATCTTTGTAGATGACTTCGTCATATCCCTTGCCCAGTTCACGATGAATCTCCATGCAAAACCCGATTAGACGGTGGGTTTCTTCGCGGTAGAGCAGTTCACTCATGGATTAATTCGTGAGAATCCGTGTAATCCGTGTCCAAGCCTTTGTACTAAATCCCTGAGCCGAGCGTCTGGCCTCCCCACGTCGCATGCAAGCCGCATTCGCGTTTGTCGTCAGCCTTGGCCGGGTCAAAATAATCCCACTCATTCGGGAGGTGGTGCTGTTTTAGATAATTTTCCATGTCTGCGTCGGTCCGATAAAAAACCGGGCTGACCTTGAGCGCGCCGAAATTTTTGTCCTCGGAAACGATGTCGAGTCCCGCACGATTCGGATTTTGCACCTTGCGCAAGGCTGTAATCCAGACCAGCGGCGCCAGTTCCTTCATGCCCCGCTGAAACGGCTCCAGCTTCATCTGCGCGCTGAATCGTTTCAGGCCTGGTTCATCGTCTGCGGACGGAACCTCGCCGTACAACGCATCATGATGCGCCGCGGAAATCCCGGGCAGATAGGCTTTCAGATTCAGCTTGAGCAGTTTTTTCAATCCCTCGGCGTGTCTGTAAGTCGCCGGGCGGTTATAGCCGTGGTCCACCCACAACACCGGCATGTCAGGCTGCACCTGCACGCACAGATGCAATATCACCGCTTCGTAGGGACGAAAATTTGTCGAGACCAATGCGCGCCCGTTCGCCCGGGCAACCGCCCAGCGGACAATTTCGAGCGGCGACTTGTCGCGCAACTCGATATTGGCACTGGCAATTTGGTCGGCGGTCATGGGATGGGAATTTGATTGCCGGCTCAATTGACCGCGACCGGGACCGGCTCTGCTTTCCACAAAACCCGGTTGCACCAGTCGCCAAAACGTTCGCCGGGATTTCGTTCCTTGGCATAACGCGCCAGCACCGGACGCAATTCGTTTTCAATGTCCGGGTCCTTGACCGTTTCCTTCCAAACGCGATTAAGCCGCGTGCCGGAAACATTGCCCCCGAGCCAGAGCTGATAACGCCCCGGCGCCTTGCCGACGAATCCGATTTCCGCCAGATAAGGCCGGGCACAGCCGTTCGGGCAGCCGGTTGAGCGAATGATGATTTCCTCGTCACCCAATCCGAGGTCACCGCAAAGTTTTTCGATGCGATCCACCAGACCCGGCAACATCCGTTCGCTTTCGGCGAGCGCCAGGCCGCAAGTGGGCAGGGCGGGGCAGGCCATCGCGGCGGCGTGCAGAAGGCTTGCCTGATTATCAACCGGAATTTTATGTGCCGCAAAGATCGAATTGATTCCGGGCTTATCGGCAGCGCTCACGTTTGTGAGAATCACGTTCTGATTCGTGGTCAGGTGGAATCCGGTTTGCGGAAATTTCTCCGCGATTTCGCGCAGGGCGATTTTTTTTCCGTCTTTCACACGGCCGGTTTCGACATACAACGTGAAGAAATTCGTCCCGTCCACGGCTTTGTGCCAGCCGAGCAAATCGGCCGTCGTTGTGAACTCGTAAGGCTGTATCGGCGCGAATGTGATACGGGCGCGTTTCTCGACTTCGGCGCGCGTCCAATCCACGCCGCGTTCTTCGACAACGTATTTAAAACGCGCGTGCTTGCGGTCGGTGCGATCACCGAAATCGCGGTGAATCGTGAGCACGGCCTTGGCGACATCAATCAATTTATCGGGCGTGATAAATCCAAGTTCGCTCGCCAGGCGCGGATACGTTTCCTTGTTTCCATGCGTGCGGCCCATGCCGCCGCCCACCACGAGGTTGTAACCGACGAGTTGATCCTTCTCCACCACCGCGATGAATCCCAGGTCGTTGGTGAAAACGTCAAGGTCGTTCACTGGCGGGATGACGAAGGCGGTTTTGAATTTTCGCGGCAGATACGTTTTGCCGTAAAGCGGGTCCGTGAACGCCTGATTGAACGGGTCATCAATCTTGAGCTGGAAACCGTCGATCCAAATCGCATAATAAGCGCGGGTCTGCGGCTTGAGTGCATCCGCCACCCGCACGCAATGCCGATAAACTTCATCGCGTGCTTTGGTGTAGGCGGGCGTGGGCGGCGCGAGGACATTGCGGTTCACATCACCGCAAGCCGCGAGCGTGGAGAGCAGGCACTCGTTGATCTTTTTGACCACCAGGCGCAGGTTCGCCTTGACGACGCCGTGAAACTGGATGGTCTGGCGGGTGGTGATCCGCAGCGTGTTGTTGCCGTAAAGCCACGCCAGTTCGTCAAACACACGCCACTGGTTGGCGGTCATCACGCCGCCGGGAATACGGCTGCGAATCATCATGATGTATTTTCGGCCGGCCGCAGAGCGTAAATCGCGGTCGTCCTGCGGATAAACGCCGTGAAATTTCAGGAATTGGCCGTCGTCACCGGAAAACGAGTCGGCGGTCGGGTCAGCCAGCCTGGCCGCGATGGTGCCGGCGAGCGTCGGAATTGCTTCCTTGATCTCTTCGTTGTGCGTCAACTCGCGTGGAGCCTCTGTATTCATATACGAACCAATAGAATAACCGAAGGTGATTACCTGTTCAAGAGTCACTTGTGGAGCTCCGGGAAAGCTGAAGTTTTAAGCGTTCAACCCTTAGCCATTGAATTTCAGCCTTTATTTCACGTCGCCGGGACGAAGCGTTGAAGTCCCAGCGTCGCGCCGAACAGGATTAAAAACACCGCCTTCAACGGAAGCGGACAGTCCGGTGCGATCGCCAGCAAATCCACCAACACAATTCCGGCGAGCAGGCCGGAAACGATTCGGCCCACGTTCACTCTGCTTCCTTGAAAAATGGTGCGTGCACAACGCGCCACCCACAGCACAAGGATGAATGAAAAGCCAATCGCTTGAATCCGATAATCCCCCGTGTTCATCACCAGGGCCAGCAAGACCGGCCCCGCCAGCAAGGCCAGCGGCGAGTATGGAATCGGTCCGCGCGAATTTTCCCGTTGCGCGACCAGGCTCAGGCCGGTCACGTAGACCGCCAGAGCCGCGCCGCACCAGATGGGCCATCCGTTTATGCCCCAACTGCCCGTGGACCCGGCGATGACATAAATCCAGAACCGGCACAGTCCCATCAGCCACGGTGAAGCGGTTATGGCCTTGTGCATGACGTCATAAAGGACGATGCAAAACAGGAGAATGAGCGCCAGCACTCCGGTCGTTTTCCCGATGATAATCAGGCTGGCCGCGCCCAACACCAACCATGCCAACCCCCAGCCCAGGACCATGGGCAATGAAATCACGCCAGACGGGATCGGCCGTTCCGGGCGGTGTTGGCGGTCGTATTCCGCGTCGAACGCATCGTTCAAGTACATGCCACCGAGGTAAAGCGCGCTGACGCCGAAGATCAACCAGGGAAGTTTGTCATAGTTCCCCCCATGGCCGAGCCACCAGCCGGCGAGGCAATTCGACCAGACCGTCGGCAGGTTCGACACGCGTCCCAAAATCACCAAGGTACGGAGATGTCGGAAGAAATCCCGGTTCATTACCCGGAGCAAACCAGAAAACCCGCCACTTGGCGAGTCTGTGTTCTCATCGGGCTATTCGTCTGGTGTGCGTCCGAATCGATCGCGCCTCCGTCACGCCGTTCTGAACGCGCAATCGCTTACGCCTTGCGGTGCAGAAGCAACCCCGCGAGGGCCAATGAGAACAAGGCCACCGTGGATGGCTCAGGTATCAGTGCAATAGACACAGCACTATCCTGCGCTATGTCCAGCTCGGCACCCTCGGCAAGGCTCGCGGTCCACTGCAACGCGAAGGCCACATTGCCCGGCCCTGCTGACACATTGTCATCAAGGGTACCACTGATGACGTCGTCCAACGTCTGGCCGGGTAAGCCCGTGTCAGCATAGTTCGCAGAAGGAAGGGTAACCGTGGCGGCACCGGGAAGAAGCCCGCCATCAAAGTTTTGTTCAGCTTCGGTATAATTACCCGGCGACCCCTGAATGGTGACGGTATCGTTGTTGGCCTGAAGCAGGTTGAAATTCGAATATTCAATCAGGCTAAAGTTATTGATGGCTTCGCCCGAGTTATTATCAATCCGAATAAATTTCTCCAGGTCGGCGCTGGCGGAATTGGCCCCGTTGCCCGTCAACACGTATTCCACACTTACTGAAAGGGTCGAGTTTGCATAGGTCAAGGTGAGGTCATTGAGCCCGTCAGTGCCATGGGCGTTGAGGGAAACCGTCAGCCCGCCGATGGTGTTAATGGCCTGCACCGGGCCGCCGTTCACGGAATACCAAAACCATTCCTGGTTCAGTTGATTCTGGCCGCCAGCGACCGTCCAACGGTACATACCCAGAGCGCCCGTGTTCCCCAGGTTGATTGCCGCGGTGGAACCACCATCACCCAGGACAATTTGAGTGTTGGCGCCACCCGCCAGAAGCGGCATGCTGGACACAACCAGCCATTCAAAGAGAAAAATGGTCGTGAAGGAGATTGATAAATGCGCTTTTATAATGTGACCTGGGATTTGATTTATTAAAGAGTTGTGAATTGATTGAGTAATCTTTACTAATCAACCTGGGCCTTTCTGTCAAGTAAAATTGCCGGACTCAGGCGTGGAGTGGCCACAGGAGTCATTTCCGGCAGGCCGCGCGGATGCGATCTTTACAGTTAAATCCGGAGCCAATTCTTTGCGGTTGAAAAAGCGTGAAAGAGCATCGAGTTGATTCCGGTTTTCAAGACGACGGTTTTGCATTATCCTCGCCGGGAAATGCGGCGATTGGTTTTCCATTTGCGTCTGGCAAGGCTCATCGCTCCCCGGCTGCGACGGATCTTCGGCGCGGGTATTCTGGCGATGGCCCTTCAAGGAAACGCGGCCGACACTTCCGCCGTAAAGTTTGCGCCGCCAGGCACCTGGGTGAAACCCCACTTTTTCGAGCAGCCGTCCCTGGCGAATCTCCTCGACTCTGGCGTCGACCAGCATTGGTTGCTGCTGGAACGACAAGTCAATGCGCTGCAAAACGAAACCTTCGTCCATTCCGTCGGGCAGGTTCTCACGCTGGCCGGGGTGGAGAAAGGCTCGACGCTGAAGCTGGATTACAATCCGGGTTATCAATCGCTGACCTTGCACTGGGTGCGACTCTGGCGCGGTAGGGAGCATTTTGACCGGCTCGACACCAATAATGTCAAGATCGTGCAACAGGAGCAGGATCTGGATCAATCCGTCCTGACGGGTGAAAAATCCGCCGTGCTCGTCCTGGATGACGTGCGCACCGGCGACATTATTGATTACGCCTATTCGCTCAAGGGCGCGAATCCGGTCTTCGACTGGCACTTTTCCTGTGCCATTCCGGTGCAAATGGAGGAACCCGTGGACCGATTACTGACACGGGTGGTGTGGCCCCGCCAAAAGACTCTCCGGGCAAAAACGCATGGATGCTCGGTGGAACCGGTGGCGATTACGGAGAAAAACACGATAGAGTACATCTGGGATTTACGACACGTCCCCGGCGTCCCGCTGGAAGATTCCCTGCCGTCGTGGTGCGACCCCCAGCCATGGGTGCAACTGACCGATTTCAAATCCTGGGCGGAAGTGAATCAATGGGCGTTGCCACTGTTCCAATCCACGTCACCGTTCTCGCCCGAACTGGCCCGAAAGATTACAGAATGGTCGCAGCTCCCCGGCCGGGAGGAACAGATCCTGGCGGTCCTGCGGTTTGTCCAGGATGACGTGCGTTATTTCGGAATCGAAATCGGGGCCAACACGGAAACACCCACTGACCCGTCGGTGGTGTTCGCCCGCCGCTTCGGCGATTGCAAGGATAAGTCGCTGCTGTTTGTGACGATTCTTCACGCATTAGGCATTGAGGCCTATCCGGTCCTGGTGAACGCCACGTTGGGGCGCGGGATTTGGGGCTGGCAACCTTCGGTCAGCGCCTTTGACCACTGCATTGCCGTCGTGCGCTGCGACGGCCGGACGTATTGGCTCGATCCGACCCTGAACTACCAGCGAGGTGCGCTGGCGGAGCATTATTTGCCGGGCTACGGGTGTGGTCTGGTGATTTCTCCCCAAACGACGGGCCTGGCCATCATCCCCCAAACGACCGGCTTGCCGCAGACGACTACGACGGAATACTACCGGATACGCCGGGCCACGGAACCCTCCGACCTGAAGGTGGTCACCGTTGCGACGGGCCGCGACGCCGATATTTTGCGGGAACTCTTCGCCACCTCGAAGCGCAGCGATATCGAAAAGAACTACACGCATTTTTACTCCACTCTTTTCCCGGGAATAAAAATGTCAGCGCCCGTTATCTTTGAGGACCATGAACAGCAGGACATTGTTCAGACCACCGAATTTTATTCGATTAATGACGCGTGGACGGGGCCGGACAAGGATGGCCAGTATCGCTGTGATTTTTACCCTTCCGCCATCGCTCCATTGCTCAGAAAGCCCGTGGATACCGACCGGAAGCTGCCTTTGGGAATAAAGTTTCCGCAGCACGAAATCCTGCGAACGGAAGCCACCCTGCCGCGGGCCTGGGTAATTGATACGGAACAGAAAACCATTTCTGATCCCGCGTTCACCTTCCGCAGGGATCTGCGCTGTGCCGGCACCCGGCTGGTGGTGGAGTACGAATACCAGTCGCTGTCGGATTCGGTTTCTCCGGAGCGGGTCAACGAATACTTTCAGCGGCTGGACCAGAGTTCCCAACTATTGGGTACCGCCTTGACCTGGCGGTGATTGCATTTGGGCATCTCAAGGCAAGGCGCGACTTCGCGCAGCGGGAAGTCCCGCCAGGGCAAGCAAGATCAGGCAGACACTGGAAGGCTCCGGAACCGCCTGTAATCCGGACAACTGGATTTGGACACTCTCCGTATCGTCCCCCGCATTGGAGTACGTCTGCATCGTCAGTTCATAATTGTCTGACGCAAGAAAGTCCGTGTCCAAACTGAAATTGGCCGTGCTGGGGTCCGCCGGGTCCCAAGGGACATTACCGGATCCGACGTTGGGCCCCACCTCCACGCTCCAGTTGTAATTCCATAATTCTGAATCGGAGGTCAGGTCCAGCAGGCTGACTTGTCCTCCCGTGAATTCCTGGGGCCGGGTTGCACCCACGGCGTTGATTTGGAGGCGGATGATTTGGGTTTGGTCCACCAGGGGTGAGAACCACAGCTGACTGGTGGCCGAGGCATTGGCAAACCCCCATCCAGTTTGGTCTGACACCTCGAATAATCCAGCGTTGGCAAGCGCGTGAGTGATAGTGGGACCACCGAAGGTGCCCGGGTCAATCGGAGCGTCAATTTCGTCGCTGATCGGAGACGACGATATTGTCGTTCTTGATACGGGGGCGTAGGTAGTGGTGGGCTGGCCTTGCGCTTCCACGTAGGTCGTGTATTCCGTGCCGGAGACGGCAACGGAGAGAGGCTGGGCAGGAAGACTGCGAATAACGACGAACGAAAAGAAACAAACCGTGTTCCAGGTGATCCACCGGCGACGGGTGGCGAGGGTGTGATTTAGAATCCCTGGTTTTAAAGCTGTGCCGGGAGAAGCGAAATTCGTTTTCATAGCCTTCCAAACTTTAACCAGGTAAAACAGACCTGCTTGCTGCCAGGCTACCGCTGCCGGGTGGATTTTAAGTTTATGGCGTATTAAAATCAATTCTTTTCTCGCACTGGTTAAATCTGAGGCCGGAATCCTGCAGCAGCACAGGTGTCGCGCCAGGCTCTAACTTGATGAAACCAGATCGGATTGGAAGTTGCCCGCCCAGCCGGGGCACGTCAAACAGTGACGGACCCTTTTTAAATGGAACAGGCGCTACGCCTGGCCTGCGTTGGCGACGCGGTATTGTCCGCCGTGTTCGACGGCATCGTTCGGCTGAAGCCCGAGAACCGGGGGACTTTCAAGCTTGTGTTCCGGGGCGGAGCATTGAAAGAATTGTTCAAGGCAACCGGCTGAAACAGCGATAACTTTTTTTAGACCATGGAACCAAACCAACATACCGACCTGATCCGGAACCTCATCGCGGCGGTGGAGAAACGAATTCCCGAATACCTCGCCGTCGAGGCGGATCAACAACTCAACGGCGGGAACTGCGCCCTGTGCATTGTGGATGAAGCCGGCGGAGTATACGGAAAAATGTTCGGCACAGACAAAATCCGGCAGCGACAGTGCTTTCGCGTCGCCTGGACCAAGGCGAGTCAGGTCTGGATCACCGGCTACAAGACGGGCGAGTATGAGACGCTGGTGTTCACCGGCCAAGTGGACGAGAAATCGTTCGGAATCATCCGGCCCGACTTCATCGGCTGGATCGGCGGCCAGCCCCTCGCGGTGGATGCCCGAACAAAGTTGTCGGTCGGGTTCAGCGGTTTTCGCGGCACCAGCGATTTGGAGATTGTCCAAAAGGCGGTTGCCGATGTGGACGGTTTTGTAGGTAAAGGGAAATGAAGTCGTTCCGCAGCGTTGATGCAAACGCTGCGGCAATTACTCAAGTCGGCGAACTTCCTGTAAATACAGAACAGCCCGCTGGTTGGTAGGCTTTACTTTGTCGCAGGGCTGAGTCCGCGTCCGGCCAGTTGAGGCAGCAACCACTCATATTCTTCCGCGAGTTGTTCGGCGACAGCATGGCTTTTCAGTTCCGGCGGCAGGACTTCCCAGGTGTAAGTTTCCATTTCCAGATGCGAACAGAGATGCGGATTTTCGGCGAGCAAATCCAAGACGACCAGCAAGTGGTCGTTGGTAGTTTCGAACAGCGGTCCGGAAGGCGTGTGCAACGGAATATGAAAGTGGATGCGCCATTCGGGAAGATTGGTGTCCGGGGTCTGGCCTCCGGCTTCCGTCATCCGGGCTCCGGCTGCCGTCGACGGGCGTCGGGCGTCCGGGTCGGCCAACGCCTCGGGCAGGTCGTAATAAATATTCCGGCTGCCCGATGGATCGCGCACAACGACCTGATGGAAATAAATATCATCGGCAAACGTCTTCAACGCCGTGCACGTCTCCGGCGCCGGATGGACCTTGAGCGCCGAGCTGACGTGGATCTTGCTGATTTTGATGCCATGTTGCACCAGGCACGGAATGGCATTCAAGGGGTCCTCGAAATTCACAGCGAAATGGCAGGTGTCGTAGTTGACGCCGAGATGTTCGGCCAGGCGGGGGTCGCGCGGGTGTTCGGCGCGCAACCGATCGAACAGTTGGATGGTCTCGCCGCTGCTTTCCAGATGACAAAGCGGTTCGGGTTCCAGGCCGAGATGCAATTTTCGCCCGGTTTGTTCGGTGAGGTGCGCGATATGCTCGACGGCATGCCAGAGGTTCTGGCGGGCAATTTTCACCGCATCGGCATGCAGACGGAAGCCCTTGAAGGAAACGGGCAGGGTGCTGACGCTGCCTTCGATGCCCGCCGGCAACAATTTGGACAACAGATCAAAAAGGAGATTGGTGTAAGCCAGCCGTTCCGGCGAAGTCCAGTCCGGCAAATAAACCTGTTCCTTCACCCGGACGCCGTGGAACTGGCCATAGGGAAATCCATTCATCGTGAAAATATAACAATCCTTTTGCGCGAGCCAGCGTTGAAAGGCCAGCAGCGTGTCGGGCTCGCTCAACTCGCGCGCCGCCCGGTGGCCCAGGCGCAGGCCGATGGCAAACGGTTTTTGGGGACAAACCCGTTCGCGGACCGCCAGCGTGTGGGTCTGCAGCGATTCAAACGTTTCGTGCCAGGTTTCGCCGCGATGGATGTTGGTGCAATAAGCGAGGTGGAGGCCGTGATTTAATCGCATAACCGTTGGTTTTCGATTATCCGCTTTTACTTCTGTTCCGGCCCGGTTGGAGTGGCGCAATCCCTTTCAGGGTTGTTCCGGGCCATGCTTCAAAGATGATACGAAATCGCCGTTTGGCAAGACACAAACCACCGTTGACATTCCCGGCGCAATTGTATAATTTTGGAAAAATTGAAGTGACCCATCCATGTTGATTCGCATCAGTTTGATAGTGGCGATAATCGCGGCCCTGGCCGCGGGCGCGCTGAACATTGTTGAAATCCGTGACAAGATTGGCACACTGATCACCGAGCGCGACGATTTCCACACCCAACGGGACCAGGTCCAGGCCGAGCTGAACACCACCAAAAGGGATCTGGCCAAGACGAAGGATGATTTAACCCAGACCCAGCAGCAGCTGGCCAGCACCCAGACCCAACTCACCAACGCCATCGTCACGGCCGCGACCCAGCAGAAACGGGCCGACGAATTATCGGACAAACTGGCCAAGACAACCCAGGACCGGGATGCGGCGCAGGCTCGAGTGGCGGCCTGGGAAGCAACCGGCCTGACGCCCGACCAGGCGCTGGGTTTAAGCAAGAGTCTCAAATACACCCAGAACCAGCTGGAGGCAGTTCAGGAGGAGAACAACGTTCTGCAGCGCACAGTCAATCGGTTGACGGTCAAACTAAACGAATTAATCGGGTCAAACTACGTCGTTACCTTGCGGGCCGACCTGAAGGGCAAGGTGGTGGCTGTCGATCCCAAGTGGAGTTTTGTAGTGTTGAACATTGGTGGAGACCAGGGTGTATTGGATGACGGCGAAATGCTCGTGAGCCGCGACGGCAAACTCGTGGCCAAGGTCATTGTTCGCAGTGTGCAGAAGGACCGCAGCATCGCCAACATCGTGCCGGGCTGGCAACTGGGCGACATCATTGAAGGCGACGAGGTCACTCCGGCGCATCCCGCTTCCTGAAATGGGCCGCTTCCAGGTCAGATTTTTTTCGCTGTTTCTGCTGGGTCTTCTTTTGCTGGGCATCGCCGGTTGCGAGACGAATGAACCGGAAAATGCCTCGGTTCGTCCGTGGAATTCACCGCAAAGCTGGGAGAGCAACCAGCCCATGCTGAATCAACAACATCAATGACGTGACCGGGGACGGGTCGCCAGCGACGTGAGCCTTGCGCCGCGCGTCATGTTTTAATGACCCGCGTTGGTGTCAGAATAAAATCCATCCGGATGTCGTGTGTTCCCGCAGCCACCGCCTTCACGATTTGTTCGTCAAAAGCCACACCACATTTGACACCGCGCGCCTTGGCCAGCAACCGGTCATAAAATCCCTTGCCGCGTCCCAACCGGTGTCCGCTCAAATCGAAGGCCACCCCGGGAACGAGAATCAAGTCCGGTACGTGAAGCGAAATTTCGGGGCAACCGTCCGACGGCTCGCGGATGCCGAATCGGCCGGTGACAATTTCGCCCGGTAAATTTTGCACCCGACAGGCGACGTAACCCTGTTGCCTGGCATCAAAGCGGGGCAGGGCGCGGTCCTTCCCGGCCGCCGGCGCCCCTTCCAACAACGGCCAGACATCTGCTTCGTTTGCCAAGGGCGCGAAAAACAGGACCGATTTGGCGTTTTTCCAGACGGGGTGTTCCTGGAGCCGGGTTCGAAGCTGTCCGGACGCCGCAATGCGCTGCGCCGGGGAGATTTCATCGAGCGCACTGCGGATTCGTTTCCGCAGCGCGTCCTTTTGCCCGTCCATATCAGCGATCATTTGATTTCTTTTTTCGCGCGGCGGCCAGTTCCGCCCGCCATTTTTCGACGCGTTCCTTGATTTTCTTTTCCACGCCCTGTTCGGTCGGCTCGTAGTAAATTTTGTCGGTGCCGAGATAATCCTGCGCCACGAAGTGGCCCGGATGGTCATGGGCGTATTCGTAACCCTGGCCATGGCCCAACCGTTCGGCGCCCTTATAGTGCGTGTCCCGCAAATGTTCCGGGACCGGCAGCGTGCGGCCGGACTTCACGTCCTCCAGCGCGGCATCGATGGCCAGATAAGCGCTGTTGCTCTTGTGGGCGGTGGCAATGTAAACCGTCGCTTCGGCCAACGGAATGCGCGCCTCCGGCCAGCCGACAAATTCCGATGCCGACAGAGCCGCGTTGGCGAGCACCAGCGCCATCGGGTCCGCCAATCCCACATCCTCCGCCGCGCAGATCACAATCCGCCGCGCGATGAAGCGCGGGTCTTCGCCGGCGTGAATCATCTTCGCGAGCCAGTACAGCGCGGCGTCGGGGTCGCTGCCCCGCATGGATTTGATGAACGCAGAAATGGTGTCATAGTGCGCGTCCTCGTCGTCATACACGACGGCCTTTCTCTGGATGCTTTGCTCGGCGGCGGCGAGGTCGATGTGAACGGCACCGTCTTTGCCGGGCGCGGTTGTGAGGACGGCAATTTCCAGCGCATTCAATGCCTTGCGCGCGTCGCCGTCGGCGATTTTGGCCAGGTGGCGCAACGCATTTTCGTCCGCCTGGATCTTCAGGTAACCGAGGCCGCGTTCCGTGTCAGCCAGTGCGCGTTGCAGCAACGCGAACAATTCCTCTTCACTCAACGGACGCAGTTCAAAGATTTGCGAGCGTGAGACCAACGGCGAGTTGACGAAGAAGAACGGATTGTGCGTTGTGGCGCCGATGAGCCGTACCACGCCGCTCTCGACATCCGGCAGCAGCACATCCTGCTGCGCCTTGTTGAAACGATGGATTTCGTCGATAAACAGAATGGTTGGCTGGCCGGTGTTTTCGAGGCGGTTCTGCGCGGACGCCAGGACCCGGCGCATGTCGGCCACATTGGATTCCACGCCGCTGAGTCGTTCGAACTTGCTTTTGGTCTGGCGCGCGATGATTTGCGCCAACGACGTTTTGCCGGTGCCCGGCGGCCCGAAGAAGATCAACGATTGGATGCGGTCGGCCTCGATGGCGCGGCGAAGTAATTGGCCGGGTGCCAGAATATGTGTCTGCCCTGCGAACTCATCGAGATTCCGGGGCCGCATCCGCGCGGCCAGCGGTTCATTCCGTACCCGCGGTGGCGCAGCCGGCGCGTCGGGTTTCGGTTCCGGCTTCGGAGAACTGAACAGATCGTCGCGGGCCATGAAAAGAGGATAATCGTTTTGAAAGCGGGCTGCAATTGTCGAGGTCGCGAGCGAGGATGAGGACGAAAAATCGCAAAACGGAAATGGGAAATAAAAAACCCCGCCGCTGCCGTGTGCGACATGATCCTTTGAACATGTTTTACAACATGCGGAGCCGCTGGGCTGCTTTCGACTTCCAGTCAAGGCGTGTCGGCCACAGTCACAAATTGGCCCCATTGATCGTTTTACTACGGTTCAAGGATTGTAGCGAATCACGAACAGAGCAGGGTAAATCAGGTTGCCAATCAAAGATCAAATTCGTTTCGTTCTGACGATTGGAACATCGTCCAGCCGGGCATTTTTCTCAAGAACAATCTTCAACTTTTTGGTTGCGCACGGCGAAGCCGATTGCAGACTCCTGCCCGTCCATGAATCGCTCTCCCCGTTTCAAGCTGTTTGGCATGATGGTCTTGGAGTTTTTCATCTGGGGCGCGTGGTTGCCGCTCATTTTCAGCTATTTGCCAAGCCTGGATTTTTCTCCGCTTCAACAGTCACTGATCCTAAACGCCTTTCCGGCCGCCGCCATCATCGGCCTGTTCTTCAGCAACCAGTTTGCCGACCGGAATTTCGCGGCGGAGAAATTCATGGCCTTCAGCCATCTCGTGGGCGGACTGGCGTTGATTGGTCTGGCCATGACGAAAGCCTTCTGGCCGTTCTTCGGGTTGATGCTGGTGTATTGCCTGCTTTATGTGCCAACCCTTTCGATCGCCAATCAGATCGCGTTTGCGCATTTGAAGGACGCGAGGGACTTCGGCTTTGTCCGCATGGGCGGCACGCTCGGCTGGGTTCTGGCCGCGTGGCCGTTCGCGTTCATTTTCGTGGACTGGGACAAGGTGCAGGCTGCCAATCCACACGGCGTCGCCGGTTTGATCGGTACTGCGCTGGCCAATGGTTTGACCGGCCCGGCATTGCAGAACGCCACAAAATGGACCTATGTCGTCGCCGGCGCAGCGTCGTTATTGTTGTCGGCGTTCAGTCTGACATTGCCGCATACGCCGCCACAGAAGGCCGGTGAAGGTGGTGTGGAGAAACTGGCATGGGCCGAAGCCATGAAACTTCTGCGCCATCCCTTTGTACTGGTATTGTGGATCGTGACGTTCCTGGATGCCGTCGTCCATAATTGTTATTTCAACTGGGCAGGCTCGTTTCTGGGCGCCAGCCGGGAGGCTGGCGGAGTCGGCATCCCGGGCAACTGGATCATGCCGGTAATGAGTGTTGGTCAGATTGCGGAGCTGTTGACGATGTTTATCCTCGGCGCAACGCTGAAACGGCTCGGCTACCGGGCGACGATGATTCTTGGCATTCTGGCATATCCGGTGCGATTTGCCGTCTGGGCGTTTTTCCCGCTGAACCAGACGCTCATTGTCCTGGCGCAAATTCTTCACGGAGTCTGCTACGCCTTTTTCTTCGCCGCGGTGTACATTTTCGCAGAGGAATATTTTCCCAAGGACGTGCGGGCCAGCGCGCAGGGGCTGTTCAACGTCATGATTCTCGGCGTCGGCGTGCTGGTGGCCAACAGCTTCTGTCCGAAACTGGCGCAGGAAACTTTTTTCCGAAACGGCGCCACCGATTTTCATCACCTGTTTCTGGTGCCGCTGACCGTGGCCCTGGCTTCCGCCCTCGCCCTCGCACTGTTTTTTCGGCCACCGCCCAGGGAGAAACACCGGTCCGCCGGATGATCAACCATCGCCGTCGGGTTCCTGATCCAGACAGTCCCGGACGGTTTGCGCGAGCCGGTAAGGTTGGTAGGGTTTTTGCAGGAAGCAGTAGTCACGAATCAAGGTCGGATACCGGGAAAGGATGTCACCGGTGTAACCGCTCGTGTAAATTACCTTTAATTGTGGTCTTTCCAACTTCAACTGCTCGGCGAGATCATAACCGGTGATGCCGTCGGGCATGATGATGTCGGTCAACAGCAGTTGAATTTTATCCCGGTATTCGTGCCAGATCTCCAGCGCCGCAACGCCGGATTCCGCCGGGAGTATAGTATAGCCGCAACGGCGGAGGATATTGCTGGCGAGTGCCCGCACTGCCGGTTCGTCCTCGGTCAGTAGAATGGTCTCGGTGCCACGAGGCAACTTCGGCGGGCTGGCGGCCTCGACCTGGGCGGGAGCGCCCGCGGCCGCCGGCAGGTACACGTAAAATGTGGCGCCCCGGCCGGGTTCGCTGCTGACGGTGACCCATCCATGGTGTTGTTGGATGATGCCGTAGACGGTGGCGAGTCCGAGGCCGGTCCCTTTGCCGGTTTCTTTCGTGGTGAAAAACGGTTCGAAAATGTGGGGCAGTACCTCGGGCGCGATGCCGCATCCCGTGTCGGTGACTTTCAGGCAGACATAAGTGCCAGGGGCCATGTCCACAGGCATTTGCGGGTGGCCGGCCCCAAGGTTCTCCCGGGACGTGGCTATCAGCAATCGACCTCCCTTCGGCATGGCATCGCGCGAATTGACAGCCAGATTGAGCAGAACCTGTTCAAGCATGCCGGCGTCGGCGGAAACGGCCGCAATTTTCGGGTCGTATTCGGCATGCAACACGATATCTTCGCCCAGAATGCGTTGAAGCATCTTGGTCATGTTCCCGACCACCTCATTAAGGTTTATGGTATCGACCTGCAGGACGTGTTTGCGGCTGAACATGAGCAACTGGCGGGTCAAACTGGCGGCACGCTCGGCGGCCTGGACAATCTGGCGCGAACAACCTGCCTTCTCCTCCGGGTTGAGTTGTGGGTTCAACAACAACGAGCCGCTGCCCTGGATGACCGTGAGCAGGTTGTTGAAATCGTGGGCCACACCGCCGGCCAGTTGTCCGAATGCTTCCATCTTCTGGGATTGGCGGAATTGATTTTCCAACATAACTTCACGGGTGACATCGCGTTTTACCGCAACGTAATTGGTAATCCGACCGTTTGAATCCCGGACCGGCGAGATGTTGGCTTCTTCCTCGAAAAGGGTGCCGTCCTTCTTTTTGTTGACCAAACGCCCCGACCATACCTCGCCGTTGGCCAACACGGCCCACATCCTTCGATAAAAGAGGTTGTCGTGCTTGCCACTCTTTAAAAACCGCGGATTCCGGCCGATGACCTCCCCTTTCGAATAGCCGGTGACGGTTTCGAATGCCGGGTTGACATAAAGGATTTTCCCATCGGTATCGGAGATGACCACCGCCTCGGCGGCCTGTTCCACGGCGGTTGCCAGACGCTGGTGTGATTCTTCACTCCGTTTGCGCTCAGTGATGTCCCGTCCGATGCCTACCAGACCCTGAACTCGCCCCTGGCTGTCCCGGAACGGCACCTTGGTCGTCAAATGGGTGCATCTGCGCCCGGTGGGACCGATGCCATCGCCTTCATAGTCGATGAGCGGTTCTCCTCCGAGGACTTTCAATTCGGCGGCACGGTATTCGGCAGCGCATTCGGGCGGGAAAAAGTCCGCATCGGTACGGCCGACGATTTCGGAGGGAAATTCCTTTCCGAAGTGTTTGGCGAGGGCCTTATTGGCGATCAGAAAACGGCTGTCGAGGTCCTTAACGTAAAAAGTATCCGGTAGCAGATCTATCAACGTGCGGAGTAACTGGCGCTCGTTGGCAATCGCCTCGGCGGCCACTCTGCGTTCGGTGATATCCTGGCAAAAGGCAATGGACAAGCCGCTTCCGGTCAGCACCGCGCGCAGTGAGACCCAGATCAACGTCCCGTCCCGGCGCTTGAAACGGAATTCGCCTTCCGCATGCCCTTCAGTTGCCAGGGTCTGGAGTGACTGAAATACTTTCTCGGCATCGTCTTCAGGGTGTAAATCCGTGATGGGCGTGCTTAACAAAGCTGCCACGTCATAACCCAGTAAATCCGCGGCAGCCGGATTACAATCCACCACACGCCTTTTTTGGTCGGCAACAAGCACCGCCAACGGCGCGTTTTCGACATAGGAGCGGAATTTGGCTTCACTCTCGTGCAAAGCTTCTTCGGATACTTTCTGCTCCGTGATGTCGCGGAAACTCCAGATTCTGCCATAATGTTTTCCATCTTTTCCGATGACCGGCGAGGAATACCGATCCAAAATGGTTCCGTCCTTTAACTCGACCTCGTCCCGGCTGATTTCATTGGGGTGCGAATA
>DATJYM010000107.1:0-5549 GCA_035499615.1 Candidatus Acidiferrales bacterium | reverse complement strand
AAAGGCGCCGCCGGCCAGGCCGATGGAAAAGTCGGTATTCGGGCCGAGGCCGCCAACAAAGCCAAAGTCGGAATCCAGGTAGGTCGGGGCCAATGCCAAACGCAAGGTTACGTTCGTCCGCAAAAAATCAGGCTCATTGTGATAGTAATAAAAATAGCCGGCGAACGGAAAATGGCCTTCGAGAGCTTGATTGTATCCGAATTGAATCAAGTTACGTGGATATGGATCAATTTGTGCCCAGGCAAAAGTCGGCACGAAGCACGTTAGAATTAAAATGGCACTCTTGGTTTGATGCCGGGGACAATTCATTGGAACCCTCCTGTTCAATGGTTGATAACAGTTCTACTATGAAATCATTCGGAGAACGTCATCACCCGGTTGCCAGGATTGAACGGGTAACGGATGCCCGCGCAGATTTCGCCGCCATTGCCTTCAAACGACAGATTAGGATTCCTGGACACCCAGCATTCATGGAGGTGAAAGTCTTTCATGCCCAAAAGTTGAACGTCGGTTCTCGTTCAGTGTTGTCCTACCCCTGCTTTAGAAGACTTTCGGCAACCTCGGCGACGTGAGCGGGATCGAAACCAAATTTCTTCTGGAGTTCTTTGAGTGGCGCCGATGCACCAAATGTTTGCATTCCTATAATCCGCCCAAGGGTTCCCACGTACCTTTCCCAACCAAACGTTGAAGCTTGCTCCACGGCGATGCGCGCGGTTATGGCGGGCGGCAGCACCGAATCCTGATATTCCTGAGATTGGTTTCCAAAAATATCCCAGGAGGGCATCGAAACCACGCGAGAACGAATGCCTTTTGCGACCAACTGTTCGTGAGCTTCGGCGGCCAGGCTGACTTCGCTGCCCGAGGCAATCAGGATGATTTCCGGATTCTTATCCGGGGCATCGGCCAATACATAAGCGCCGCGTGAAACACCGGCAGCGGAGGCATATTTGCTCCGATCCAGCGTCGGTAAAGCCTGACGAGACAACACCATCACTGCCGGCTTGTGGCGCAATTGCAAAGCATAACGGTAGGCTTCGACCACCTCATTCGCATCGCCCGGCCGCAACGTCACCAGGCCGGGAATGGCGCGCAAAGACGCCAATTGTTCCACCGGCTGGTGCGTTGGGCCGTCTTCCCCATCTCCCATGGCGTCGTGCGTGAACACAAAAAGTGTGGGCAACTCCATCAAGGCGGAGAGCCGGATGGCCGGGCGGGCGTAGTCGCTGAAAATGAAAAAAGTCGCGCCGAACGGCCGCAATTTTGAGAGTGACATACCATTGACAATCGCGGCCATGGAGTGTTCGCGAACGCCATAATGTAGATTTTTCCCACCGTAACTGCCCGCCTGAAAATGCCCCGCCCCCTCGAAGGTCAGCGTGGTTCTATTTGATGGGCCGAGGTCCGCCGAGCCGCCTAAGAACCATGGAATGTTTTGCGCGAGGACATTCAAGACCTTTCCCGATGCATCCCGGCCGGCGATCCCTTTCGGGTCGGCGGGAAAGACGGGGAGATTGCGGTCCCAACCTGCCGGAAGTTCCCGCTTTTGCATCTGGTCAATTTCAGCAGCCAGCGCGGGATTTTGGGCCCGATATAGGCCGAACAATTCGTTCCATTTTCCTCTCGCCTCGCGGCCTCGGTTGCCAATCCCATCCTTGAAATGCTCGTAAACGCCATCAGGCACCAGAAACTTGGAATCCTCGGGCCAGCCGTAGCTGCGTTTGGTGAGTCGAACTTCCTCGTCACCGAGCGGTTCACCATGCGCTTCGGCGCTGTCGTGTCTGTGCGGTGAACCGAAACCTATGTGGCTGTCCAGAACGATGAACGTAGGCCGGCCTTTCGTCTCCTTGAAGATTTTGAGTGCATGTTCAATCCGCTCGATGTCGTTGGCGTCACCAACGTGCAGAACGTTCCACCCGTAGGCCAGGAAGCGCGCCGTCACATCTTCCGTAAATGCGAGGTGGGTGTTTCCTTCGATCGTGACGTGGTTGTTGTCCCAAATCCAACAGAGATTATCCAGGCCAAGATGGCCGGCCAGCGAAGCCGCCTCGGAGGCCACGCCTTCCATCATGCAACCGTCACCGCATACGGCGTAAATGTCGTAGTCAAACATTTCAAAACCGGTTTTGTTGTAACGATTAGCGAGCCATTTTTGGGCGATGGCCATGCCTACGCTGGTGGCGACTCCTTGTCCAAGCGGGCCAGTGGTGCTCTCGACCCCGGATACCCAATGGTATTCGGGATGGCCCGGGGTTTTGCTGCCCAGTTGACGAAATCGACGAATTTCCTGGAGCGTGACCGAAGGTTGCCCGACCATTTCATAATCCGCATTTACCGCCTTGACGCCAGTCAGATGAAGAATGGACCAGACCAACATGGAGGCGTGGCCGTTGGAAAGCACAAACCGGTCGCGGTTGGGCCAGATCGGGTCCTGCGGGTCAAACCGCATGACGCGGTTCCAAATTGTATAAACGAGGGGCGCCAATGCCATCGGCGCGCCGGGATGGCCGGATTTGGCCTGTTGAACCGCGTCGATCGAGAGCGTGCGGATGGTATTGATCGCCAGTTGTACCATTTTCGGGTCATTCATAAATGATCAGTAGGGTGTTTGGGTGTCTTCGCCAGATTTGACCTTGCCGGTGTAATGACGGTAGGTGAAAAGGAAGTAGCCGATGGCGAAAATGAACGCGATTGGCCACCAAACCAGGGCCACAGTCAATCCGTAACCGGCAGCGGCCATTTGATACGCCGATAGGGAATTTTCGGACGACAACGTGGAATGCAACATCACGGGAAAAACACTGGCGGCGCCGGCAATCATCAGTCCGGCGATGAATGCGCTGGAACCGATGAGCGCGAGCGTCTCGTGTTTGCCCCGCTGACCGATGAACACGGCAATGATTCCCCCCACAACCCCAAGCAGTCCCAGCCAGCAGAACGGTTGGGGGAACATGCCCGAATACAGTTCCGGGCGCACTGCCCACGATTCCATGGTGACAACCGCCAGCAATCCCAGGACAATTTTCCAGAGCAAGCCGGCGACGCGCAGGCTGCGGTCATGCACGGGACCTTCGGTCCGGCGCACCAGGCCGTTGGCACCGTGGGCTGCGAACGTGGCGAGAATGAACACCGCCACCGACACGGTATACCAATCCAGGATGCCGACGTTGCCACGGGGACTGAAGTTGGTGAAAAAGGCGAGGGCAAATTGTCCTTTGGCATCCAGCGGAACACCCCGCACCACATTTCCCAACGCCGTGCCGATGAGGACGGCGAGCAGCAGATTCGAGGCGACAAACACAAAATGCAAAGCCGCCCGCCACATCGGATCAGCAATATGCCCGCTGAACTCTATGGAGACGCCGCGCAGTATCAGGCACCAAAGCAGGAGGAAAAATGCCAGATAAAATCCCGCGAATGAGACGGCAAGAATTTTTGGAAACGCCAGCATCAACGTCCCGCCAAAGCCCACGAGCCAGACTTCGTGCCACGACCACAGCGGTCCAATGGCAGCAATGACCGTTCGGCGTTCCGCTTCCGTTTTGCCCACGAAGGGTTGCAGCATGCCCGCGCCGATGTCAAATCCCTCCAGTACGACAAACATTACGAGCATGAAGGACAAAATGGCATACCAGATTTCAATCATTTGACACCTCCCACTTGCCCGGCCCGTGACTGCCTTCCGGACCATGGGCGATTTCGCGCCCGATCATGAACAGGAACAGAACTCCCAGAACGAAATAGAGTCCGGTGAAACCGATCAGTGTGAACATAACATTGCCTCCATTGACAACTTCACTGAAGCCCTGACTGGTGCGGAACAGATTGTAGATGAGCCAGGGTTGCCGTCCCAGTTCCGCAGTCAACCAACCTGCGGTCGTGGCGATGTAGGGAAAAGGAAAGGCCAGCATCAACGCCCAGAGCAGCCAGCGGGTTTTTTCCAAACGCCCGCGCCAGCGCAGGAAGTTGGCGATGGCCATCAAGAGGATGAACAATGTGCCCAGGCCCGCCATGATGTGAAACGCGTAATAGAGCAGATCAATGTTTGTGGGCCAGACGTCTTGTGGAAAATCATCCAGGCCCTGAACGTTGGCCGCGCTATAGCCGAAGGCGAGGACGCTCAGGATACCCGGCATGTAAATCGGGTTGTCAATCCGCTGGTTCGCGACATCCGGCTGGCCGATGAAGTTGAGTTCGGCATTGGTGCCACTTTGAAAACGCCCTTCCATTCCCGCGAGCGTGACGGGCTGATATTTCGCCACCATTTTTGCCTGCCGGTCGCCGGTCGGGAATGCGACCAAAAGACTGGCAAACAAACCGACCAGCGTGCCGGTCTTGAGAAACTGCGAAGCGAGATCCGTGTGTTTACCGCGCAAACCGTAGAACGCACCCACCGCGGCAACGACAAACGAGCCGGTGACGAGCGCGGCACATTGGTTGTGCAGGAACATGACCAGCGCCCAGGGATTGAACAGAAAGCCGGCAAAATCTTTCAGGCGCAACGTTCCGTCCGCCGCCATGGCGTAACCGACCGGGTGTTGCATGAACGCATTCGTCGCCAGAATGAAATAAGCTGAAAGCCAACTGCCGAGCGCGACGCCCAGAGTGGCGAGAAAATGATTGCGCGGTCCCAGCCGTTTTTCGCCCCAGATCATCGCGCCGACCATGGCGCTTTCGAGGAAGAAGGCGAACATGCCTTCCATCGCGAGCGTCTGGCCGATGATATTGCCGGAGAATTTGGAAAAAGCCGCCCAATTGGTGCCGAATTGAAATTCCATCGGAATGCCCGTCACTACGCCGACGGCGAAGTTGATCCCGAAGATGCGCGCCCAGAACCGCGCGGCGTTCCCGAAATGCTCATCGCCGGTGCGCAAATGCCGCCATTGGAAATAGACGATGATCCAGGCCAGTCCCATCGTCAGTTGCGGGAACAAATAGTGATAGGTGATGGTGAACGCGAATTGCAACCGGCTCCAAAAGAGTGTGTCTTCCATAACCTACCTCTGCTGGTTCTCGAGCGCGGCGACCTTGGACAATCTTCGGACGTGCCGTGGAGCCTGGCTGAACCTGGCGGCGAGAAAGGTCCGGACCAAAACCCACGCCAGTTCCGGTCCCTCAATGCGTCCTCCCAGACATATTAGATTGAGATCATCATCTTCGACGCCTTGTCGGGCTGAAAAATCATCTTCAATCAGACAGGCACGGACGCCTTTGACCTTGTTCGCGCAGACCGACGCGCCGACACCGCTGCCGCAAACCGCCACGCCACGTTCGACCCTTCCGGAAGCCACCGCCTGGCCAAGCGGAATAACGAAGTCGGGATAATCATCGTCCGGCGTCAATTGGTGGGCGCCGAAATCCTCGACTTCGTGGCCTGCCGCGCGAAGCCGTACGGCCAGCTTTTCCTTCAATTCAAATCCGCCGTGGTCGGTGGCAATTCCTATGCGCATAAAAGCTCCTTCCGGTTCAGCTATTAACGAACGGATTTCGCCAGCCGGCCGGCGGCGTGATTCCGTCGGTCGCCGGTCCCCACGTTTTGGGTTCATATTCGT
>DATJYM010000106.1:0-7148 GCA_035499615.1 Candidatus Acidiferrales bacterium | reverse complement strand
AGGCTCGGTTGGAGAACGGATGGGCCGTGACGGACTTTGCCGCTGGCGGTCATGCTGATTTCGGCTACGAATTCGAGCGAAGTCGGAACCTTGTGACTCGACAGCTGGCGGCGGCAAAACGCAAGGATTTCTTCACTCGTGTTCGGGGAACTTCCATTGCGCAATTGCACCTCGGCGCAAATCGCTTCGCCAAACTGCGGATGCGGACGGGAGAAAACCCGCGAACGCAACACCGCCGGATGCTGGTCCAGCACGCCGGCAATTTCCTCAGGAAAAACCTTGTGCCCCGCGATGTGGATGACGGAAGACGTCCGTCCATCCAGCACGATCCGCCTGCCGCCGTCGCGGTGCGCCAGGTCGCCGGTGAGGAACCAGCCTTCGTGCAATATGTCCTCGCGCAACCGCGGCGGATTCAGGTAGCCCGAAAACATGCCGGGCCCACGCAATGCGAGTTGGCCCGTTTCGCCATCGGGCAGTTCCTTCATGGCCTCGTTCACGACCATCGCGTCGAAGCCGGGCACCGGCCGGCCGATGGCTTCGGGATGTTCCGCCGCCTCGGTGATGTTCATGATGGGCAATCCGACTTCAATAATGCCGAATCCCTGGGACACCGGGACATGATACCGCGCTTGAAAATCCCGTGCCGCCTGCGGGTCCAGCCGGCTGGAGACGGACATCACCCGCTTGAGCGAAGGTGGCAACGTCCGACCCGACCGTTCACTGGTCAACATGCGGATGTGCATCGGGGTGACGTAAAGGAACGTGGCCTGGTGTTTGGCCGCCGCGTCCAGAATATTCTCGGCCAAATAGTCGGCATTCACCACGACCGTGGCGCCGACTTCGAGATAAAGGATGATGGACACATAAAAGTGATAGGCCATCGGCAGCACCCAAAGAATCTTGTCTTCCGACGTCAGACCCAGTCCGGAGTTGGCGGCGCGCGTGCGTTCCAGCACATCTTGATGCGTCAGGACCACGCCCTTGGACTGGCCGGTAGTGCCCGAAGTGAAACGCACAAACGCCGCGTCCGGGATGGCCGGCGCGAGCATCGCCGGCGGGCCGTCCAGCCGCGTGAAGCGCAAACCGTTGCCCCCCGGATTTTCCAGCGTGAGGGTCTTGCCGGGCTGGGCGGGGTTGCTGCCGTCGTCGAGAATGACGCACAAGGGCGCGCGCGCCAGCATGTCCGCCAGTTCCGCCGGTTTCATCTGGTGGTGAATGGGCATGATAACCGCGCCACAGCCGAGCGCGGCCAGCGCGCCAATGACGAAAGCGCGCCCGTTGCGCGCCCGCACGCCGACGCCCTGTCCCGCCCGCACGCCCAGCCGGTCGAGCTGGACCCGCAGCGCCTCGACTTCGCACCAGAGCGATTGGTAATCCAGGGCACCGCTGGCGTCAACGATGGCAATGCGGTCGGGCCATTGCTGCGCCGAGCGGGAAAGCGTTCCAAAAACGTTCATCGGCTGAAAGTTTCTTCTGCCATTTAGTTTGATCAATTCGTTTGAAGTTCGCCAGCTTTCATTGATGCAGAGATCGCCGGATTTCCGTCACCGCGTCGTTCAGTGGGCGGCCGCCGGCCTGAAAAGCGGCGGCCGTTCCCGCCGCCCAGCCCGTCGCCAGCGCCGTGCCGATGACCCGGGCCGAGGTCATGGCTCCCGTGGTGGCGGAAAAACAACGACCCGCGACCCATACGTTTTCCAGTTCCGCCGGACGCAGACAGTCCATGGCGATTTCGTAGTAATCTCCCTCCGAGAAATACGTCATTTCCGGCCTTGGACTGCTGGTCCAACGCTCCATGGGCCAGCAACCGCGGGCGATTCCCGACGGAAATTTCCGTGTGCTCAGCACATCCTCATCGGCCAGCCGGGCGCGTCCCAGAATGCGGCGACCGGAGCGGACGCCCAGTTGCGGGGCGACGGAATCCAGGCGCGCATTTCGACAGGCGGCGATATTCTCGACCAGGAATCGCCGAAGCGGCTCGAGCAACCCACGCGCCTCACGTTCCCAATCCGTGACCTGTTGCCAAAGCGCGCGGTCGGGAGGAGCAGGCAACAGACTCAATTTGAAAGCGAGGCGGCCATGGGCGCCGGAACCCGGGATCAGCGACAACCGTTCGCAGAGCGCGGGCAAGCTCCCGTTTTCCACGGCCCGGCGCAGTTCGCGTCGCACTTCCAGCAGGCCACGTTGTGCCAGATCCGGGTCCACATTCTCCAGCACAAAAACCAGGGCGGGCGCCTGGTCCGCGCCGCCGTTTTCCGCCTGGGCGCCACTCAAAGCCGCGGCGGTCGCTTCGCCGGTGCCATCCACCACGGCTTTCGCCTGGAAAAGTAATGGCTCGTTCCAGGCGAGGGCGCGGACCTGTTTCAGTCGGGCGCTTTCAACTTCCGTTTCCGCCACCGTCGCGTGCAATATGATGGTGACGTTTTTGGATTCGCCCAGCACGCTGTCGGCAACCTGGGCAAACGCGGGCGGGGGATAGGGCAACACCCAGAGGCCGGTGTCCATGGCCCGGATGGGTTTCACCCCGGCGACACGCTGCAAGCGGTCGGCAAATTCCTGTGCGAACCCGCCGCCCACTGCCGTGGCGGTCGGGCCGGTGGTGTCCCGCAGATAGAGTCCGCAAATGGTTCCGACTTGCGCGGCCGTGGCGAGGCCGCCGAGAAAACCGTATCGTTCCAGCACCACCACGCGCGCGCCGGCGCGCCCGGCCGCCGCCGCCGCCGCCACTCCGGCCGCACCCCCGCCAATGACCAGCACGTCGCAGGCAATGGGTGTGTCCCCGGTGCGGACCGTGTTGCTCACGGTGTTCTCCGTCGCATGTGCCGGCCGTAGCCCCGGATGTATTTCCATTGAGGCCGCACGTTCAAGAGCACCGATACTTTCTGTCCGCATCGCACCACGGTTTTGCGCCAGTCCGCCGGCGAGGTCCATTCCGCGCGCCGCCGCGCGATGCGATCCAGCTTGCTCTCGGTATCCTCGGCCAGGCCCGGCGACAGGTAATAAGCCGGTTCGAAAAGGTCCTGGTCCGGTTTTACCTGGCCTTCCTCGACGGCGATCCGGGCCATAGGCGTACCTTCATAGACGCGGATGCCAATGGTGGCAAACACCGCATTCGCTTCCGCACAACCGTTCAAAAATTTTTGGGTGTCCTCGACGTCCGCCCAGGTTTCGCCCGGTCCGCCGAACAACAGGTAAACGGCAAAGGGCAGACCGGCATCATGCGCCGCTTGCAGGGCGATCCGGGTTTCCGCCTGTCCGAACGGCTTGTCCAGCACAGCCAGCATCTTGTCCGAGGCCACATCCAGTCCGAACTCGACGCCGTTGCAGCCGCCGGCCTTCATCCCGCGCGCGAGTTCGGCATCAAAACCCGTGGGGTTACAGAAGGCCGACCATCGGGCCGGCACGCGCCGTCGCTCCAGTTCCCGAGAGATGGCCAGCGCATGACTTCGCGGATCGTTGAACACACTGTCCACAAAAAAGAAATCGCGCATCTGCGAGCGGGTGACGACGGATTCAATTTCGTCGACGACGGCTTCCGGCGGGCGGAGACGGTAACGGCGGCCCTCCAACTGGGGATAAATGCAGTAGGCGCATTTGAACGGGCAGCCTCGTTTGGTCTGCACGCCCACAAATCCGCCCTGCCGGGTGTACCGCCGATAGCTGCACAATTCATGGGCCGGCATCGGCAACCGGGCGAGCGATTCCATCGCCCGCGAAGGCGCGACCTCCAGCCCGCCGCTTCCGGCGCCGGTGATGACCCCTTCGATTCCTTCCAGGGAACGCCCGGTTTCCAATCGTGCCAGCACTTCCGGGAACGCCCGTTCGCCCTCGCCGATCACCCCGCAATCGGGCTGCAAACGCCGCATCCAGCCCTGCGGCGACACCGAAAAACCGCTGCCACCCAGGATCAACGGTCCCGCAAAATGTTGTCGCACTGTTTCCGCGAGTGCCTTGACCTCGCCGAAATAAGAACGCGGGGCGAAGGACCAGCAGTTGTCCAGGTTGCGGATGCCGAAGGCCACGGCTTGAAACGGTTCCGCCGCCAGCGCGTTTTTCAGGGCCGTTTGCGGTTCCCGTTCCGTGCCTGAATCCAGGAACCTGATCTCATGTCCGGCCGCCTGGGCGGCGCCGGCCACGCACAGCGCCCCCAGCGGAGCGACGGGGTAAGGCGAGCGCTCGCGGTTTGTTGCCACCAGGAGCACCTTCATGACAATTCCTCCTCCAGCAAAGCGTGGCGCACGTCCCTTTCCATCCGGCCCACTTCCGCGGAACTCAGGCAGTCATCGACCGATGATAGCAGCGCAGACAGCCGGTTGCCGAACCTAAGAAATATCACCGTCAACCCCGGCGGCCGCCAACTCGGCACCAGGTGGGTGACCTCCAGAATCGGGGCGCCCCAGAGATCCGTCATCCCGGTGCAGGCTTCACCTGAATCCGAAAAACTAAAAGTGGCAATCTTGCCGCGGGTGGGCTTCCCGAGGTGATGCACGTAAAAACCCAACGGCAGCGGTTTGAACATGTCCAGCGCCGCCATGCAGGACTCCGGGAAACGGTCTCGTATCTGGTCCATCATCTGACGGCTGAGTTCGGCGACGATATCTTTGATCCGGCCGGCGTACCGGGGCTCGATGCGGTAGAAGAGAATGGAGAGATGATTGGAAAAGATGGGGCCTTTCGCGCCATGCCTGCGCGTGTCATGAGGCACGGGAATTAAATACGCGCCGTCCTGGTTGCCGCGTTGGACAGCGACGGCATGCACGGCCCGGACCGAGGCCGCCAGATAGAAATGGCCGCGCCGGAAGCCGCCGACCAGTTGCTGGCTACGTGCGTCGATGCGGGCGGTCTCCGGTTCGGTAAAGGAAACGACGCGATAAAAATTGCGGCACAAGCGGGGTGGCGGTCCAGGCGGCAACAGGCTGAACAGCGGTTCGTCGCCGGATTCATGGAGCCACTTCACCGAACCGCGCGCCATTTTCACATTGGGCCACCAGCCGGATAAATCCCATCCCTTTTGCCGGGGGCTGATCAGGTCCTGAACAGCAGGCACCCCGTTCGTCGCGCCGTTCGCATTCAAATGACTCAATAACAAATCCAGGCCGCGCGCATCCAGAAGAGTGTGGTTCCAGGAAAGGTACAAATGGCTGGTCCCATCCGCGTGGCGCATCACGTCAAACGCCAGTCCCGGCCCCCGGGCGGCATGCAACTGGCGCCCCGCAACCGCTGTGGGCAACGACCAGGACATGTCCGGGCCGCCGTTTTGGTCGTTATGCTCATAAAGGACGGTCTTCGGTTCGGCCAAGGTGCGCCAGAGCGGGGGAAGCAGTGGAAACGGACGCGCAATGCGCACTCGCGACAGCCAGTCCAGAATTGGCGAAGAGGTGATGCGCTGGCGCAGACGTTCCATATCCAGGCCGGGTCCTAGCCGGATGATCGCGCAACAGACATTGCCCGGCAATCCGTACCGCCGCATCCGGCGGTCCTGGCCATGCATGAAATAATCTCCTGCGGCCAATCGAATCTGACGGGGCAGGTCAGGCATAGTGGACGGACGTTCGGCGCTCAGGTTGACGGGTGGCCGTTGCGCGCCAGTTCGGCGATGCAATTGGCGAGTGTGGCCATCGAAGTCAGATTGTTGCCCGTCAGGTGTGAATCCGGCACCCGGACGCCGATGACGCGCTCGCAAAAGAGCAGCAGTTCCACCAGCGCAAAGGAATCGATGCCCGCCTGGGCCAACGGGCTGTTCTCGTCAAAAGCCGTTCCTTCGGCGACAAAATTGGTCCGCGCGAACTCGCAGAGCTGTGCGGCGATGGTTTTAGGGTCCTTCTCCGGGGTCATTGCTCGATTGGGTCTGTGGCGAAGCCGCGGTCAGGGGTGACTGCAACAACGGGGATGGCCGGCGAAAAGACCGATCGGCGTCTAAACCGGGTCTCTGCGCAGGCGAAGAAGCAGTGATTGAGGTCAATGCTCATTTTCCGCAAGTATGACGCAGCTTGAATTAGCGTCAAGCATGGAAGCTCACCGTGGCGTCGGCATTATGTGCTTGCCCGGCGTCGCGTCGTCGGAACATCCTGTGGCCGATGGCAGAATCCGTTCCCGAGCCCATGGCCATTCCGCAAGTCGCCGCACCGGACCGCTTTTCCAAAGCGAGGCTGATCACGATTAAAATCATAGTGCTGACGGCTTTGGCCCTGGCGCTCGGTTTTCTCCAGGACTGGGCGTCGACACGCTGTTACCGGCCCGACCACGTCGCCGGTTTTCACATGGGCCTGTTGCACGGGATGCTGATGCCCGCGGCGTTGCCCGGTCTGTTGATGGGAAATAATCTTCCCATTTATGCGCCGAACAATTCGGGGCGTCCGTACAACATCGGTTACATTTTCGGCATCAATACCTGCGGCACCGTGTTCTTCGGCGCCGCTTTCTGGCAGCCGCGACGAAGACGCTGAACATTTATGATTTACGATTTATGATTGATGATTTTTTCCAATTGCCGGATTCTCTGGCGTATGAATCCTGCCGAACTCAAAGCAAGAACCATGCAATTTGCTGTTCGCGTGCTTAAATTCGCGGACTCATTGCCGAACAAACCATCAGGAAGGACGATAGCCAATCAAGTGTCCCGGAGCGGTTGCTCGGTCGTGTCGAATTATCGTGCCGCGCTGCGCGGGAAATCGCGCCCCGACTTCATCAACAAGATCACGACCGTGCTGGAAGAGGCCGACGAAACTTCGTTCTGGATTGAGCTGACCGCGTTGGCAGGTCTGTTGCCGCCAGGACGATTGTCGAAACTCCTCATCGAAGCGGAAGAATTGACAAAGATTTTCAGCGCCACTCGTACCACCGCCCGCAATCATCAAACATAAATCGTAAATCATAAATAATTTCAGTAGGGCCAGTCGCAGTAAATCTCCATCACGCTCAGTACGCCGCCGCCCCAGTAACGGCTGGGCGCAAAGGTGAATACCCGCCGCTTCCGTTCGTATACCAGCTTGACGGGATGTTCGGGAATATTCGGGTCGTACGCGTCAAATTCCATGGTCTGGTCTGACTCCGTCAGTCCGTACAGCGCGATGCCGTGGTTGATGGTGATGCGTGGAAAGCGGAACAGGTGTACCAGGGTAAGACCACGTTGGGGCAGCGAGCGCTTCAGT
>DATJYM010000105.1:0-2642 GCA_035499615.1 Candidatus Acidiferrales bacterium | reverse complement strand
AATTCGCATCGTTGTTTTCCGTGTTGAAATCCAGCGCCGAAAAAAAAGTCACTTCCGTGCCGATCTTGCTGCTGATCCAACTGACCGCCACCATGGGCTCAAACGTCCAGTAACCCAGCCCGGTGTTGGCCATCCGGCCGGTTTGGTAATCTCCGGTCGGCGCCCAGAAGTTAAACATGCCGTTAAAATGAAAGTCGCCGTTGGTCCAGCTCGCCATGACCGGAATGAACTCGATGTCACCCAGGCCGCTGGCCTTGTCTTCCCGGCCGACCGAAATGGGGTTGCGATTGTTATCGAAGATGGCGGAGGCCTTGACATCCACCCATATAAACGGCACGAGAATGCCGGACGACAACGTGCCTCCCAAGAAGTCCAATGGGTAGGCATAGAGCATGGCCGGAACATCGGCTTGCGTATTCAGCGTCACGTTGGCCGCCAAGAGCCGGCCAAACGGCAGTCCTTTGGAGGCATCAAAGGTGCCGTCATTGTAATTCAGGTAATAATTGGCGAAGTAAAATCCGGGGGCCGCGGGCGCCAGGGTGCTGAAGTCGGCCTGTTGACCAGACATGTAATGCGTGGCACCGGATTGTGAGGCGCGGACAGTCGAGGCCAGCGCCAACGCGCCAACCATGATGCCGGCAAGGAATGTTTGTTTCATGGTACAGATTGAGTTCTATTCTTGGTTTCAGATGGTTTCTATGTTTCCGCCTTCAAAATTCAATGGCTGTCAGGACTGGTTTCATCGTCACCAACGCCCTCGTCAGTGATGGCTTCACCGTTTTCATCCACCAAAATCGGGCCGTGCCCGTTTTCGGAAGCCATGAGCGGTTTGCCGTGCTTCAGGCCGACGCCGGCAACATAAATCAATGCGAGCGGCTTGGTGGCTTCCCTGCCCAGCGCATTGAGGCGATCCTGCATCGCCGTCACCTTGTTGGGATTCGCCGCGGCTACGTTGTTCGTCTCGAAGGGATCATCCGCGAGATTGTAGAGGTCAACGCTCGTGGGAATCAGCGTGCGCCAGATGAGTTTCCAATCGCCTTCCCGCACAGCGCCACGGAACGGCTCGACATTGTAAACAATTTCCGTGCGCGGCGACGGCTTGTTTTCACTGATGGCAGGCCAGACATCCAAACCGTCTAGGGGCAGACATTTCGTGGTCGAGGCGCCGGCGAGATTGGCGAGGGTGGGATACATGTCCACGACGTGAATCATCCCGTCCGCGGTGATGCCGCGCTTGATGTGGCCGGGCCAGTTGGCACAGGCAACCACGCGACAGCCGCCCTCAAAGAGCGTGCCCTTGCCGTCGCGATAAGGGCCGTTGTCGCATGGCAATTTGGTTTTGGACAGGTCGGCCATCTGGCCGGCGAACATCGCGTTGCGCGTGCCGCCGTTGTCGCTCTGGAAAACAATCAGTGTGTTCTCGCGCAGCCCCTTCTTGTCGAGCGCGGCAACCACGCGGCCGATCTCGTCGTCCAGGCACGAGACCATGCCGGCATAAATGCGGCGCGTCGGGTCTTCGATGTTTTTGTAGCGGTCAATGTAATCCTGCGGCGCCTCATACGGCGTGTGCGGGGCGTTAAACGTGAGATAAAGATAGAATGGTTTGTCCGCGCTTTGTTCGTTGATGTATTTCACGGCGTCGTTGCCGATGAGCTGGGTCGTGTAACCTTTTTCGTGGACAGGCTGGTTGTTGCGAAACCAGTCGAGGACGCCGGCGTCGCTGTGCGTGTAATAGTCCAGTTCGCCGATCATCGGGCCGTATTGATAGTCGAAACCGCGCTGTTTGGGCCAATACTTCAGGTCGGCGTGGCCGAGGTGCCACTTGCCGATGATGGCCGTGTTGTAACCGGCCTCCTTGAGGCATTGCGGCAGGAGCCATTCGTTGGTGGCCAGGCCGTAGCCCGCCGGACCGGGAATGACGAGCGTTTGCAGCCCGTAACGGAACGGGTAACGTCCCGTCATCAGCGCGGCGCGTGTGGGTGTGCACATCGGCTGCGCATAAAACTGGGAAAACTTCACGCCGTCCGCCGCCAGCTTGTCCAGATTGGGCGTCTGGATGTCAGTACAGCCGTTGAAACCGACATCCTTCCAGCCCAAATCGTCAGCGACGATGTATATGATGTTTGGTTTGGCATCGGCGGCGGCGGCCACCGGACCTGTGGCCGGCAGCATGGCAACGCCGGCGAAAAGACCCAGGCAACTGCAATTCAAAAAGACGGATTTCATTTTAGGCTGGTCGGTTTGACTGATGGTTTCTTCCAAAAAAATGGTCCGGCTTAGAATCTTACACCGAAACCAACAGTCAAGTAATAATCACTTTTTTGCGGAATGCTCCCGTTGGATTTGGCCTCGGGGCTTTGGAGATAATCCCAAATGAAGGAGACGTCCAGGTTCAGGTGTTTCTTGATTTCAAATTCCAGGGTGGACACAGAGTGGTGGGTGTACTGGCCGGATTTATCGTCGGTGAATGTGCTCTGCCAGCTCTGGATAAAGGTGAGGCGCGAAGTGATGTCGCCCTTGAAGTATGAGTTCAGCACTCCCGCCGGTGTGGTCGCATTATCGGCCTGGCCCGGTTCAACGGTTTCAAACCGCGTATATTGGTAGCTGGGACCGGCGGACACCTTCCATTCCAGCCCGGTACG
>DATJYM010000104.1:0-4547 GCA_035499615.1 Candidatus Acidiferrales bacterium | reverse complement strand
ACGTGTCCCACAAGAGGCCCGCCTGGCCGTTGAAAACATTTGTGCCGGTGGCCGGAAGGTCCGGTTGGTAAAGCCAGCCGGGACGGGTGGTTCCATCTGGCATGGCGCCGCCATAATCCCAATTGGGCCACGTCAACGAGTCCTTGTTGTCACCGGTGTAGATATGCAGGGCGATCAGAACCTCGTGAAGATTGTTGAGGTCGGCGGCTTTGGCCGACTGATTTTTACCACCGCTTAGCCCGGAGAATAATAACGCCGCGAGAATTGCGATGATAGCGATAGCCACCAACAATTCAATCAAGGTGAATGCGCGGCGGGTTTCCATGTGGCGGGATTATCCAACCGCATCGCAGGGTGCGCAAAACGAAAATGGAAACTATGAACGTCGTACGCCGGGTAACGTACCACCAGTCAGCTTGCGGGCGGGACTAATTTCCACCGTTACGGAAGCGTAACGCGCCATTGTCGGTGATTCGCAGATATTGGTCGCCATACTGCAGGCTTGGCTCGATTTCCGAGCCTTCATGCCATTCGTTCCATGACGTAATGAGCACCCAATCCGGTTTCGCCAGAATGGCTTCGTCCCAAAGCACGCGATAGACCCGGCCATTCAGGCGGTCCGCCTTGAGGCCGGGCTTGCGGATCTTCGTGTCGTCGTAACCGGGGATGACTGTGACGCAGGCGATGCGGTGGTGTTCGCGCGCGAGTTTCACGGCCTCGCCATAATGCGTGGCCGCCCAGGCCCGGAGTTCGTCCGGCGTCTTGCCTTTGACCGACCCGCAGATGTTGTAGGTGTGCAAGCCGTCAAAAACAGCGGCGTTGCGCGCTGAATAACCATCCGCAATCAGCAGGAAATCGCCGGCTTTCGCGCGGGCGCGGCTGATAATTTCCGGCCATGCCGAAGACGGCACCTGTTCCAGAACTCGGCCGTAGACAAAAATCACAGGTTTGCCGTCTGTTCTGAGGAACGCGCGGTTTGTGCCGTATCGGGTGACCAGGTAAACCAGGTCGTTCACGGCATTGTCAATCTGTTCGGAGGCTTTGCCGGGCGCCGTCTCCCAATAAATTGTGACCTTAAAATCCTTTTGGCCCGCAGCCTCAAGCAGAAGAGGAACGGCCTGGTCCTCATAAGTGCCCTGTCCCCACCAACTGGCAATGAACCCGGTGATTCCGTGCTTTTGGGCGGCGCTGATTTGCCAGGCGATGATCCCCGGGTCATGCGAATCATAAGCGCCCTTGAGGGGATAATCGCGCGAGGCTTCGATGTCGTGCCGGGCGGGATCCACTTTGCCCCAATGCCGCGAAGGTCCATACCAGGGGTAGTAAAACGCCAGTACTTCATGCCCTGCGCGCGCAGTGGCCGGGGAATTGGTCTGATAGGTCTGTTCGGAGCCCCGCGACAAGGGCGCCGCCAACGATACAAACAGAATGGCCGCTGTCCATTTCAGGACTGGCCGGAAGGAACTTTTTGGGCGCATGTTGAAATCATTTGGCGCGGTCGCAAGAGGTCAATCTCCACCACTCCAAGGCAGGCCGGATTTAAACTTCTGGAACGAATTGCATCGCGGCGCGGTTTACTCCCATCCGTGGATGGAATCGTAGCGGAAGGTCATCTCGTTCGTGTCGTAGCTTTGATACCATTTCGTGTGGCCGTCGGCGAAAAGGATGTTCTGGCCTTTGCCATGCGCCTGCCATTCTTCCGACGGCGTGCCGTTTGCCGGTCCGCCGACGCAATTCTGGGAGTAGTCGTCCTTGTCGGCGTCAACCGCGAAAGTGTTGTTGTTCCAAAGGGTGTCGCCGGACAGCACATACGCGGTCGGGAAACGGATCAGCTTGCGGTCCACCGGCGCGTCATCGTTGACGAGGATATAGGCGGCGCGGGCGCCGTTAAAATAGTTGAACGGCGATTGTTCGGCGATGGGTTGAATCTGGTTGGCCGGACATTGATAGACGTTCGTGTTCCGGGTGTAGGAAAAAATCTGTTCCGTCCAACTGGCCGCATGGGTATGAGGATCGGTTTGTCCCCAGGGAATCACGCCGCCGGATTCCGGATAAAACCCGTCGGCGTCATCCGCATACATCGTCATCCCCAACCCGATCTGGCGCAGGTTGGAGTTACAGGCAATCGTCCACGCCCGCTGCCTGGCGGCTGCCAGCGCCGGCAACAACAGCGCAGCCAGGATGGCGATGACAGCGATGACCACCAACAATTCGATTAGAGTAAACGCGCGCTTTGCAGGCATCAGGAATACAGACGCGACCGGCCGGATAAAGGTTAAATTTTTTTTACCAGCCATCAGTTGGCCGGGTCGGCTCACGCCCGCTGGAAAAAGCGGAAGAAGAGGGCCTGTTTGGAAACCGGCTCGTTTTTTTGCACGATGGCCGCCATTTGGGCATCGCCGAGCGGCGTGAAGTCGCGAGCGAATTGCACGTTTTCTTCCAGTTGCGCGATGGAGTCGCAGCCGATAATCACCCTGTTCACCGGCAACGACAAGGTATAATACATAGCCATCAAATTATTCTTCGCAGTGTCCCGCGCGCTCATATATTGTAGGACCGTCGCAATGCCAAGATTCCTCTCCTCGGCAATATCCAGAATTCCTTTAACGGGCCTTTAGCTCCACTCAGGAAATTGAGTGGTGTTTAAATCCAACGGCGAAACAGAGGCCAGATCCGAATCGTCGAGGCTAAAATCAAAGATATTCAAGTTTTCCGCGATATGTGCTTTCTGGGAGGATCTGGGGATGGCGACAACTCCTCTTTGGAAATGCCATCTGAGGCACACCTGCGCCACGGTTTTATTGTGTTTCCTGGCGATGGCGGCCAGAGTGTCATTGGTGAAAAGCCCATGACGGCCTTCGGCAAAAGGAGCCCACGCTTCCATTTGGATGCCATGTTGCTTTAAGTAATCGTACGCCTTGCCTTCCTGGAAAAAGGCATGTGTTTCAATTTGGTGGATGGCAGGTTTCACCTCGTTATTCGCAAGCAAGTCGTCCATTTGCGCGAAATCGGCATTGCTCATGCCTATGGCCTTGATTTTGCCCTGATGATAGAGTTCCTCCATGGCCTTCCAGGAGCCCTTCCAATCGCCACCCGAAGGCCGATGAATCAGGTAAAGGTCCAAATAATCCATCTTCAACTTATCAATGGAGGTTTGAAATCCTTTCTTGGCTTTTTCGTATCCCATGTCGGCCTTCCACAGTTTTGAAGTTACAAAGAGTTCTTCACGTTTGATTCCGCTTTGTTTGATTCCCTCGCCTACTGACACTTCATTGCCGTAGATCATAGCGGTATCAATCAGGCGATAGCCCAGAGAGATGGCATCTGCGACGCAGCTTACTCCGACGTCGCCATTGAGCGTCATAGTGCCGAAGCCAAGACGTGGCATTCGCAGGCCGTTGTTGAGTGTGACGGTTGGGATCGAATTTTGCCGGGCACCGGCATTTGGCGCGGCAACTGAATGCACCCCGCCGAGGCTCAAGAACACCGCCGAGGCGGCGCTGGTCTGTAAGAATTGGCGGCGGCTCATTCCGTTGGTGTTGCGTTCTGTATTCATATTGGCCTTTCATTTCGAACCGGAATTTCCGCTTGACGAGTTGTTCAGAGTGTCAAATTGAGTTTTGCTGTTTCAGGAATTCACGACGATTTGGTTGTACCATCGGAGTGGTTTTATTCTTGCGCATAAGAATTCCAATCGGATTTGTCGGAACCCTAAATCGCTTCGCGCGGATGAGCAAGCACGAAGCGGGCAAAAGATGATTACTTGGCGGAGGTGTGTTGCGCCATCCAACCCCAATCCTCCTGGTCCACCGGGTCGGTGATGACCGTTCCGCCGATTCCCTTCGGTGATTTGTCGAGCCAGCGGTGAGTTTCGGAATGGCCGTCGGCGAACGCGAAACCGCAGCCGCCGTTGTGGTAGGTTCCGGGAGCGTCAAACCACTCGGGAGTTTCCATGCCAAAAGCAAAAGCCGCGTCGTTGAGTCCCCGCGCATCCTCGTCCACCAGGACCCACAACATGGACGGACTCGGCGTGCGGACGTCGCTGGCCCGGCCGTAGGTTGACCAGGGTGAATTCCGGTGGTGCGTTTGCTGATTGTTCAACCAGGGCCCGTTGACCGACAGGTTCGGCACGCCGCTGTGAACGTAGCCGGAGCCGGAGAATTCGGTGGCTTCGAAGCCGGGATCAATGGTGCCCACCGCCTGACTCATCGAAAAGGTCCGGGCCGCCGGCACGATCCGGCCGATGAACGCAGGGTCGGTTCCCTGATACATGCCTTCGCGCCGGTCCGCTGGACATCGAAACAAATCAACATTCCCGCCCATGTAACTGATGAGCAAAGAGCGCTTCGGATCATTGAGCACGTCCGGATCAAATTCCTGCGGCCCGCCAATCCCCGCCGAGCCGGGACACCAGTTATAGCCGGGGTCGGTGTTGCCATCGTCGGGATTGGGTGGATAAAACTCGTTATTGTCGCTCGTATAAAGCGCCATGGCCGTCATCATTTGTTTGCCATTGCTCAAACAGGTGGCACCCTGGGCTCTCTGCT
>DATJYM010000103.1:0-7750 GCA_035499615.1 Candidatus Acidiferrales bacterium | reverse complement strand
CCGGGGATTGCTTTGCGCCGGATTTTGTGTTGTCGTGTTCATGTCATGAATGGGTTGATGGTTGGTTTTAGTCATACACCAGAGCGTGTGCCCGTTTTGCACGCGCTCGTCAACCCTTCATGGCATCTAAAAGCATGTTTGCTTCCGGGTTGAGCAGTCCTACGGGATTAGCCTTTAACAGTGCGGGTGATTTGTTCGAGGCACAGCACGCAGATATTTTCGAATTCACGCCGGGCGGAGTGCAAAGCACCTTTGCTTCATCAGGGGTGGCTGCGCCCCAAGGACTGGCTTTTAACAGCGCGGGCAATCTGTTTATGGCGGATGCAGATCTGGAGGTTGGTGAATTTACGTCCGGTGGAACCAGAATTGCCTTTCTCTCCGGCGTGCCTGTGCCATTGGGACTGACCTTCGATAGTGCGGACAACCTGTTTGTATCTGATTCTGGCGGCATTTTTGAAATCACACCGGGAGGAGTAAAAAGTACCTTCGCCACCGGATTATCTATTCCTCGCGGACTGGCCTTCCAGCCTGCGCCTGAACCCTCGACATTGGGGTTGCTGGCCGTTGGCGCCATCGCGTTCATTGCCCGCCGCCTTCAAAACCGACTGCGTTTTTAAGCGGTTTGCAGCTGCCTGGTGCCGCACACAAGGTCCTGAGGAAAAGGTTTCCTTTCACTCCACCGTCACGCTCTTGGCCAGGTTGCGCGGCTTGTCCACGTCGCAACCGCGCGCCACGGCGGTGTGATAGGCGAACAATTGCAGCGGCACAGCGGCCAGGATCGGATAAATTTGTTCCAACGCCGGGGGCAGGTAAATCACGTCGTCGGCCACTTTCCTGATTTGTTTGTCGCCTTCGGTGGCCAGCGCGATAATGGGACCTTTGCGCGCGCGGATCATCGCCAGGTTCGCCATCGTCTTGTCGTACATCGAATCCTGCGGCACGAGAAAAACCGTCGGCGTCTGCGGATCAATCAGCGCAATCGGGCCGTGTTTCATTTCCGCTGCCGAATAACCCTCGGCGTGAATGTAGGAGATTTCCTTCAGCTTGAGCGCGCCTTCGAGCGCAATCGGGAACGTGTAGCCGCGGCTGAGGAAAAAGAAGTCGTCGGCCTTGACGTACTTTTTCGCGAGTTTCTTCAACGAGTCGTTTTGCGCGAGAATTCCCTCGAGTTGTCCGGGCGCGGCTTCGAGCGCGTGCAGAATTTCCCGGGCGCGATGGGCCGAAAGAGTCCGTAACCGGCCCAGATGCACCGCCAGCAATTCCAGGATGGTGAGCGTGGAGACAAACGCCTTGGTGGAAGCGACGCCGATTTCCGGTCCGGCGTGCATGTAAATGCCGCCATCGGCTTCGCGCGCAATGGTGCTGCCGACCACATTGATAATGGCGAGCGCGCGGTGGCCGCGCCGCTTGGCTTCGCGCAAGGCGGCGAGCGTGTCGGCGGTCTCGCCGGATTGCGAGATGACCAGCAGCACGGTGTCGCGTTCGAGCGGCGCATTGCGGTAACAAAACTCATGTGCGAACTCAACCTCCACCGGAATTTGCGCGAGCTCCTCAATCAGATATTCGCCGACCAGTGCCGCGTGCCAGCTCGTGCCGCTGGCGGCAATGACGATGCGCTCGACGGAACGCAATTCGGCAGCCGAGAGATTCAGGCCGCCGAATTTGGCGGTGGCGCCTTCCTTGTCCACGCGCCCGCGCAGGGCATTTTCCACGGTGCGCGGCTGCTCAAAAATCTCCTTGAGCATGAAGTGCTCGTATTTTCCGCGCACAGCATCTTCCTGGCTGAACTCCAGGTTGCTGATCTGGACGGTGGCGGTGTCGGCGCCTAGATTCAAAACGTCGAAGCGCTCGGGTGTGACCGTGGCCACGTCGTAGTCGTTGAGGTAAACCACTTTTTGGGTGTGCGCGCCTCCGACAAACGCATTGGCGTCGCTGGCCAGGAAATTTTCGCCCTTGCCGATGCCAATGATGAGCGGCGAACCGCGCCGGGCGCCGACCATGACATCAGGTTCCCCGGCGCAAATGGCGGCCAGGCCGTAGGTGCCGATGACTTCGTGTAACGCGTCGCAGACGGCCTGGGTCAGTTTATTTCCGATTTCCGATTTCCGATTTCATTTTGGGCCCCGTCACCTTGGCTCCGACGCTTCTGGTAATAATCGCCGATCAAATGCGCGAGCACCTCGGTGTCGGTATCGGAGCGGAACGTGTGCCCGGCCTTGAGCAATTTTTGTTTGAGGGCGTCGTAATTTTCAATGACACCGTTATGGACGACGGCGATTTTACCGGACTGATCGAGGTGGGGATGGGAATTCCGGTCGGACGGCGGTCCGTGAGTGGCCCAGCGTGTATGCGCGATGCCCAGGGTTCCTTCGACCGGTTCGGATTTCAACAGCCGTGCCAATCCCCGGTCAATCCGGCCCTTTTTCTTGCGCAAAAGCAGGTTGCCATTTTGTGCCACAGCGATGCCGGCGCTGTCGTAGCCGCGATATTCCAGCCGCCGCAATCCTTCGAGCAGGATGGGCGAGGCCGCTTTCTTGCCGACGTATCCTATGATGCCGCACATGGGTTCGTAATTTGTTAAATAGTTAAATGAGCAACCGGTTAAACAAGTTAAATGAGTGGCCACTTTGTGACCAATCACTGATTCAACCAATTACCTGTTTGACGAACTTAAAATCCAATCCGCCGCGCCGGCCAAATCGTCCACCACCACGGCGTGCGAAATCTTCCCGGGCGCTTCCTGTTCCAGCTCTGCGCCGTAGCCGGTGCGGACAAGGATGCTCTTCTTCACGCCCGCGTTCCAGCCGCATTCCAAATCGCTCAATTTGTCGCCAATCATGAAACTGTCCGCAAGGTTCAGGCCAAATTCATCGCGGGCGTCGAACAGGAACTGCGGTGACGGCTTGCGGCCGTGGCTGGGTTCGTCGGGTTTTTCCGGCGCGATGTAGATTTTTTCAAAGCGGACGCCGCAGGCGGTCAGTTCACGGCCGAGATGCTGGTTTACGTTTTCCACGTCGGCAAGCGTGAAGTAGCCGCGCCCGACGCCGGACTGGTTGGACACGATGAACAACCTGAAGCCCGCGTCGCCCAGCCGTTTCAAACCCATCGGCGTGGCCGGGAGGATTTTTACATCTTCCGGCCGGGACAGATAATTTTTTTCCACGATGAGCGTGCCATCGCGGTCGAGGAAAATCGCCCGGTTCATCCTCGCAAATAGTGGTTGGATTATGGCAAGAATGGAATTGAATTCTTTGCCGCCCCGGGACATCTTGTCGCGGTTTCCATTATAATCAAACATTGACATCCATCACATTCACATGAGCAGAGGCAGATTGGGAATTTTGGTCGGTGGCGGACCGGCGCCCGGCATCAACGGCGTTATCGCGGCGGCCACCATCGAAGGCATCAACCAGGGCTACGAAGTCATCGGGTTTTACGACGGCTTCAAATGGCTCGCGGCGGGCGAAGCGCAGCATTGCAAACCGCTGGCCATTCGCGACGTCAGCGGCATCCATCTCCGCGGCGGCTCGATCCTTGGCACCTCGCGCACCAACCCGACCAAGTCCGAAACCAGCATGCAGAATGTATTCAAGGTTCTTGAACAACTCGGCATCACGACGCTGGTGACGATCGGCGGCGATGACACGGCGTTTTCCGCCAGCCAGGTGGCCAAGCGCAGCAACGGAAAAATCCACGTGGCGCACGTGCCCAAGACGATTGACAACGACCTGCCGTTGCCCGGCTCGACGCCGACGTTCGGCTTCGAGACCGCGCGGCATTATGGCGTGCAACTCGTTCGTAATTTAATGGAAGACGCGCGCACCACCTCACGCTGGTATATCATCATCAGCATGGGCCGCGCCGCCGGACATCTCGCGCTCGGCATTGGCAAGGCCTCGGCCGCGACCCTTTCCATTATTTCCGAGGAATTCCACGGCCGCCAGGTGACGGTAGACGAGGTGTGCGACATCATTATCGGATCCATCATCAAACGCCGCGCCGATGGTTCGGAAAATGGCATCGTTATTCTCGCCGAGGGTCTCATCGAGGCGATGGGCGAGCAGGGATTGATCAAGGCGCTGCCCGACGGACAACTGGAACGTTTCGGCAAGGTTTTGCGCGATGATCACGGTCACCTCCGGCTCGGCGAAATTGAATTTGGCCGCCTGATGAAGGAGCTTTTGAATCAACGCCTGGAAAAGCTCGGCCTCAAGATGACTTTTATAGACAAGGACCTCGGCTACGAGCTGCGTTGTGCCGATCCGATTCCGTTCGATGCCGAGTACACGCGCGACCTTGGATATGCTGCGGTGAAATTTTTGCTGTCGCCAGAGGCAGGCAAATATGGCGCCATCATCAGCTTTGTGAACGGCGCCATGAACCCGCTGCCGTTCGACCAGATGCTCGATCCGAAGACCGGCCGGATGCAAAACCGGAAGGTAAACGTGGACGGCGAGGCCTTCGAATGCGCCTGTGCGTACATGATCCGCTTGGAACGCGAGGATTTTGAGAATGCCAAGCAACTCGCCAAGCTGGCCGCGGTCGTCAAGCAGACACCCGAACAATTCAAGTCACGCTTTGGCTATCTGGTGGGATTGAAGTAGATAAACCGCTCAATCGTCTTTGGCTGGGGATTTTTCGGCCCGCTTTGGCATTACGGGAACAAGTTTGGGTTTCCGGCATCCTAATCATTAAAGTGGCGCGCGGCTTCATTGCGCGTTAGTTTTCCTCATGTTTGTCACCGGACTTGGCACCGCCGCACCGCCGCATTGTTACGCGCAACGTGAATGCTGGGACGCCGTCCAGCGCACCGAACCATTCACCCGGCTTGCCCCGCGCTCGCGTGCCATTCTTAAAAAGGTGCTCTGCGGTGACAACGGCATCGCCACGCGCCACCTGGCCCTCGACTCGCTGCCGGAGGTGTTCCAGCTCTCGCCAGACACGCTTCAGGCGCGCTTCACCAAACATGCGCCTGCGCTGGCGGCTGAAGCTGCCTACCGTGCCCTGCAGGATGCCGCTTGCGCGCCGTCGGAAATCGACGCCGTGCTCATCAGCACCTGCACCGGCTATCTGTGCCCGGGTCTTACCAGTTACGTGAGTGAACGGCTTGGATTGCGGGCGGATGTCTTCACCTTGGATTTGGTCGGCCAGGGCTGTGGCGCCGCGTTGCCCAATTTGCGCGCCGCCGAGGCCGTGCTGGCCGCCAAACGCGCGCAAAAGGTCTTGTCCGTCTGCGTCGAAGTTTGCAGCGCGGCTTTTTATCTTGATGACGACCCCGGTGTGCTGATCAGCGCCTGTCTGTTTGGCGACGGCGCGGGCGCGGCGATTCTGGCGCGGAAACCCCGGCCGGATCAACGACGGGTCGAATGGAAGTTCGGTTCGTCCTGTCTGGCGCCGGAAAAGCGCGACACCCTCCGGTTCGGCCATAAAAACGGAATGTTGCGGAACATGCTTTCGTTGCAGATCCCGCAGATTGCCGGAGACGAGGCCGCGCGGCTTCTTACCGGATCCCTGGCAGCGGCGGGTGTGAAACGCGAGCGCGTTGCCGGCTGGGTCCTGCACACCGGCGGGCGTGATGTGCTGCTCGCGCTGCGCGACAAACTGGGATTGGCCGAGGCCGACGTCCGCCACAGTGCCGCTGTGCTCCGCGAATACGGCAATATCAGCAGCCCGACCGTTTTTTTCGTGCTCCAGCGCGCTTTGCATGACGCCGTGCCGGATGGTTTGTGGTGGATGTCTTCATTTGGAGCGGGTTTCAGTTGCCACGGCGCCTTGCTGGAAGTGGGATAATCATCCTCGTCCGCCTGCTCGCCCTCGTCCTCGAAATGAAACGTGTTGTTCAACCGGAGTTGCTCGATGAACTGCCGCCGGATGATCCGCGGGCCTTGCACTCCCGCCGCGACCTCCGCCGCATAAACGCCTGGATGGGAAATCGCGCCGTCCTGGTTCGCGCATTGCAAACCGGCTGGAATGGCCAGGCGCCGAAGCAAATCACCGAACTTGGCGCCGGCGACGGAAATTTCCTGTTGGGCGTGGCGCGAAAAACCTCGTCGCGCTGGCCCAAGGTGAACGTGACGCTGATCGACCTTCAAAATAATGTGACGCCGCAAACGCTGGCGTCATTTGCCTCGCTCAACTGGCGCGCGGAGGCAGTCGTCGCGGATGTTTTTGAGTGGTCTCAAGCATCGGCCCCGGCGGAAATCGTGACCGCCAATCTGGTTTTGCACCATTTTGACGATGTGCGTCTGGCCGGATTGTTTCGCGCGATTGCCGCACGCTCGCGACTGTTCATCGCCATTGAGCCGCGTCGCGGGCCCTGGCCTTTGTTTTGCGCCCGGCTGCTTTGGGCGATTGGCTGTAATTCCGTGACGCGACATGACGCGGTAGTGAGTATGCGGGCGGGATTTTTCGGCGCTGAACTTTCGGCGTTGTGGCCGGAGGGCGGCGGCTGGCAATTGACCGAACACCGCACGGGACTCTTCAGCCATTTGTTCGTGGCACGGAAAATCCAATAGGCGAAATGTTCGTTTTTGTCCCAAGCCGGAATCTGCGCACAGGTAGGGCGCGCCACTCCGTGCGCGCCGTGGTTCGTAATTGGACGGGCGGTGGGCAGCGGACCGCGCGCCCTGCCAAAGTTGGTCGCTGAAAATGGCAAACACAAAGCCCATCACAATTGTCGGCGGCGGACTGGCCGGGCTGACGCTCGGGATCGGCCTGCGCCAACGCGGTGTGCCGGTGACGGTGTGGGAAGCCGGGCATTATCCGCGCCATCGGGTTTGCGGCGAATTTATCAGCGGTCACGGCCAGGAAACGCTCGCACGGCTTGACCTGCGCGAGTTGCTCGAGCGCGCCGGTGCCGTGAATGCCGCCACGGCGGCTTTCTTTTCCACCACAAAATCCACGCCGGTGCATCCGCTCCCGTCTCACGCGATCTGCCTTTCGCGGTTTACAATGGACCACACGCTGGCCGTTGAACTCCGCCGGCTCGGCGGCGTATTGCGGGAAGGACAGCGCCGACGTGACGAGGATTTCGGCGAAGGCATTGTCCGCGCCACGGGCCGACGCATGCAGACGACGGAAAATGGCGCGCGCTGGTTTGGTCTGAAGGTTCACGCTCGCAACGTTGCGCTGATTGCGGATCTGGAAATGCATCTGTCTCCGCGAGGTTATGTGGGTTTGTGCCGGGTGGACGGCGGCGCAGTGAATGTTTGTGGCTTGTTCCGACGGCGGGCCGACGAAGATCCGACGCCCCAAAACTGGCGTGAATGGTTGCGCGGTGAAGCCGGCTCGCTGTTAAACCGGCGGGTGGCCGCAGCGGAATTCGAGGAAGCTTCATTTTGCGCCGTGGCGGGAATTTCGTTGCGACCTCGGAGCGCCGCCGCACGCAGCGAATGCTGTGTTGGCGACGCCATCACCATGATTCCGCCCGTGACGGGGAACGGTATGTCCATGGCGTTCGAGTCCGCCGGGATGGCGATCGAACCGCTGGCGGCCTGGAGCCGCGGCGAGGTGGCCTGGAGCGAGACGCGGCAAGCGATTGCCAGCCAGTGTGATGCCGCCTTTGCGCGGCGGCTGGCTTGGGCCAAATGGTTGCAGCGCATGCTACTCGCACCGTCGCTCCAAGAGGTCCTGGTCCGGTTCGTTGCGCGCAGTGAATGGTTCTGGCGGACGGCATTTGAACGAACCCGATGAACTTTTAGAACCCTGTAAGTCCTGTCAACCTGCTGTTTTGAACAGGAGCAAACGGAGG
>DATJYM010000102.1:0-15503 GCA_035499615.1 Candidatus Acidiferrales bacterium | reverse complement strand
GCTCAACTTAGGCACTCCACGATTCAAATGACGGCAAGCCATTACACTGATCCGCGACAACGAGCGGCTCTACCGGTCGGCGAGTTGCTTTCCGATTACGGCAAGGAAATCTCGATTGATCAAAAACCTCCATCAAAAGGCTCGGCGCGAAAAGCAGGATCAAATCGGTTCAAGGCTGGAGTCAAGGTGCGAGTCTGACCGGAAGCAGGCGAGGGTCGAAATCGGACATCAATTCGCACTACCTGTTGTATAAATAGCCGATTTTCTCGTGTTGTTCAAGCGTAACTAGCGGTAACTAGGGTGAACTTTTGGTAACAATCACTGGCAATTTCACTGGAAAAAGTGCTGCGCCAGTTTGCGTCGTGTCATTATGCTCAAACTCCGCTCCCGGGATGGAGAAGGATGAAATCGTCGCGGCGATTCTTGGCCCAGGCGGATTCGTCGTGGCCGGAATCCACCGGCCTGTCCTTGCCGTAGCTGATGGTGCGAACGCGCGACGGGTCCACGCCCAATCTCTGCAAGGCTTGACGCGCAGCCAGCGCACGACGTTCGCCCAGCGCGCGGTTGTATTCCTCGGTGCCGCGCTCGTCGCAATTGCCTTCGATGAGCAGCTTGTCACTGGAATTAGAATTCAAGGCCGACGCAACGGCCTGAAGGTTCGCCCGCTCGCTGCTGCGGATAACGGCACTGTCAAAGGCAAAGTGAATCGTGTACGCCGCGAGCGCTGCGCGATCTTCCGGCATGCCTTTGAAATTCTCCAAGCTCGCCGTCTGGCCACCGCCAGCCGGCTGTCCACCGGACATGGTGCCTCCTGGAGGCAGTTCGCCAACCTGAGCACTCTGCCCCGGCGGAATCGGCGTGACGCGATAAGGTCTATGGTTCCAGCAACCAGTGGCTGAAACCGTGACAATCAGCCCCAATGCCAGAGGGTAAGCCAGCTTCGTCATTTTCATAATATTTCTTCAGTTAAAGGTTGGTTAAAGTTTATCGAAAGATCTAAAATCATCGTGCCAAGCTGGTCCAGAGTCATTGCTTGAAATCCAGGCAATTCCCCTGTTGACGCAGGTCATCATCCGGTGAGTGTAACATGTCCCATCTCCGAACCAGGCCGGCTCTGAACACGACCATAGCGCACACATAAGTTTGCGATTTAAAGTCATACGCCAGGTTCGGATCAGGCCCGTCCGCCGAATACTCGTTCTCCTCCCAAGCAACGGCGAAATATTCCCAAATCGTGACTGCGCCATGCTGGTCTGTGGCTTCAATCACTTCATCGGGCGGCCCCCAGGCGATATAAACCGCGTTGGTGGTCATGCCGACGCTGATCCGGCTTTGATTCACCAGCCTTCTGGTTTCCGGCGAAAACGCGGCATAAGCGGCGGCCCGCTCCTGTTCGCGCGATTGTATGGTGCTTGAAGTGGCGCAACCGGTCCAAAATAACATCACCAGCAAAGTCAATGACACGGATTTGCAAAACAAAATGGCGGACCTCATAGATTCTTCTCCCAAACCCCTTCCCTTCGGGTGTTGGCCACTGAACCATTCCGGCGCACTCCCAAATTTCTTACAAAACTTGGATTGGTCGTTCGTAATCGGGAAAAATATTCAGCCGCCGCCGCTTTGGCGATTTCGTTGGTGCGCGTGTCAAAGGCGAGCTTGCTCAGACGGCCCAGTGCTCGTGACACGCGGTGATTGTCGGGATAATCTTTCTGCAGCCGGCCGCAAACGGCGATCGCTTCACGAATCCGTCCAGCCCTGGTCAATGCGTCAACGAGTTCAAGCGTGATGGCCAAATGTTCGGCAACGTGATAATAAATGAAATCCAATGAGAGCAAAGCGGTGCGTGGCATATCGGCTCCAAGAGCTGCCCGCGCAAGAATCTTGTGAGCCAGAATATTATTTGGAATGTGGTTCAACACATGCTCGGCGATGCGAATAGCCTTGAGCGGTTGTGAGCGCAAATAGGTCTCGGCTTCAAGCAATTCAGGAAATTCACGTACTTCTTCCAGGGCACGTTTCAGGAATCCCCTGTTCTTCTGCGCCCGCAACCACTGCGCCCTGCGGAGCACCTCTCGGCACTCGACAAATCCAGGCTCCGCGTCCAAGGCCTCATTGAATATGGCGATAGCATTGTCAAAGTCGCCCTGATTGAGAGCGGCACACCCTTTCTGGCAAAGAGCCTGCGCGCTGGCAGGCACGAAGGTTATGATTTTTTCTTGCATGTTCGATTCCAGGTTCGGGGCGGATTTCAGACATTGGTTATACGATTCGACTCGCAATTTGACGACCGCCGGGCAACTGGAGTGTCATGTCGTCGGCCCATGCGAGCACACCATTCATGTGTTTTACGATTTCCACAGCGATTCTTTTGTCGGCGGAACTGGACACGGAGCCTTTCAGCATCACGATACTGTTAAGGGTTGAGACCCCAATGTCTTTGGCCCGGTCGCCCAGTTTGAGTTTGAGTTGCATCAACAAATGTCGTTTTAGTTCTTCGTCGGTGTTTATACGGCCGACCTCGTCTTTCGCTATTGCTGGCGAGAGGTGAGATTCGTTATTGGCCACAATCAGAAGCGGACAGGGTGCATGGCGCATCAGCCGCTCCAGTGGGTCCGTCTGCCAAAAATGGTTCAAGCCCCAGTGAAAATCTCCCGGGATAATGATCAGGTCGGCTGCCTCCTCGCGCGCGGCCTCCCGGATGGGCCGATGATTCGTCACGTCGGCACGGATCAGCACAGCCCGGAGTCGGTCTGACTTAATTCCCATAGACGAGATGATTTTATCCTGCAACTCCTGGGGGTTGGCAGTGGAGCCGCCGGGAAGGGCTGCATAAAGGATTGTGATTTTGGCGCCGAACTGTTCGGCGAACCAACGCGCGCTGCGCAAGGCGGGGCGGCCTGATTCCAGCGAATTGATGGGCACTAAAATACTTTGGATTTTGAACGCGCCTGTGTTCACTATTTTTGTGGACTCTGTCGCCGTAACGTAAGCATCGGTGAGATGTTCCCGTTCGGTCGTTTGCGCAGCGAGTGTTTCGTAAATGGGCGTATTCATCGTAATGTTTCCTCCTCGGCGGCGGCACGTAAATCCGCCGCCGCCGGTAATCCCCGTATTAATCAACTTTCACTTCGATGGCTTTCGGCCTGGCTTTCTCGTTCTTGGGCAGGCGGACTTTCAAGACACCGTCCTTGAAGTCGGCGTTGACCTTGCTTCCATCAGCACCGTCCGGCAGCACGAAGCTGCGCAGAAAACTGCCGTAGGACCACTCGACCCGGTGGTATTTCCTCCCCTTTTCCTCTTTCTCCAGTTTGCGCTCGCCGGTGATGCGCAGCACGCCGTTCTCCACGGTCACCTTGACGTCCTCTTTTTTCACTTCCGGCAGATCGGCTTTGATGACCCACTCCTTATCGTCCTCGGCAATGTCCACCGACGGCGTCCACTCGGCGATGGCCATGGACTCCTGCGCGCCGTTTGACAGGCGGCCTGGAGTCAACCCGAAGAAGCCGGCCATGCGATTTTGCAATTCCTCCATTTCCCTGAAGGGATTCCAACGAGTTAATGCGTTCATGTGCGAACCTTTCTCAATTCGGCGGATCTTGGCTGACCCATCGCATCTGTCCGCCAGTTTTCAGATGGCGACGGGAAATGGGTACTCACTTCCATGAATACTTTGTCCTTCGGAAACCGGACTTTTCTGAGCGAAGCGTATGCGTCTGTTGCCGCACCGTGGCCGGCGGCACAGGCGACGACCGTGCTTAAGCCCTGGCTTCGCAGGCCGAGAATCCGGTCGTATTGATCCGGATCGATACCGCCCAGCGGGCAGGTGTCAATTTCCAACAACGCCGCGGAGGTGAGAAAATTTCCCAAGGCAATGTAAACCTGATGAGCCGCCCAATCATTCCGGTGTTTGGCGCTGAATTGGTTAAATAGTTTTGCAATGATCGTGCTTCGCAGATTTGCAAGTGAGACAAGCGACACCCCGCGGACCACGGCGATCCGGTCCAGATAAACATCCACATCCCTTTCGGTAAGATTTTTTCGCGTGAAAACGACCAGGTGGGAGCAATCCGCCACCTGCCGTTGCCCAGACGATGCGGCAACCAGATATTTCTTTATCACCGCGTCCGTAACCACGACGAATTTCCACGGTTGCAAGCCGAAGGACGACGGGGTGAGCAAAAGTGCCTCTTCGAGCGTGGCCCAGTCTTCCGGGTCAATCTTGCGTTGCGGATCGAATTGCTTGGTGGCGTAACGCCGGTTCAGGCAATCCAGTAGTATGCCATCGTTGAGAGTATCCATACAACAGCGGCGGATTTTTAACCGCCAAGATTGTTTTTGCACAACCCGTGCCAACGACATCAAACCAACACAAACCGCAGAAACAATGAATGTTCATGAAGCCATCTTGGAGGAAGCCGACTGCGAGGGTTCGCAAGCGTCGAGATTTCGCAGACCGATTGACGAAGTTGCGCCCCCTTTCGTTCCGACAGGGTCGGCGAATTGCCGGATGGGACTCAAGTTTTACCTCCTGCACCGCGGCGCAAACCATGCTTTCAAAATGAATTGTTGGTTAAAGTGTTTGAAAACAAAAACTGAATGGTGTTGAACAATGAACACGGTGCAAAACGGAAAAGGCGACCGGCCACGGAATAATTGGGGACCGAAATGGTATGCAGGGTATGCGGCCATCAATTGGCGTGCTAATCACCCAACCTGCGTGGGGCCTGCAAAACAACGTTGCCTGACGCATTCTGTAAAAGAGCCGAACAGAGACGTTGACTTCCAGCGTGCTCATCCAACCCCCGTGCGGTTTCAACTCGTCAAGGACACGAAGAAAGGAAATTCAAAATGCACCAAAAGCGAAAAGTCATTGGACCAGCCATTTTGCTAATTATGGCTATAGTCGGAATGCTAATCGTCTTGTGGATAATTTTTACGAAACCCGCCGGATGAAGCTATGCGCCTTTTTAAAATCGGGGACACTATCATAAGAGTTGATGCCGATAGGTTTGGAAGAAATGGACCGAGGGTCGTCATTTGAGATATTTATAATCCTTTGGCCGTTTGTTTGCTAGAGCCTGTTCATGATTGCGCAACCGTCCGGCGGGCAAATACCAGCACTGTGCCCTCCTTGCGCTCAGATGTATCACAGACAAGCTGAAAACCGACGCACTCAAAGTGACGACGAGCAGTAAAAAGAACAATATGAAGTGCGTCGGTAACATATTCGTGCAGGTTGAACACGGACCGTGTCGTCAATTCAGCCCGGAAGCCAGTGGATCTTTTGCGGTTTTCGATTGGTCGTGATCGCTCACGAGTAATACGCTGTTGTGACCGCCAAATGGATTCGGGATCTGATTGTGAGTGACAGGGTCGTCGGTCCAATTTCCATCCACCACGAACCGATACTCGTATTTTCCCGGTTTCAACATCAGGTCCAGACGCCAGCGGTCGCTGCCAAAATTGACCATTTCAGTTGCAGCCGGTTCCCATCTATTGAATGAGCCTGCAATGCACACCGTTTTTGCATTCGGAAAAGTACGATGCATCACAACATGCTGTAGCTTCGGTTGTGTGGTTGGCTCGGCCTGGGCCGAACTTTCCTTGTCAATCGGTGTTCCAGTTTTGGCCGAAAGATTATGCGGGGTGCTTCGGTTTCGGTGTTTCAATGGGTGGATTCTATTTGTCGCTAATTTCATTTTCATTTCCTTTCAATATTATTTCTAACTTACGTGATCATGTCTGCTGGGAAAGGTTCAACGGTTCGGTTCGGGCTTTAATATCCCCGGCATTGCGGGTACAAATCCACGGCTCTCCATGTCCACCTTGTTCCAGTTGATGGCGTAATGTTTGGCGGTTTCCAACGTAACTCTGCCGTTTTGATACAGTTGCAGCAAATACTGGTCGAAGCTGTGCATCCCCTCATGGAGCGAGGACTCGATATAGCCGTTTAAGAGGTGAAGATCATTTCTGGCGATGGCTTCTTGAATACCCAGGTTGCGCCGCACGATTTCCAGGCACGGAATCCTTCGGCTGAATGTGCTGGGAATCAGCCGCTGGCAGACAATTCCGTTCAGGGTGCGGGCCAGCAACGCGCTGGCATTGGCCTGTTCCTCGGCGGAGTAAAATTCGCGGATGCGGTCAAGCGCTTGGGCCGCCGAGTCGGCGTGCAAAGTCGCCAGCACCAAGTGCCCCGTCTCGGCCGCTTGCATTGCCGCCTGGATACTTTCGCGGTCGCGGAGTTCGCCGATGAAAATGATTTCTGGGTCTTGACGCACGGCGTTGCGGATGCCAGCGGCAAATGAATCCGTGTCCACGCCCACCTCGCGCTGCTCGAACTGGCACTGCTTTTCCTCAAACAGATACTCAATGGGGTCCTCGATGGTGATGATTCGCAGCGGCGCGGTTTCATTGAGCTGTTGCAACAGCACACACGCTGTCGTGCTTTTGCCCTGACCCGCTGCACCCGTTACCAGCACCAAGCCGCGTGGCTCCTGTACCAGACTGGTCAGCGTGGAAGGCAATTGAAGATCATCCAAACTGGGAATGCGCTGCGGCACGACCCGGAAGGAAAATGATTGTGTTCCCTGCTGTTTACTGAAATTGGCACGGTAACGCACCTGGCCGCAAAGGAAACTGAGATCCATTTCATGTTGCTTCTGAATCCGCTCAAAAATGGAATCCGAAAACGCTTGCCGTACCATCTGGTTGATGTCGTCGTTGCTTGGCTCGCGAAACGTTTCGGGCGCGATGCGCAGCAGTTTCCCGTCCACGCGGTAGGCATATCGGCGTGCAGCTTGAGCGTGAAGGTCGGTTGCCTTCTGCTTGGCGCACCAGCCCAGCAGCTTTCCAAGTGAACTCTCTTGCGCAATGCGTTCCATAATCAGATTTTTCCGCTGAACCAGATTTAGTTGATGTTCACTTCCAAGTCATTTGGGTATCCAGCTTCGCGCCCGCCGAATGGAACCTTGCGGACTACGATTTGAAGAACGCCGTCCGAAAGACTGGCTTGAATTTGCTCCCGGCTGGCGTTGTCCGGCAGTGGAAGCCGCCGGATGAAATAACCGTGCGGGCGTTCCGAGCGCAGGGGTTTTTGCCGGTATCCCAAATTCCGGTGGCCGCTGATGACCAACGTTTCGCTGATGCGGACGACGCGAACCTCGCCAACTTTCAAGCCGGGCAAATCGGCTTTGAACAAGTAGGCCGTCCGGTTCTCAAGAATATCCACAGGCGGAACCCATCGGTTGTCCGCGCCGGCTACATCGCTTTCGCCGGAACGGTCCCGGCTGCTTGGCACCAGAACTTCAATGGCACCGGAGTCGGTTGCCCTGAACGGATTTTTGGATTCAAAAATGTTCATGGTGCTTGGCGATTGCATGTCGTCAATCCATCTGTTGCCGGGTCCCAAGAGAATATAGCCGAACAAACTGCGCCTTCGGCAGTGAGCGTTGATCTTTCAAGAAAAGTTCCCGCCGGAACTTCTTCGGGAACCCCGCGGCTGGGTCAGGCGGCGAGATTCGAGTTTCGGTGCAAACGGCCGCCTTTAGCGGTTCATCTGTTTGCGTATTCTGCTGCGGTTGGTTTATCATTTCTTTCCACACGGTATGGCCAATCATCAAAATGAGTGCCGCCGCTGCTGCCGTCAGGACACAGACGGTGAGCTCCACTTCGACGATAGTTTGGAGTGATTTCTTCATGGTCGTTTTTTGGTAATCGGACGAGTCGGCAATGCGCGACTCGTCCGGCTGAAATTCTGGATTACAGGATTCGTGCCACCCGAAATCAAACCGGGATCGCCCGCATTTTGCTAGGAAACGCTGGTCGAGCCTGTGCGAACCGGCCCTGCGAGGAATCGCAATTTGCAAGATTTCGCAGAATAAATTTCAACACCTCGTCCTCCTTCATCGCCCCATTTTCCAAAGCTTCGCGTTCCGATTCTATTGTCCGCAGACTCAGGTGGAGGTGCAGTTTGTCGGGAGTCTGTTCTGAAATCCCTGATCGTCCAACCTTCCGCAGGTGATCTTTGCCGACTGTGCAGCCATGTTCACGTTCCTCTACATTTTGTGCTCAAACCTTGGTTGCGGTGAAAGCGCAATTTCGCAACCGGCCTGCGAGATTTTGCAAATTGCGATTCCTCGCAAACTGGTTCAGTTCGGCAATAATCTGCAAATCAATGCGTTCCGACTTAACTTCGGCTGGCACGGAATGTGTAATGGCGTTTAGTGATGTCGGTAGTGCAGCGGCTCGATGCCGCGATTATCAAATGTGGGGTTCGCCAATTGATGCCGGGTCGGATGAACCGAGGCGGAAAGGGGGCGTGCGGCATCACACGCCCCCTCAATACCACAAAGCGAGCGCCACCGCGCGTTCAGTATGAAAAGCTCAAATTTGTTCGTCATCCAGAATCTGCCCGACCGGCAGATGAAAACCCGCCGCCGCTTCAAAACGGCGGTGCTATCCGTTTTGGGCATCAATGCAGCCGTGCTGCTGGCACTGCTGATCCAAGGTTGCCGGCAGGAACAGTCGGTGCCGTTGTCGGAGTCCACCGCCACCAACGCGCCAACTCCTTTTCTGGCGACCAACAGCCCCGCTGCCTCAAGTAATTCGACGGTTCAATTGGTGGTGACCAACCCGCCCACAACTTTGTCGTCAAGCGCAGTCGAATATACCATTGCAAAAGGCGATATGTTTAGCACAGTGGCAAAGCGATTTCATGTTTCAATTAAAGCCATCATTGAGGCAAATCCCGACGTTGACCCGACGCGGTTGCGCATCGGCCAGAAGATTCAAATTCCTACATCCAGCAGCCTAACTGCGGCCGGCACGGCAACCACCACCACGACCGAAGGTGCCACTCGCGATACCGCCTACGCTGTGCAGTCCGGCGACACGTTGAGCCGCATCGCCGGTCGGTTTGGCACCACTCCCAAGGCGATCCGGCAGGAAAATGGTCTCACAACTGACCGGATTGTCACCGGCCAAATTCTTAAAATTCCGGCGAAAACTTCGACGCGAAATCCAACCTCGGCGAGGGAGCAAACAAATTCACCTGTTTACGGGGCGATTTCCGGGACGACTAATCGCGCGAATTGATTGCCCTATCAATTTCGTAATGTTGATGCTGATACGTCTTACGCGCCAGCCAGAATCTTTTAGGAGGGATGGTTTTTAACAATAATTGCTAGAAAATTGGCAAAAGAGGTGAGGCAGGCATTGCCTGCCTCTGACATCTTTGTCATGATGAATGGGTGTCGTCAGTTCGGCTGATGACATCCTCCTTCCTATGCAATTGGCGCCTGATTACAGACCGGAGTTTGAGTCGCTGGCAAAGCTCCTTTTGGAGGTTGCCTGCGAGCGGTCTGCGGACCGGTTGTTCAACAAGGTTGTCCAACGTATGGCAGAACGTCCGCATGTTGCCCTGGCTGCCTTGTGGCTGTTGGATAGGGGCGACGTGTGTTCTTCCTGCTCCCGACAGGCGCAATGCGCCGACCGGAGCCGTTGTCTGCACCTCGTAGCCAGTGCCCGCTCTCCGTTGGAGATCTCAGACGCCGAACGCTGGAGCAAAACCAGGGAGCAATTCGGCCGGATTCCGCCCGGCTTCGGCGAAATTGGACGGGTCGCTTCCAGTGGAAAACCTTTTGTCACCAGCAATGCTGACGAAGATCGCAGCGGGATTGGTGAAAACAACTGGGCCACGCAAGTTGGAATCCATGGATTGGATGCGCAACCGATTATTTTTGACGATGAAACGCTCGGCGTCGTGGCGTTGTTCAGTCGCATTCCCACGCCGGCCCAAGGCCCGACCTGGGTACGGATTTTTGCCGACCACATTGCCACGGCCATTGTCAACGCCCGTGCCTTCGAGGAAAACGAACGCCTCAAGCACCAGCTCGAATTGGAGAACACCTATCTTCAGGAGGAGGTCAAGGAAGCCAGGGCGTTCGGCGATATCGTTGGTGAGAGCCAGGCGTTGAAACTTTTGCTGCGACAGGTGGAAAAAGTTGCCCGAACCGATGCGACCGTGTTGATCCTCGGCGAATCCGGCACCGGCAAGGAACTGGTCGCGCGGGAAATCCACCGGCACAGCCGCCGGAGCCAGCGGCCGTTGATCCGGGTGAACTGCGCCTCCATCCCGAGGGAATTGTACGAAAGCGAGTTTTTTGGGCATGTGAAAGGCGCGTTCACCGGCGCGCTGAAAGATCGCGCCGGCCGTTTTGAAGCCGCAGACGGCGGCACGCTGTTCCTGGATGAAGTCGGTGAAATCCCACAGGAACTGCAAAGCAAATTTCTTCGGGTGTTACAGGAAAAGCAATACGAGCGCGTCGGCGAGGAGAAAACCCGGACGGTGGACGTTCGCATCATCGCCGCGACCAATCGCAATCTGAAGAAGGATGTCGAGACGGGTCGTTTCCGACAGGACCTTTATTACCGCCTCAACGTTTTTCCAGTCGAAGTTGTGCCGTTGCGGAAACGCAGGGAGGATATTCCGCTGCTCGCCGCCCATTTTCTTGAGCAGGCCGTTCGTCGGCTGAGTTTGCCCGCCGCCCGGCTGACCCGCGCCGATATCGTTGAACTGCAAAGTTACGACTGGCCCGGCAATGTGCGCGAATTGCAGAATACTATCGAGCGGGCTTTGATTTTGGCCCAAAACGGTGTGCTGAATTTCGACTTCTCAAGGGCTGACATTAAAACGCCGACCGCCATGACGCCCGCCATCTCCAGCAAGCCGAGTGATGACATCCTGACGGATACCGAATTCCAGCAGCGCGAGCGGGGCAACGTGCTGGCGGCGTTGAACAAGGCCCACTGGAAAATCCATGGCCCTGGCGGTGCGGCGGAATTGCTAGGTCTTAAGCCCACCACCTTGATTTCACGGGTCAAGCGGCTGGGTTTGAAAAAGCCGTTGAAATCAGCGGACTAGACCTTTGTTATTGCAGCCCGTTTTCAGACGAAAATTCGCAGTCGCACTGCGCGATATTGCAATTTGCGAATCCTCGCAACGCACGGGAGTGTGATTCCCGTTGCTCCGCTGCGCGCAAAATCGAAGATTCGACGTTCAGATTCCTCTGGCACATGCTGTGCTTAAAATTCTCGGTCGCCGATGAATCGAAACGGCAGCCAGGAAACCAAAATCGTTATGTGGCGTTTGACTCCAATTCAGACATGGCAATCTGCCAGGGATTTGCCGGATATTACGGCCAGGCTTCGTCTGACTGGCAAGGGTATTCCGAATTTTCTGGTGCTTTTGGCCAAATCCAGCGCAGCCCTGAATGCCTACGTCCAAGCCGAAGAGTCGCTGGCCAACGGCGAACTGACGCCGCATCAGCGCCAGAAAATTGCCCTCGCGGTCGCTGAGATCAACGGCTCGGCATATTGCCTTGCGGTCCATGAGAAGAATGCGCGGGAAATCGGCTTGAGTGACGCGGAAATTCAGTCCTCTCGAAAAGCCTCGGCGAACGACCCGAAGACCCAAGCCATGCTGCACTTTGTCCAGGCTGTCGTGCTCCAACGCGGCGAGATCAGCGATAACGACTTTTTGGCCATGCGAAAGGTCGGATTTTCAGAGGCGGAAATCATTGAAGTATTGGCCAATGTTGGACTGAACATTTTCACGAACTATTTTAACATCCTCGCCCAGACGGACCTTGATTTTCCCCGTCCAACAGCGGCCAGAGGGACTCCATCATCCGGCAATGACGCTTCGGACAAAAGCCGGCAGAAGCAAATCCCGGTGCAACCCTTTTCCCATCCATGAACGCAATTTTATCCAGAGAAGCACCGTCAGCCAAAGCTCCCGTGGTCTGCCTTCCAACTAAGATCCCCTGGGTCAGGCAAACGCTTGTTCTCCTCAATCGTCAAGGACTGCACTGCCGGCCTGCTGCTTTGTTCGTTAAGACATTGGCAGACTTCAATTGTAAAATGACTGTGGAATGCCGTGGTGTGCAGGTGGACGGTAGAAGCATTCTAGGTCTGCTAAGTCTGGCGGCCGGTTACGGGACGCGCCTGACGTTTGTGGCCAGTGGTCCCGATGCTGAAGTGGCCATGACCGCCATCCGACATCTTTTTGCAGACAATTTCGCCGGCGCTTATGGCCAAGTGGTTCACGGCCTCTCGGCGAAAGGAAATTCGACGGTATAAAAATGAGCGAACTATGAAAACCGAATCCAGAACTCAGCGGAACGGCACATCTCATCCCGTCCGACAAACCAGCGAACACAGCCCGCAGAATCAACCGGACAAGGTCGGGTCGTGCGGGCAGGCATTGCACATCCAAGAGATTCTCGTGCCAACAGATTTTTCTGAACATTCGAATTACGCCCTGAGGTATGCCATGTCGGTCGCCAGACAGTTTGGCGCCCGACTTACCCTGCTGCACGTTATCGAGCCGGCGTCCTTCCCTTCGGACGGGCTTTATGTTGGGCCGGATTTTGATCGAATCGCCGTCACCGCCGAACACAACATTGCCAGCCTCTGGGAACGGGAAAAATCACGACAACTGGTGGCATGGCGATCTCTTGTTAAGGAAGGTATTCCTGATCAGGTTATTCTCCAGACGGCCAACAATCAGAAAACCGACCTAATCATTATCGCCACACATGGCCGAACCGGCCTCGCTCGCGTCTTTCTGGGCAGCACGGCAGAACGGGTAATCCGCCAAGCGCCATGTCCGGTTTTGGTCGTCCGTATGCAGCCAAATGAAAAAGATCAACAACCCGGCAAGAATTGAATTTTATGAAACAAACAAACTCCACCAAACCGTCGCGCGGACGTCGCCACCATAACTCGAATAAATCCAAGCACCTGGTAAGCCCCGCGATAGTGCCCACTCCCATTACGCCCATCACAACTGCCTCGGCCCCACAACCTGTGAGAAAAGTTTTGGCGTTGTTGACTATGGGGTCATTGGCCGGCGTGGCCTAGTACCTCCTGTTCCCACATATTTTGATGCCGTTACTGAGGCGACTCACCTCGTCCGCAGGTTAGAACAAGGAGGGTAACAAGGCCTGATGCGGCGTTTCATATTCCACCTGTGAGGGAAGAATTATGTGGTTTTTTTAGCATAAGTGCGATGCAGAGCTTTGCTTTTGTGACCCAACGTTCCGGCAGCGGGAGATGCGTCATCCGGTAAATGCCGCGCCAAACCCGCTCCCAATTTCCTGCCCGGACATGGTAGGGATGAGTGTTGTCAGCATTGCCGGCCTCAATGGCCTGCATCGTAGTGAAATACCCTTGCTGGTCTTGGGCAATTGTCATCAGGGCGGCAAATGGATTGCTTTTCTTCGCCATGCACACATCCTCAACTTTTTTGAGGAACTGTGCAGCCAATAGTTTGCTCAATTTGAACTATTTACTGGCTGCGATTCCTGTTTCGCGGTTTTGGTAACGACAATTTCGAGGACGACCGGCTGGCCATCGGCGATTAAAGAACGCTGGCTGCTCGGCAATGTTGTCAGGAGCGACAATTCCATCCGTTGCATTGCCGTCTCGATGCGCCGCAGGGAGTATCCGCGGACCATTACCTCGTGCATGGCGAAGACCAGCCGGAGAACTTGTTCCTTGCCCTCACGCTTGAGTTCGCCAAAGGCGAAGTCGTCATGCGGAAGCAGCAATGATTGCTCTGGAGATATTTCAATGCGAACGGAACGCGCTTGGGTGTCGTTCGCCCAACATTCAGGTGATTTTGTGCTCATATTTTTGTGCTGGTTGACGATTGCGATGATGCCGGCTGGCAATTTTCCGCCGGACAAAGTTGTCGGCGGCTCGACGGCCAAACCGGAGCATAAAGCCATGAAGCCGCTCCCAAATGCGGACCACACGGCGAGGAGCGGAGTCAGGTGCGAACTCAATCGCCAGGGGGCGATGACCGGAACGCGCAACATTTTCGCGAAGCTGCTTCTTGTCCGGCGTGAAAATGCGGATGCCGCGCCGCCCGCGTGAAATGGTCACATACCATTGCTGTGCATTGGTTGCCGCCTTGATGGTCGAGTCGGAAAACAAAACGTGATCCACGGTCTTGCCCTGTGACCCGTAGGACGTGACTGCGTAGCCGGGCAGAAATTCACGGAATGATTTGTCCAAAACCCGGCCATCGGCCAGTTCGACCATGCCATCGGCGCGCACAGCCTTTACCAAAACGAATTCGCCATTCGTGGCCCTGCCACCGGCCGCAAGTTTGCGGTTGGCCTTGAGATGGAGACGGTCGCCGGTTGAAATAGCAATTTCACGCGGTCGGCAAACCGTAATCCGGTTCAGCAATTTGTTTGAGACAGTGACGAATTTTCCCTCCACCTCAACGAGAACGCCCAGCTTGACGACGCCAGCCAGTTTTCCAGTTGTGCCCGGCTCTTTCTTTTGAATTTTCTGATTGAACACGACAACGGCCTCCGGTGGATAAAACCGCTTGTCACGCTTTTGCGCGTTAGTGAGATCGAGCTTGTCCAACACCTGAATCGTCGTGTCACTTGCACCAAGCAACCCTTTCGACTTGAGCGCATCCCTGACGCGCGAATTCACGCGATGCACTTCACCCCAGGTTTGCGACACGACGACGGCAGATTCGTTTTGTTCCACGAAACGGACGTATTCTTCGGCGAGCTTGTCGGCTTGTTCACCCAATCCGCACTCGACGACGGCACCCAACTGGTCGAGCCGATTGAATGAGTCGACCAGCTTGCCAGCCGCCGCTGCTTCGACGGCTTGGCGATATTGCTTGATACGGGCACGTTCGGAGATTGTGCGACCCAACGCCGGGTCTTGACGGCGGACCGTGTGTAATTCGACGGGCTTGACGCCGGAATGTCGCGCAATGGCAAGTAGCGCATCAGAAGCCTCAACCGCCCCATGTTGCCGGGTATCCCCGGACAGAATTACCCGGCCATTCTTCTCGCGGGCAATCCGCAGGAGTTCGAGCATTTGCCGACCGCCGATTTGACCGGCCTCGTCCACCACAATCAGGGCGTTACCAGCAAGCTCACGCTTGAGCAGGAAATTCGCGACCGTCGTCGGCGATGGCAAGCCGGCCTTTTCCATGTCCGCGACCTGTTGGCGCTGGGGTGCCAGCACAACCACACGCCGCCCGGACCGTTGCGCCTGCTCAACCAAATCCCGCAGGACAAAACTTTTCCCCGTGCCAGCGCCGCCGCGAAAAATGGAAATTCTGTCGGTTGAACCAAGCAGGGCATCCAGCGCATTACGTTGCTCATCGTCCAACTTTGGATTCAACGGTTGTGGATCAGCTACCAATACGTGACACTCGGCAACGCCCTGTTTTGCCGTCTGAACGATTTCCCATTCGCGAAGCAAAACTTCACGCAGGGTTATCTCACCTGGCCGCGCATCGTCCCGGATATAGCCGCGTCGTTGCGTGAAATCCTTCAGATCGGAAACTGAGAAGCTCTCACCGCGCGCCCGGCCCAAGGCTTCCTGCCAAATCTGACATTCCAGCACCACCGAATTTCGGTCGAACAAATGTTCCTCCGCCCACTCCACTGCTTCACTCACAT
>DATJYM010000101.1:0-10660 GCA_035499615.1 Candidatus Acidiferrales bacterium | reverse complement strand
CGCGTGGCGACGGAATCGAACCAGCCACAGCGGCGTGCCCGGCCGGTGGTCGCTCCGAATTCACGTCCCATCCCGTGCAACAAATCGGAAATCTCCTGGTTTTCCGTCGGAAAAGGTCCCTCTCCGACGCGCGTGGTGTAGGCTTTCATCACGCCCACAACCCGGTCCATGCGATGTGGCGGCACTCCGGAACCGGTGCACGCACCGCCCGCTGTCGTGTTTGACGACGTGACGAACGGATACGTGCCGTGGTCGATGTCGAGGAACGTCCCTTGCGCGCCTTCAAACAAAATCCCGGCGTTTCGGCGCATGGCCTCATGCATAAGCACGACGGTGTTTTGCACAAAGGGCTTCAGAAACCTTCCAGCCGCACGGTAATCGGAGAAAACCGTTTTAAACGAGAGCGGCCGGGCGCCCAGCGATTTAAGGACGGCATTGTTTTCACGGATCCGCAGCGAAAGCTTTTCTTCGAGGCGCGCCCGGTCGATCAAATCGTTTACCCGCAGACCGACGCGGGCCGCCTTGTCGCCATAAGCCGGCCCGATGCCACGCTTGGTTGTGCCGATCTTGTTTTTGCCCTTGAGAACTTCACGTTGCGCATCCAGTTCGCGATGATAGGGAAGGACGACATGCGCCGTTTCGCTCAGAACAAAGTTGTCCGGGCTGACCCGGACGCCGAGCTTTCGCAGTCCCTGGATTTCCTCGACCAGGTTGACCGGGTCCACCACGACGCCGTTGCCGATGACGCATAGTTTGCCTTTTCGCAGAATGCCCGAAGGAACCAGGTGCAGGACATATTTCTTCTTTCCGATAAAGACCGTGTGACCGGCGTTATTGCCGCCGGCGTAACGGACCACCACGTCCGCCTTCTCCGTCAATACATCAATGATTTTGCCTTTGCCTTCGTCGCCCCATTGGGCGCCCACCAGAATTGTATTTGCCATAAATAATGTAGGACAGGCTTCCAGCCTGTCTCTGATTTTCGATGACAGGCTGATGCCTGTCCCACGCAATAAAAATCCCCGAATGTTGATTCGGGGCAAAGCGGGTGTCTTTGCCGGGTGAAGGTAGAAAAGCGCCCGGCGGCTGTCAATCCCGCAGACAAAAATCTGTGCTGCGAAAGTGAAGGCGAACTGTTATTTCTTGGCCGGTCCAAATTTATTTGAATGAAGAATTTGAAATTCTGGTTCTGCACGGCGGTCCTGTTGCTGGCCGTTTTTCAGTTTTCGGAAAACACCGTTGACCTGGATCTGTGGGGGCACCTCGTTTTCGGCCAGCAAATGCTGCACAGCCAGACCATTCCCAAAACGGATATTTATTCGTGGACGGCTTACGGCCAGCCCTGGATCAATCATGAATGGATCGCGGAAATCATTCTGGCGCTCTTTTACACGGCTTGGGGCGGGCCGGGTGTTTTACTGCTGAAAATGGTCGTTGGACTCGCGGCCTTCGCCGTGTGCCTGCGTCTGGGCGCTCAAAGCCTGACCTGGCCGGCGCGGTTTGTCGCCTGGGCCTTTGCCGCCCTGGCTGTGGTGGAAATTTCTTATGGGTTCGCCGCCCGGCCGCAAATTTTCACGGCACTGTTCCTGTCTCTGGAATTGCTGCTGTTGCAACAGATCCACTCCGGCAAACCGCTTTGGGCGCTGGCGCTGCCGGTCTTGTTTCTGCTCTGGATCAATACCCATGGCGGCGTGCTGGCCGGGTACGGAGTCCTGGGCCTGGCCGCCGGAGTTACAACCATTCAACTCGTTTGGAACATCATCCGAAAGACACCATACCGGGTTGCGTTGAATGAATCTGGAAGGACAAAGGAATGGAAAATGGTGATGACCCTATGGCTCGGGGTCCTTGCCGCCGGTGCGGCGCTGTTGTGCAATCCGTGGGGACCGGGATTGCTCCGCTGGTTGATCGGCAGCGTCCTATGGTTGAGACCCCAGATTGCCGAATGGAATCCGACACCGCTGGACTGGGACCACGCCGCTTTTTTTATTGTGCTGGTGCTGGCCGGTTTCAGCTGGGCTTTCACAAAGGAGAAACGCGTCTGGTGGGAACTGGCGGTCTGCGCTGCGTTCGCCTTCCTGGGCTGGCGGGCCTTGCGCAATACGCCGCTGTTTTGTCTGGTCGCATTGGCACTGGTGCCGCCGCACCTGGCCAGCGCACTCGCCCGGTTCCGCCGGCATTTTGAACATTTGGAGGCGCTGGGCCAAAGGGCTGCTTTCCAGAATCTCGCCATGCTCCTGTCCGCCGTGGTTGCCGCGGGCATCGGGGTGGCCACCTTCACGCTGCACAAGGAGCATCCCTTGACGATGGAGGTTCCACGCTCGCAATATCCCACGGGCGCCATCGCTTTCTTGCAGGAAAATCAGTTGCATGGGCGTGTATTGACGTTCTTCGATTGGGGCGAGATGTTGATTTTTCGTCTCCCGGGCTGCCCCCCGTCCCTGGATGGCCGTCTCGACACGTGTTACTCGCATGAATTAATTGATGCACATTGGAGATTTTACAATGGCGAGCCGTTTGATGAACACGTGCTGGACATCGATCAGGCCGATTTTGCCCTGCTGCCGGCGAACCTTGCCGGCGCGCAGGCGCTGGCTCGTCGTCCCGGCTGGCAGGTGATTTATTATGACGACCTGGCGGTGGTTGAGGCGCGTGACGTGGGGCGCTTCTCCCAACTGCACTCGCTCTCGCTGCCCATGGTCGGGGCCAAATCCGCGGTTCTGGGCCGCATGCCTTTTCCCGGCCGCAATCCGCGCTGGTAAGCCGGCAGGTGGCGTGGAAATTTTAAATTTGCGGGAAAAAGTTGTATTTGACGATACACCGCAGTGCGCTGACACCATCCTGCCACCCGACTTTCTTCCCTTCGGCATACGTTCTGCCGTAATAGGAAATCGCCACTTCATAAATCCTCACTTTCAGCCGGCTGACCTTGGCCACGATCTCCGGCTCAAACCCGAAGCGGTCCTCCTGAATATTGATTTTCTGGATAACCTCGCGCCGGAAAGCCTTGAAGCCGGCTTCCATGTCCGTGAGGTTGAGATTGGTGGCCATGTTGGAACAGGTGGTGAGGAGCTTGTTGCCGAGCGAATGCCAGAAATAAAGCACACGATGGGCGCTGGAGCCCATGAATCGGGAGCCGAATACCACGTCCGCCTTGCCCGCCAGGATAGGGCCGGTCAGGAGTGGATATTCGGTCGGATCATATTCAAGATCGGCGTCCTGCACCAGCACGAGCGGCGCCGTAACCTGGGTGAATCCGGTCCGCAACGCCGCGCCTTTGCCCTGATTGGCCTCATGGCGGAATAATCTGATGCGCGCGTCCGATTTCGCCAGGGTTTGCAGCAATTCCCAGGTTCCATCGCGTGAAGCATCATCCACCACAATCAATTCCTGCACCAGCGGCTGCCGCAGCACCGATTTGAGGACATCGGCAATGGTCCCGGCCTCGTTATAAACCGGGACCACGACCGCCAGGCACGGTGATGCCGGAGGCTTATTTTTTTCGCCGACCGACAGGATGGGGTCACTCATGTGGATAAAGGTTATGGCTTGAAAGGGAACACGAACAGCCGCATGCCCTTTTCCGAAACATCCCGAACCGCTCATGTAAAAGTGGGAACATCCGGACGTTCGGAAAAATCTCTACGTAATCCATCCAAGGTCAATCCAAATCCATGAGCGTCTTCCTCACAACCTTCCATCCCGCCCCCGGACGAAGCGCGCGCCGTGATCCGCCGAGGTGTGCTGCCGGCTGTTTTTTTATTTTCGGTTTGTTCAAAACGAGCCATCGGTGCGCGACGGGTCGTAGATGCCGGGAAAAATAATTTCACACCACGAATCTGCGGGGCCTGGAAAAAAAGGCCGTCAATGTTCGCATTTATATCCTTCCAACTCCGTGCCCTCGGCCAAATCGTATTGGATGAAACCGTCTCGATGACTGTGGCATGTCGGGTGCTGGCGGCTGGATTGATGATTATCGAGGTCACATATTCTGATTCGCAAGAATTCGACGATGGTCATTCCTTTCAGTGGCTTGCCCTTATTGACATCTACTGCGAACCGCCCGCAAAGCGGTGACTTCTTTGTGTCTGGGCCTGAAGCAACCCCTGTTTTGGGCCCGGACGTTACTTCACATCGATTACATTTTGCAGTCCGAAGCGGTGGTTTCCGGGCGGTAAACAATTTGAAATCAAGTCGTCAATTGCCCGGCAGGCGGGGGGCCGACCGGTTTTTCAGGTGGTAGATACGCGTTGGGAGGAAATCCCGGAAGACCTTCCCGGATCCGGGCGGAGAACTGCGGGTCCTGGTCGGCTGCCTTCGCCCGGTCGTTGATCAGGCTGCGGGCCTTGAGTTCGGCAAAGGGCAGGGAGTGGTCCAAAGTGCCGACCTCATAAGCCAGCTCATCTACATAACCATTGATGAGAATCCGCCAGTCGCAACGGACCTTTTTTGCGTATGGATAAGTGAGCTTGTGAATACTGGTGGTGCAATTGTCGCCTACGGCATTATACCATTCCGGTTGGTCTTTCAGACGGTTGATCTGTTTGAAGTATTCCAGCAAAACAAGCCTGGCCATGGCCGGGTCCACGTTCAAATGGTAAAGGTAGACCTGCTCGCCCCGATAATTGGTCCGCAACCGCACGAGATCCCGTTCGTCGGCGACGACATACGTGATTTCGAATTGTCGAAACAATCCTTTGATGGCCGAATAGGCCTGATCCTTCTGATTGCGCGTTTCAATGGAGAAACACAGATATTGACCGCCGCCAAAGCCGAAGCTCAACATCGTGTGCGCGATCATCGGCGAGCCCCAATGGACAACGAACAGATCCACCGACTGTAACTTCGCCAAGTCGAACGTCCGATCGTAATGGCGCACGGTGTAATCAGTTTCACTGCGATAATCACAGTCCCGGATGTTATGAACGGTAATGATGTTGCCGTTGGTTTCGGCGTAAGGCAGCACGGCCACATCCGGCCGCCAGTCGCGGTCATTGGAAGGCGGAATCAGGATAAACCAGACGACGATTCCGGTGAAAGCGGTCAGGAAGATGAGCCAGGCCCGCCGGCGGGGTCGCACCCGGATAAACAGGACAACCGTCCCGACCGCAAAGGCAGCCGCAGCGGCGGCCCGCATCCATTCGGTTGGCAGATTCGAATAATAGATTGCCCCGACACACCAGAGCGTCACGCCCGCTAAAATCCCCCAGAGCAAAATCCAGGAGGCGACATATAGGGACCGTCGGAGCATGTGTTTCATGGTGAAGGCGCCGGCGAGGTGGAAGGTGGCGGAGCGAAGACGGCGGGCGGCAAAGATGCAATATGTTCACGCAGGATGCGGCGGACTTCCTCGATGGTAGCGGGGTTGCTCAAACAGGAATGAAAACTCCGGACGATAAACTCCGACTCAGCGTAGTCGACATGAGCGCTGGAATAGGATACCAGCCCATCCTTGCCTTGATGATAATCGCCGTCGCCTTCAACCGAGATGATGGAGTGGGCTTTAACGCCCGGTGCGGTCGGGATGTCCGCCAGGGCCAGAAGCACCGGATTATTCGGGCTCATGCTGTCCAGACTCGTTGGCATCCCTTTCAGGTTCTTCGGCAAGCCCAACTTTTCCTTCAAGCCGACGAGCTCCCGACCCTGGTCCAACAGTTGTTTGGGCAGAGTGACGAATTTGCGGGCCAGGTTACGGGCAAAATTACCCGCCAGATAACTGCCCCGATGGGGTGTGCTGATGAAAACCACCTCCGACACAAATGGCAACCGCTCGTAATAAAAGTATTTTCGGACAAAGTCCTGTTGGGCCTGAGAAAGGTTAATCGTTTCCAGCCGATTGGTGTTGATCGCGCGCCAAAGCCGGTCGCCAGTGTCGGTGGCCGTCAACTTGGTCAATAGCCCGCCTTGACTGTGGCCGATGACCACCATTTGTTGCAGCGCCGGGTCATGGCCATCCGGGTCCAGTTCCTTGATCCTGGCGGTCAATGCCTCGCGGAGCCGGACGGCGGAATAAACCACGGGATTGCCGCTGTTATAGATGAAAAACCAGAACTGGCAATGCTCCCCAAGCACCGGGTCCGCCAGCAAGGTATTTGCCATCTCCGCCCACCAGACCGGGCTGCTGAATGTGCCGTGCACGAAGACCACCGGGACCAGTCCCGGCTGATAGGGGCGCGTCAGATAGATACCGGTGGGGATTCGCTCTATCCCCGAGAGAAACTGGACGTTGCCCAGGCTCCAGAGAAATGTCTGGTTCAGGGAATAAGCCAACGGCGCCGTCGTGTCGGTTTCCAACGGAACGGTATGATCCTCAAACTGCGTTGTTTTGGTGGTGAACGGCGAATATAGTTCCAGTGAAGCCCTGCACGGCTTCCGTCCGAGGTCCTCCAGTCGGCCTTCAATCCGCAGAAAAGCCGTTGCCGGCGCGCAACGAGAGAGACTGGGCTCGGCGGAGGATGGGGCTACCGCGATCAGTGGGGCGCCCAATCCCGGCTGAATGTTGCGCACGCTCAAACCCCGCACGAGAAACTGGTCGGCAACCAGAAATTTCGAGAACTCATTCAATGGCGCGGCCGAGGCCGACGGGCCGAGTTGGACGTCAATTTCCCCCACCGGTAAATGCCGGTTGCCATTCTGCAAAATCGCCACGGCATTGGTCGCCCGCCATCCGGTCAGGGCCCAGCTCAAGCCGAGGTTGTAAAAATTGCAGGCGGCACGAAACCGGTCGTCGTATTCCATCAATGGCTGGTTGGTGGCATTGTTAAAAATGAAAAACCAGGCGTAGACCGCGGAAGCCAGATAGTAGTCCCGCGCATCGCGCGGCTCCCAGGGTTTGACACTGCGCCGCAAGCGTTCCCCTTCGATGTAGTTCAATTCCGACAATGCATACAATAAATCGGGGTCATTGCTCTTCACTGCCTTTTGGTGCAAAAAGCGGAGGGCGGCATCGGGCGACTGGTCGAATTGTTTCTCCTGATTGAAACGATGAAGAATTGCGCGGGTGTTGGCACTGGTACTGCCGTTGGCCAGGGCATTGCCATGCACCTGTTGAAAGACCACCCGGGGAGGCACTTTGTCTGCCCCGATCGGTGCCTGACAGCCCGAGGCTAAAAGCAGGAGCCCGAACCCGGCTATCACCCTGCGAACGACCTGATGAATCCTTCGTATAGCTGGAACGACAGGCTGCGCACTGCCACAGCCAATCGCATTACCAAGACTGACGGAATTTCCAGTCACTCGTAATCGTCCGGGTTCGGGAAGACATCCTGCGAACTTTCCGGCGGGATGTCCATGCCCTTTAAAGCATGATACTATATTCGACTACCACTCCGATAGCGAGCGGTTGAATCCTCGCTGTCGCCGCCCGCACCGAGAGCGTGTAGACACCGCCAACCAGCGCGGTGCCGCGCCTTACACAGCCAGAAACCGCAACGCAAAGGAGCGCAATTTGCCGTCAAAAAACAGCAACCCGGCGAAGGCGGACAAAATATGCTTTTGCCATCGTTGTGCCGCTATGAAAAAGAATTTGCGCCGCGGATTTACGTTGATCGAATTGCTGGTGGTCATCGCCATCATCGCCATTCTGGCCGCGATGCTTTTGCCCGCGCTGGCGGGCGCCCGACAAAGAGCCTGCCGCATCGCCTGCCTGAGCAATCTTAGACAGTGGGGTCTCGCGCTCGACATGTATTTGGATGACAATAAACAGGTCTTTCCCGATTTCAGCATTGCCAATAACACGCCCGGTGCCCGCGCTGGTTATGACCAGGACAACATCCTTTGGACTGACCTTGCCGGTTTTGCCGTCGGCGGCTACGGAAAAGGCGCCTGGTTCAACGCTCTGCCGCCGTATGTTTCGCAAAAGGCACTTTGGCAATACGCGGCCAACCCCGCTGCCTTTGTGAAAGGCCGTAGCATTTTCAATTGTCCCACCGCCCGTTTTCTTCCCACGGAAGTTAACCCACTGAATCGCGTGGCCTTCAGTTACGGCATCAATTTCAGAGGTACCAACGGCCTGGTTCCGGCCGGCTCACCCTTTAAGGCCACGATGGTATTGCATGCTTCGGCATTCGTCTTTTTTTCAGACGTGCGGGCCAACTCCGGTGAAACCCCGTTTTACGGTGCAAATCCCCTCAACGATCTGGGTGCTCCGCGCGGCTCGCTCAATCATCTCTCTTCGCGCCACAACGCTGGAGCGAATCTGACGTTTCTCGACGGCCACGCCGCCTGGTACCGCTACACTTACATGGCCTATAGGAAGGCCGCCAAGATCGGCGATCCCGGCGACCCGGACATCAACTGGTCTTACGACGGCACGCCGTCGCAATGAGCGCAGGCGCGTTTCGCATAAAATCGGGCAGCCGCCTGTTTTCGATTCTCAGTCTACAGAATCAGATTGGACCGCCATTGTCCAAGGAGTGGGATAAACTCCGGGCATGAATGCCGCACGCTGGTTTCAGCGCCGGGAAGACTACCAGCCGCCTCAAACACACGCTGACAGCCCTTTCGGGCGGTTCACGGTGTCCTGCCTCAGGTGTGGCAGCGTCAAACTGCGGATAATTGGTGAACTCGAGTCAGATGCGGGTGAACTGAAGGTTTTCCTTTTCTGCCCAAAGTGCCGGGAGCGCGAACAACTGCCCATGTCCTGGGCCTTAGGATAACGGCAGTCCACGTCAGAAGTCAGTTTTGAGAACTTGCGTCAATGGGGTCAACTCCTATGCCAGAAACGCGAATTGCTGTGCCATGCTCGTTCGCATGTTGCAACAGCTCTTTTGCCATTGGCTGCGGGCCATCTGTTAACGGGTGGTGTACAATACCGTCTTGCAGGATTTCCAGAACATCCCAGTGCGTGTCTCCAACCAATTTCGCAGCGTGCAATCTGGCTTCAATCAAATTGTCTGCCTTTACATAGACATTGGCATATCCAAAATTGACTTTGGGGTAGTGACCGCATTCAGGTTTCACCTTGAACACAAATGCGAAGATTTCCATAGGGTAACGATGCGATTGTGGCCTGGATTTTCTGAATAACGTCCCCAAGCTGAACTACGGCCTGAGAGCTTGCAAGCACCGGATTAGGACCATGTCCTGGCCGTTGCGGGACTTGCCGTGGGCTCCCGCGCCGAGTTAACTCACTGCGAATCATTTATGCTGTCCGGCGGTTGTCCATGTTTGTGCAACAAATAGTATCCAAGCTGAAATGGGGATGTCACTACGTCGGCGGGAATCGTCAGTGGCACCAAACCATAATACGCAGGATGCGGCTGGAAATGCATATGGTAATCGATGTCCTCGCCCGTTCCCGAAGGGAAACTCCGACTCGATATCCCTTGAGCGTGGTTGATGGCGTTATTCGTCATGCAACCGTTCAAGGTGAAAAGGGACACCGACAGGAAAAGGCTGCTGATAATTCTGGACGTGTGAAACATATATCGGCCTAACGTTCCAATGCTGGAGCACACCCAACGGCGAGTACCGTGGCACGCTCGATAATCGTTGTATAACTCAAATCGTCCATAAACTCAATACGCGGTGGCCGCTGGCGCCAGCGCGGTCTCAGCCAACCTTTAATCACGGCACAGAATGGATGCGCCAGAAATTGTTAAACGCCGGATTAAGCGTGTTAGTAAACACCAGTGCTCCGCCCGCGCCTGCGGGGTTGGTGGCCTGCGGCACCCAGTTGGCCGGTGTCAGGCTGAAGGAACGGTCCAGTTCGTAATTCGTTCCAGCCATGCCTACATAGGACAAACCAACATCGGTTCCGTCCAAGAGATGGATCGAGATTTGATTGTAGCCCGGTGGGCCCACGACGATTTGCTCTGGACGGTTCGTATTATTGTAAGTGCCGTCCCCCAACTGGCCTAAGTTATTATTGCCCATGCCCCACAAGCTGCCGTCACTTTTAATAAACAGACTGAATTCAAGTCCTGCTGCAATCGCTATGACGTTGCCGCCCACAATTTGCTCCGGTTGGTTGGTATTGTTGTAAGTGCCATCACCTAACTGGCCATAATCGTTGTAACCCAAGCTCCACAGGCTGGTATCGTTTTTTAGGAACAGAACGTGGTTATAGCCTGCGGCAATCGCGGTGACGTTGCTGGCAACAATCATCTGCGGGCGGTTGGTTTTTTGGACGAAATCGCCATCGCCCGGTTCGGCCAGACCGTTCCAGCCCATGGCCCAGAGACTTCCGTCACTCTTGAGAAACAAACTGAACCCAGTTCCTGCGGCAATCGCCGTAACGTTGCTGGCCTCAATCTGTTCGGGTTGGTTGGTGTAGTTGTATGTACCGTCGCCCAATTCGCCCCACTCGCCGGCGCCCATACCCCAGAGACTGCCGTCGCTCCTGAGAAACAAACTGAAGCCATTTCCTGCGGCAATCGCCGTGACGTTGCTGGCCTCAATCTGTTCGGGTTGGTTGGTGCCGGTGTAAGTGCCGTCGCCCAATTCGCCAGAGCTGTTAGCGAACATACCCCAGAGACTGCCGTCGCTCTTGAGAAACAGACTGTGGTCGGCTCCTGCGGCAATCGCCGTGACGTTGCTGGCAGCGACCAGTTGGGGTTGATTGGTGCCAAGGTAAGTAATGAAGCTAAACGGGCCAGAGGTGATATAACCCGTAGCCCAAAGACTGCCGTCGCTCTTGAGAAACAAACTGTAGAAAAAT